>NZ_CP060713.1:3249731-3559454 GCF_014395785.1 Nocardioides mesophilus | reverse complement strand
AGCCCGACCGCGCCGCTGATGCCGTTGAGCACCACGTCGCACTCCAGGGCGGCGGCCGCGCACGAGGCCTCCTCGCCGAGCTCGGCGAAGCGCGGCGCGAACTCCTGCACCTGACGCCCGAACGCGTCGGGATCCGAGCCGCCCGCGGTGAGCCCGACGACGCGGAACCGGTCGGGGTGCGCGCGGACCAGCTCCAGCGCCTGGGTCCCGATGGACCCCGTGGAGCCGAGGATGACGACGTCTCGTCGAGGCACAGACATGCCTCCATCCTGCCTGATCCCTGCCTGTGCCACGGATTCCTCGCGTCCGAGCCGGAGCCACCTCCGGTTTCCGCGGTCCGACTCCTCCTCGCCCCGGCGATCCGTAGCCATCCCCGGGACAGCGTCGTAGGGTGAGCCCATGACGCATGAGGCCGCCACCGGCGGCGCCGGAGGGCCGGGACTGCCCCAGGAGCGCCGCCTCGTCACCGCCGTACCGGGGCCCCGTTCCCTGGAGAAGTTCGCCCGCCGCCAGCAGCTGGTGGCCGCCGGGGTCGGGACCACGCTGCCGGTGTTCGTCGAGCGCGCGGGAGGGGGCGTGCTCGTCGACGCCGACGGCAACTCGCTGATCGACCTGGCCTCCGGCATCGCGGTGACCGGCGTGGGCAACGCCGCTCCCGAGGTCGTCGAGCGGGTGGTGGCCCAGACCGCGGCCTTCACGCACACCTGCTTCATGGTCACCCCCTACGACGGCTACGTCGACGTCTGCGCGAAGCTCGCCGAGCTCACCCCCGGCACCCACGCGAAGAAGTCGGCGCTGTTCAACTCCGGCGCCGAGGCGGTCGAGAACGCCGTCAAGATCGCCCGCGCGGCCACCGGCCGGACCGCTGTCGCGGTGTTCGACCACGCCTACCACGGTCGCACCAACCTCACGATGGCGATGACCTCGAAGAACATGCCCTACAAGCAGGGCTTCGGGCCGTTCGCCAACGAGGTCTACCGGGCACCGATGTCCTACCCCTTCCGCGAGCCCGCGGAGATCGACGGCGTCGGCGCGGCGGACCGGGCCATCGACCTGCTCGAGAAGCAGGTCGGTGCCGCCAACCTGGCCTGCATCGTCATCGAGCCGATCCAGGGCGAGGGCGGCTTCGTGGTCCCCGCCGACGGCTTCCTGCCGCGGCTCAAGGAGTGGACCTCCGCCAACGGCATCGTCTTCGTCGCCGACGAGATCCAGACCGGCTTCTGCCGCACCGGCGACTGGTTCGCCGTCGACCACGAGGGCGTGGTCCCCGACCTCCTCACCCTCGCCAAGGGCATCGCCGGCGGCTTCCCGCTGGCCGCGGTCACCGGCACCGCGGAGATCATGGACGCCGTGCACGCGGGCGGCCTGGGCGGCACGTACGGCGGCAACCCGGTGGCCTGCGCCGCGGCGCTCGGCGCGATGGAGGCGATGGAGACCCACGACCTCTCCGCCGCCGCCCGCCGCCTCGGCGCGGTGATGACCCACAGACTCGACGGCCTGGCGAAGGCACACCCCTGCATCGGGGACGTCCGGGGCCGGGGGGCCATGGTGGCCGTCGAGATCGTCGGCGCGGACGGGCGACTCCCTGACCCCGTTCGTGCCGGCGCGCTCTCCGCCTACTGCCACAGCCAGGGCGTGGTCACGCTGACCTGCGGCACCTACGGCAACGTGCTGCGCTTCCTGCCGCCGCTGGTGATGCCCGACGCCTTGCTCGAGGAGGCCTTCGACGTGCTCGCCGAGGCGTTCGAGGCCACCGCCTGAGCGACTCGGGCGTTTCCCGGCGAAAAACACTGCGGCATCCCTACAGTTCCCTCGGGAGGTGCCCGCATGGGAGTGTCCGCAACGGGACAGCACGGACTGTCGATGCGCAGCGTCCGGTCGCTGTTCGTCGTCGTCGCGGTGTTCGTGGGCTTCGCGATCTACTTCTACGGTCCGCCGGTGACCCCCGCGCTGCGGACCGCCGCCAACGAGGCCTGCAACGAGTACGCCGGCGGCAACTTCCGCAGCTACGTGCTCAGCTGGGAGTCCGGACCGGGCAGCACCCCGCACTGGTCGTGCTGGGACAAGAGCCGCCCGCAGGTGCGGGCGGTCAGCCTCGGCTGGTGGGTCGACCCGTTCAGCTGACCGGCAGCTCCTGCGTCCCCCACGGCGAGCCGTAGGCGGTGAGCAGGTCCAGGAACGGCCGCGCGTCGAACGCCTCCGGACCCAGCACCCCGCTCCCCGTCCAGGTGCCGTTCGCGAGCAGCTCCAGCGCCACCACCGGGTTCACCGCGGTCTGCCAGACCACGCACTGGTGGCCGTACTCCCGCATCGACCACTCGTTGTCGACCACGTGGTAGAGGTACGTCGAGCGCGGCTCGCCGTCCTTGCCGGTGCCGCTCACCCAGAGACCGGCGCAGGTCTTGCCGCGCATCCGGTCGCCGAGGCCGGCCGGGTCCGGCAGGCACGCCGCGACGACGTCGCGCGGCGACACCTCGACCCCACCGACCCGGACCTTGTCGGTGCGGTCCAGGCCCAGCTTGTGCAGCGTCTTGAGCACGTCGATGAACTCGTCACCCAGGCCGTACTTGAAGGTCACCCGCTTCGCCTCGACCCAGCGCGGCATCAGGAGCACCTCCTCGTGCTCGACGTTGACGCACTCCACCGGGCCGATGCCCTCGGGGAAGTCGAAGACCTCCGGCTCGCTGAACGGCTCGGTGGTGAACCATCCGCCGTCCGTGTCCGCCCGGTCCGCCTCCCACACCACCGGCGGGTTCAGGCACTCCTCGATCGTCGTCCAGATGGAGAACGAGGGCGCGAACTCGTAGCCGTCGACGCTCAGGTTCGCCCCGTCCCGCACCCCCAGCTCGTCGATCTCCGCGAAGAGGTGGTCGGCGGCGTAGCGCGCGAACACGTCGGAGAGCCCCGGCTCCACGCCGATGCCGCACAGCGCGAGCCGCCCGGCCGCCTCCCACTCCCCCGCCACGGCGAACTGCTCGTCGCCGAGCTTGACCCCGACCCGGGAGTACGGCGCCTCCGGGTGCGGCCGGGACAGGCTCATCGCCATGTCGAGGTAGTCCGCCCCGGCCGCGAACGCACCCTCGAAGATCGGCATGACGAACCGTGGGTCGACCGCGTTCATGACGTGCGTGCAGCCGTGCTCGCGCACCAGCGCGGCGACCGAGTCGGCCGAGGACGCGTCGACCCGGGCGGCCCGGAACCGGACGTCCCCGCCCTGCGCGTCCACCGCCCGCTCGGCGCGGGCGAGGTCGTAGTCGGCCACGACGACGTGCTCGAAGAAGTCGCGGCGCGCCGCGATCGCGACGAACGCGGAGCCGACGCCGCCGGCCCCGACCAGCAGGATCCTCACGCGGTCACTCCCCGATGTAGGACATCACGTGCTTGATGCGCGTGTAGTCCTCGAGGCTGTAGAGGGAGAGGTCCTTGCCGTGACCGGAGTACTTGAAGCCGCCGTGCGGCATCTCGGAGACGAACGGGATGTGCGTGTTGATCCACACCACGCCGAAGTTGAGCCGCTTGGAGACCCGCAGGGCGCGGGCGTGGTCGCGGGTCCACACCGAGGAGGCGAGACCGTACTTCACGCCGTTGGCCCAGCGCAGCGCCTCCCCCTCGTCGTCGAACTTCTGCACCGTGATCACCGGGCCGAAGATCTCCTCCTGGCTGGCCTCGTCGTCCTGGAGCAGGCCGGAGACGACGGTGGGCTCGAAGAAGAACCCCCGCTCCCCCTGCCGGGAGCCGCCGATCTCGACCTGGGCGTGGTCGGGCAGCCGCTCGACCATGCCACTGACCCGGGAGAGCTGGTTGGCGTTGTTGAGCGCGCCGTAGAGGATGTCCGGGTCGTCGGGCGCCCCGGTCCTCGTGTTGCGGGCCTGCTCGGTGAGCGCCGCGACGAACTCGTCGTGCACCCCCGGCGCGGCCAGCACCCGGGTCGCGGCCGTGCAGTCCTGGCCGGCGTTGAAGTAGCCGGCCATCGCGATCGCCTCGGCGGCCTTCTCGACGTCGGCGTCGTCGAAGACGATCACCGGGGCCTTGCCACCGAGCTCGAGGTGGGTGCGCTTCAGCTGGGCGGCCGCCGACCCGGCGACCTCCATGCCGGCCCGGACCGAGCCGGTGATCGAGACCATCTCGGGGATCTCGTGCTCCACGATCGCCCGGCCGGTGTCCCGGTCCCCGCAGATCACGTTGAAGACGCCCGGCGGGAAGAACTCCTGCGCCATCTCGGCGAACAGCGTCGTGGAGGCCGGCGTGGTGTCGGAGGGCTTGAGCACCACGCAGTTGCCCGCCGCCAGCGCCGGGGCGATCTTCCAGATCATCATCATCAGCGGGTAGTTCCACGGCGTCACCTGCCCGACCACGCCGATCGGCTCCCGCCGGACCATCGAGGTGTGGTCCTTCATGTACTCCCCGGCCGAACGGCCCTCGAGCACCCGGGCGGCCCCGGCGAAGAAGCGCAGCTCGTCGACCGAGGGCGGCAGCTCCTCCTCGGCGGTCAGCGTGATCGGCTTGCCGGTGTTCTCGCACTCGGCGGCGACGAACTCGTCGGCCCGCTTCTCCAGCGCGTCGGCAAGCTTCAGCATCGCCTGCTGCCGCTCGGAGGGGGTCGACTCGCCCCAGGTCTCGAAGGCCTTGTCGGCGGCCCGCATGGCGCGGTCCACGTCCTCGGCCGACGAGTGCGGTGCCTGGGCGTAGACCTCGCCGGTGGCCGGGTTCACCACGTCGTAGGTCTCGCCGGAGGCGGCAGCCACCTTCTCGCCGGCGATGATGTTGTGGAACTGCTTGCTCATGGCGCTCCGTCCCCTGCTCGTACGTCGTCTCGGCCGGGCGTCCCGGCGAGCCCGAGCCTAACCAGACTGCAACTGATTCGGTAGTCCCTCGCGGGCTACGGAACGGAATCCTTGCCCAATCGCCGTTGCCACCGATGACTTCACGTGCCGCCACCTCGCCCGGCGGCCCACGCGGCTCACTCCACGGTGACGCTCTTGGCCAGGTTGCGCGGCTTGTCGATGTCGCGACCGAGCTGCACCGAGACCTCGTAGGCGAGCAGCTGCAGCGGGATGGTCAGCAGGATCGGGTCGAGCTCCGGCTCGTTGCGAGGCACCTCGATGACGCTGGTCGCCAGCTCTCCCACGTCGACGCCCTGGTGGGTGATCACCATCAACGGTCCCGAGCGCGCCCCGATCTCGTGCAGCGCGGTCAGATTGCGGTCGAGCAGCTCGTCGTCGGGCACGATCGCCACCGTCGGCAGCTCCGGGGAGATCAGCGCCAGCGGGCCGTGCTTGAGCTCGGAGGTCTGGTAGGCCTCCGCGTGCAGGTAGGAGACCTCCTTGAGCTTCTGCGCGCCCTCCCGGGCCACCGGGAAGCCCCGCACCCGGCCCACGAAGAAAAGGCTGGAGGCGGTGGCCAGCCAGCCGGCCGCGTCGGCGATCTTGGGCCGGCTCTCGAAGACCTCCTCGATCTGCGCGGGCAGCGCCGCGAGCCCGTCGAGGAGCCGCTGCCCGTTCGCCGGCGACAGGTCCCGGATCCGTCCCAGGTGGATGCCCAGCAGGGCGAAACCCACGCTCATGTTGGTCAGCGCCTTGGTGGAGGCGACCGCCACCTCCGGACCGGCGTGCAGGTAGATCCCTCCGCAGCACTCGCGGGCGATCGTCGAACCGACCACGTTCACCAGGCCGATCACCCGGCCGCCCTTGCGCTTGATCTCCTGGACCGCGGCCAGGGTGTCGTAGGTCTCGCCGGACTGGCTCACCGCGACGTAGAGCGTCTCGGGGTCGATCACCGGGTTGCGGTAGCGGAACTCCGAGGCCGGCTCGGCGTCCGCGGGGATCCGCGCCACCTCCTCGATGAGCTGCGCGCCGAGCTGGCCGGCGTAGTAGGCGGAGCCGCAACCGAGGATCTTCACCCTCCGGATCGCCCGCATCTCCCGGGCGTCGAGCTCGAGGCCGCCGAGGTGGGCGGTGTGGAAGCGTTCGTCGAGACGTCCGCGCAGGCAGCGCCGTACCGCCTCGGGCTGCTCGTGGATCTCCTTGACCATGAAGTGGTCGTGGTCGCCCTGGTCGAAGTCGACGTCCTCCCACTCGACGGTCACCGCCTGCTTGCCGGTGGAGGGCACGTCGCGGGTGAAGGTGCGGAAGCCGTCGGCGGTCAGCGTCGCGAGCTCGCCGTCGTCGACGTGCACGACCTGCCGGGTGTAGCGCACCAAGGCGGAGACGTCGCTGGCCACGTGCATCTCGCCGTCGCCGATGCCGATGATCAGCGGGCTGCCGTTGCGGGCGACGACGAGGCGGTCCGGGTGCCGGACGTCGATGACCGCCAGGCCGTAAGTGCCCTGCACGCGGGACAGCGCCTCCAGCACGGCCTCCTCCAGCGAGCCCGTGTGGCACTGCGCGACGAGATGGGCCAGCACCTCGGTGTCGGTCTCGGACCGGAGCTCCACGCCGGCCGCCTGCAGCTCGGCGCGCAGCGCGGCGGCGTTGTCCACGATGCCGTTGTGCACCACCGCGACGTGACCGTCGTGGCTGACGTGCGGGTGCGCGTTCGCGTCGGTGGGTGCGCCGTGCGTGGCCCACCGGGTGTGGCCGATGCCGACGCGGCAGGACCCGGCGGCGTCGGCGGTGTCCTGGTCCGCGGGCCCGGCGGGCACCGGCAGTGCTGCGGCGAGGTCACGCACCCGCCCGGCCACCTTGTGCACCAGCAGGCTGGCGGGCTCCGCACCGTCCTGCTCGAGCACCGCGACCCCGGCGGAGTCGTAGCCGCGGTACTCCAGGCGACCCAGCCCCTCCAGCAGGAGCGGTGTGACCGGCCTCCGGCCGACGTACCCGACAATGCCGCACATCAGTGGCTCCCTTCAGCCGCGAGGTCGCGGAACAGCTGCACCATCCCGGCCACGCTCCGCTCGAGCGTGAACCGGTCCAGGAAAAGCTTGTGGGCGCGCGCTGCCTGCTCCGCCGCGCGTGCGGGGTCGTCGAGGTAGTCGCCGACCGCCCGGGCCAGCGCGGCCGCGTCGCCGACCGGCACGAGCGCCACGCCCTCGCCGCCGTCGGTGACGTCGAGCATCGCGGCGATGTCGGTGGTCACGGCCGGGACGCTCATCGCCATCGCCTCGAGCAGGCTCCCGCCGCCCCCCTCGGAGACCGAGGGAAACGCGAAGACGTCCGCAGCCGCCAGCAGGGAGCCGATGTCGGTGCGGTGGCCGAGGAAGCGCAGCCGGTCCGCGACGCCGGACGAGCCGGCCAGCTGCAGCAGGACGTCAGTCGCCGCTCCCTCGCGTCCGGCCTGCAGCAGCACCAGCCGCGGACGCTCTCGGGCCAGCTCGATCATCGCCTCCAGCAGGGTCAGCAGGCCTTTGCGTGGATCCTGGCGCCCGACGTGCAGGACCACCTCGGCGTTCTCCGGCAGCCCGAGCTGCCCTCGCACGGCTGCTCGGCGTGCCGGCGTCGCCTCGCCGAGCCGGCTCAGGTTGCGACCGCGCTCGACCACGGTCACTGCAGCCGGGTCGATGCGCAGCTCCGTGACGGCGGAGGCCTTGACCGTCGCGGAGACGGCGTGGAAGCGGTCGGTGAGGTGGCGGGCGGTGAAGCCCTCCACGGCACGGGCCGCGGCCAGCTTGCGCCGGTCGATGCTCGGGTCGGCGAGGCGGATCGAGCCGTAGGTGTTCACCAGGCTGGTCAGCACCTTGGCCGGCGTGCCGGCTGCCGCCAGCCGGCCGAGCACGTCGGCCTCGTAGACCGAGGTGTGCACGATGTCCGGGCGACGGCGCCGGATCTCCCGGCGGATCGCTCGCACGGCCCGGATCCGGTCGGCCCCGACGACCAGCACGGGGTAACCCGCTTCGACGACCGCGTCGTGCACGCCGGCGGTCCTCCTGATCAGGCACACCACCGAGCTCTCCACGCCGGCCGCGCGCAGGCCCGGGAGCAGCTCGAAGAGCGACTGCTCGGCCCCGCCCGCTCCCAGGCTGTCGATCACATGCATCACCCGCATCGGGCTCTCCTCCGGTCGCCTCCGGGACGTGAAGATTGCGCGCCCCGGTGCGACGTTCGGCGGCTCGCCCCCCGTGCGGTCTTCGCGACGGCGTCAGACATCGTCAACCCCCCCGGCTGATCTCACAGCGAGGCTAGGTCTCCGGCGACGACTGACGGAACCAGTGGCTGCAAAGATGGCCCAGACGTGTCTCTCGCTGCTAGCCAGTTCCGTAGTGGGATCGGCGGGTGAACATGCGAGCTGTGGTTACCGGGGGCGCCGGGTTCATCGGCGCACATCTTGCGAGGACGCTGCGCGAGCGCGGCGCCAAAGTCGTCGTGATCGACGACCTGTCCAGCGGTCGGCTGGCGAACCTGTCCGGGTGCGACGTGGAGTTCCTCGAGGCGAGCATCCTCGACCGTCCGATGCTGGACACGGCGCTCGGAGGCGCGGACGTCGTCGTGCACCTCGCGGCGATCCCGTCGGTACCACGCTCGGTCGCGAACCCGCTGGCCAGCCACCACGCGAACGCGACCGGGACGCTGGAGGTTCTGGAGGCCTCGCGGCGCGCCGGCGTCCGCCAGGTCGTGCTCGCCTCGTCGTCCTCGGTCTACGGCGCCAGTGCGGTGATGCCCAAGCAGGAGGACATGCCGACCGCGCCACTGTCTCCCTACGCCGTCAGCAAGCTCGCCACCGAGGCCTACGCCATCGCCTACCACCACTGCTACGGCCTCGACGTGCTGCCGTTCCGGTTCTTCAACGTCTTCGGGCCGTTGCAGCCGGCCGGCCACGCCTACGCCGCGGTCATCCCCGCCTTCGTCGACGCGGCCCTGGCCGGTCGTCCGTTGCCGGTGCAGGGCGGCGGAGAGCAGACCCGGGACTTCACCTACGTGGGCAGCGTCGTCCGGGTGATCGCCGACGCCGTGGAGCGGGGCGTGACCAGCGACCGGCCCGTCAACCTCGCCTTCGGGGCCGTACGTCGTTGAACGAGCTCGTCGCGCTGCTCGAGCGGATCCTGGGCCGCGAGCTCGCGCGTGAGGACCTGCCGACGCGGGAGGGCGACGTGCCGCACTCGCAGGCCGACCCGACCCGGCTGCGAGCGCTCTTCCCCGACGTGGAGCCGGTATTGCTGGAGGACGGCGTCCGCGCGACCGTCGAGTGGTTCGAGCGTGAGCAGGTGGGCGTCTCCGGCTGAGCCCGGGGTCCACGTCCATCTGATGCGGGTCCGCTACAGGTGGAGTTGAACGAACCCGTCTGGCAGGGCGGAGCGCCTGGCGTTGTCGACGCTTCGGGTGCCGATCTCTTCGTCGAGCATCAACCACACCTCCTTCGCCCACTCGTCGGGAGACCGGCACTGCTCCCCGGTGCTCGCGCCAAGGTAGGGAGCCTCCGGGGAGAACATGACGACGTATGTGGTCGGGTCGTTGCAGATCTTGAGGCCGAGCCGGATCGTGCGTCCTTTGACGGCGACGTCGAGAGGCTGGTAGCAGTCCGTGGCCACCGACACACGAGCCAGGACGTCGCGAAGGGCGTCGGCAAGCTTCTCCGTTGGCCAAGGGTCCATGTCCAGGATCATCGACTGCTCGCGCGTCTGCTGTCGACCGGAGCACCGCGTCCGCTCGGCGGGCGCTCTCGCTGCAAGCGCCTGTGCGCGCTGGCGAGTTTGGGCGTATGTCAGGTGGCGCAGGCCCAGCGCCGGACCTGGCCCGGTCAGGCCGGCGCGACCACCCGCTCGCCCTCCAGCCAGCCCTCGAGCATCAGCAGGGTCCACAGCGGGTAGTCGTGGTTCCTGCGGCCGGACATGTGCTCGGCGGTCAACGTCGCGACCGCCGCGGGGTCGAGCAGACCTTGGCGGCGCAGCCGCTCCGGGGACAACAGGTCGCCGACCCAGTCCCGCAGCGGACCCCGCAGCCAGCCCGCCACCGGCGGGTCGAACCCCTGCTTGGGCCGGTCGAGCAGCTCGCGGGGCACGTGCCGGTGCAGCACCTGGCGGAGCAGCCACTTGCCCTGCCGGTCCCGGACCTTGGCGCGCGCCGGCAGGCTCCAGGCGAGCTCCACGAACCGGTGGTCCAGCAGCGGCACCCGGCACTCCAGCGAGACGGCCATGCTCGCCCGGTCCACCTTGACCAGCATGTCGTCCGGCAACGTCATCACGCCGTCCAGGAACAGCATGAGGTGCAGCGGGTCGAGTCCGGCCGGTCGGCCGGACGGGTCGGTCGCCGCCGTTGCGGGCTCGCGCACACCGGGGAGCAGGACCGCGGGGTCGAGGACCGTGGTGAGGGACCGGTAGGCCCCGAGGGTGTCGGCGGACCCCAGAACCCCGGAGAGCTTGTGCAGCTTGGTGCCGAGGTCGGGAGGTCGGCGCCGGGCCGGGAGCAGCGCACCCATCCGGTCCCACTGCTGCGGGGGGACGGACCGGATCGCGCCGGCCACGCCGCTGCGCACTCCGGCGGGCAGCCGTCCGACCCGGGACAGCGCCCGATCCGCTGCCAGGTAACGGTTGTAGCCCGCCATCACCTCGTCCCCGCCGTCGCCGGTCAGGCACACCGTCACGTGCTCGCGGGCCGCGGCGCACACCAGCGCCGTCGGCAGCGCCGAGGGATCGGCGAACGGCTCGTCGTAGAGGGCGGGCACCCGGACGGCCTGCGTCAGCGCCTCGGTCTCGCTCAGCCGCAGCTCGGTGTGCCGGGTGCCCAGGTGGGCGGCCACGGCGGCGGCGTGCTGCGACTCGTCGTACTGCCCGCCCACCGCGACCGAGAAGGTCCGGACCGGCTGGTCGGCGACCGACTGCATCAGCGCGACCACCAGCGAGGAGTCGACGCCGCCGGAGAGGAACGCACCCAGGGGCACATCAGAGACCATCCGCATGCGCACCGAGTCCTGCAGCAGCGACTCCGCGCGCTCGACCAGCGCCTCGTCGGTCTCGTCCAGCAGGTGCGCGCGCCCGGCGGTGGCCGCCTGAGCCAGCGTCCAGAACGGCCGCGGCTCCCCGCTGCCCGCCGAGGTCACGTCGAGCAGGTGCCCCGGCAGGAGCTTGTGGACACCCTCGTAGACGGTGTGCGGCGCCGGGATGTAGGAGTGCCGCAGCAGCAGCGCGAGGGCCCCGGCGTCCAGGCGGCCCTCGAAGCCGGGCGCCAGCACGAGCGAGCGGACCTCGGAGGCGAACACGAAGCGGCCGCCGACCCAGCCGTAGTACAGCGGCTTCTCCCCCAACCGGTCGCGTGCCAGGGTGAGCCGCCGCTCCCGCCGGTCCCACAGCGCCAGGGCGAACATGCCGTTGGCGTCGCCCAGCGCCTCCGCCAGCGACCGCCTGGCGATCGTCTCCAGCAGCACCTCGGTGTCGCTGTGCCCGCGGAGCCGGACGCCGTCGCCGCGCAGCCGCTGCGCCAGCTCGGGGTGGTTGTAGATCTCGCCGTTGAAGACCAGCACGTAGCGGCCGTCGGCCGAGACCATCGGCTGGCTGCCCTGCTCCGAGACGTCGATGATCGAGAGCCGCCGGTGGGCCAGCGCCACGCCGGCCGCGGCGTCGGACCAGACGCCGTGCCCGTCCGGGCCCCGGTGCCGCAGCGCCGTGCCGAGTGCGACCGCGATCTCCTCGAGGCGCTCCGCACCGGTCCCTCGCGGGTCCAGGACGCCTGCCAAGCCGCACACGGGCTACCTCCTCGGAAACCGGGCACGCACGAGCGCGCCCTCGGTCAGACTGTCGGCATGGATCGACCGGTGCGGGTCTTGTGGCTGATCAAGGGCCTGGGAGCGGGTGGCGCCGAGCGCCTGCTCGTCTCCGCTGCCCGCGTCGGGGACCACGAGCGGTTCCGCTACGAGGCCGCCTACGTGCTGCCGCACAAGACCGCGCTGGTCGCCGACCTGGAGGCCAACGGCGTGCCCAGCCACTGCCTCGTCGGCGAGGGCCGGCCCCGCTGGTGGCCGTGGGCGCTGCGGCGGCACCTGCTCCGGGAGCGCTACGACGTGGTGCACCTGCACTCCCCGCTGGTGGCCGGCGTGACCCGGCTCGTCGTACGCACCCTGCCCCGCGACGCCCGGCCGGCCCTCGTCTCGACCGAGCACAACGCCTGGGACAGCTACAGCCGGCCCACCCGGTTCCTGAACGCCTCGCTGCACCGCTCCGACCGGCGCCGGTGGGCGGTCTCGACCCGGGTCCGCGAGTCCATGTGGCCCCGGCAGCGCGACGGCGTGGACGTGCTGGTGCACGGCATCGTGCTCGACGACGTCAGCACCGGCGCGGACCGGGAGGCCCTGCGCCGCGAGCTCGGGGCCGGCCCGGACGACGTGGTCGCGGTGACGGTGGCCAACTTCCGGCACGAGAAGGGTTACCCCGACCTGCTGCACGCCGCGGCCGTCGCGTTCGCCGAGGAGCCGCGGCTGCGGCTGGTGATCGTCGGCCAGGGCCCGCTCGAGGACGAGGTCCGCCGGCTGCACGCCGAGCTGGAGCTCGGGGAACGCTGCCGGATCGAGGGCTACCGCGACGACGTGATGCGCCTGCTCGGCGCCGCCGACGTCTTCGTGATGGCCTCGCACTACGAAGGCTTCCCGATCGCGCTGATGGAGGCGATGGCCAGCGGGCTGCCGGTCGTCGCCACCCGGGTCGGCGGCATCCCGGACGCCGTGACCGACGGCCAGGAGGGCCTGCTGTTGGAGCCCCGGGACCCTCACGCGCTGGCCGCGGCGCTGGTCGACCTGACCCGCGATCCCGGCCGCCGGCAGGCGATGGCAGCACGCGCCCGTGCCCGCGGCCAGGGGTTCGACGTCCGGACCGCCGTCGCGGCGACCGAGACGGCGTACGCCGAGCTGGCCGCCGCGCGACGGTAGCGGCCCGCTCACGGCACGGTCGTCAGGGACGCCTCGGCCGGGTGTCCCGCCGGGCACGTGGTGCCGTCGACGAGGCGCTCACCGCAGCGGCACACCCAGCCGCGCTGGCGGGCCGGGTTCCCGGCCACGAACGCGAAGTCGGGCACGTCGCGGGTCACCACGCTGCCGGCCGCCACGAACGCGTGCCGGCCGATCGTCACCCCGCACACCACCGTGACGTTCGCCCCCAGGGTCGCGCCCCGGCGCACCAGCGTGGGCGTCAACGCGTCACCGGAGCGCTTGAGGTGCGCGCGGGGTCGCAGGTCGTTGGTGAAGACCACCGCCGGTCCGAGGAACACGTCGTCCTCGACCCGCACGCCGTCCCAGACCAGGACGCCGTTCTTCACCGTCACCCGGTCGCCGACCCGTGCTCCGGACTCGATGAACGCGTGGTCGCAGACGTTGCAGTCCTCCCCCACCACCGCCCCCTCCATGACGTGCGCGAAGGCCCACACCCGGGTACGGGCACCGACCTCGGTGCTCTCGCAGAGCGCCCGCGGATGCACGTACGGCGCCGCCGGGTCAGACATTGCGCACCGCCTTGGCGAGCTTCTCGACCACGTGCTCCTGGTCCTCCGCGGTCAGGTGCGGGTGCAGCGGCAGCGAGAGGATCTGCGTGGCCGCGCGCTCCGTGACGGGGAAGTCCCCCGGCCCGTGCCCGAGCCACCGGAACGCCCCCTGCAGGTGGACCGGCAACGGGTAGTGGATCCCGGCACCGATCCCCTCCTCGTTCAGCCGCTGCAGGACCTCGTCGCGGTGCTCCACCCGGACGACGTACAGGTGCCAGACGTGCACGTTGCCGGCCAGCGTCGCGGGCACCCGCACCCCGTCGACGTCGGCGAGCAGCTCGTCGTAGCGTCGCGCCGCCTCCCGCCGCGCCTGGTTCCACCGCTCCAGCCGGCGCAGCTTGGCGGTCAGCACCACGGCCTGGAGGGTGTCGAGCCGGGAGTTGAAGCCCAGCTCGGGGTGCTCGTACTTCACGGTGCTGCCGTGGCTGCCCAGGGCGCGCACCCGGTCCGCGAGGTCCGGGTCGTCGGTCACGACCGCGCCGGCATCCCCGTAGGCGCCCAGGTTCTTCCCCGGGTAGAAGCTGGTCCCCGCGATCGTGCCGAGCGAGCCGGCGGCGCGGCCGTGCCGGGTCGCCCCCTGGGACTGGGCGGCGTCCTCCACCACGACGGCCCCGGCCTCCTCGGCCGTGCCCAGCAGCTGCTCGACGGGAGCCGACTGGCCGTACAGGTGCACCGGCACCAGCGCCCGGGTGCGCGGCGTCACGCGCTGCGCCGCCCGCTCGGGGTCCAGCAGCAGGCAGTCGTCGTCGACGTCGGCCAGCACCGGAACGGCTCCCGCCCGGACGACGGCCTCGGCCGTCGCCACGAAGGTGTTCGCGGGCAGCACGACCTCGGCGCCGGCGCCGACGCCGGCCGCCCGAAGCGCCATCTCCAGCGCGTCGGTGCCGTTGGCGACCCCGATGCAGTGGCGCACCCCGACGTAGTCCGCGAAGGCCCGCTCGAAGCCGGCGACCTCAGGGCCGCCGACGAAGCCGGTGCGCCGGCAGACCTCGTCCCAGCCGGCCCGCACCTCCTCAGCGACCTCCGTGTGCTGGGCGGCGAGGTCGACCAGCGGCACCCGGCGCTCGGCGCTCATCGGGCCGCCTCCTCGATCACCGCGACGACGCGTTCCTGCTCCTGGTCGGTGAGCTCGTGGAACAGCGGCAGGATCAGCGAGGACCGGGTGAACCACTCGGTGACGGGGAGCGGCCCGTGCTCGAGGTCGGCACAGGCCGGCTCGAGGTGCGCCGCCATGATCCCGCGACGGGCGGAGACGCCCTGCTCGGCCAGACGGCGCAGGAGCTCGTTCCGATCCACCGGGAAGTGGTCGGCGAGGGTAACCCAGAACGACTGGAAGTTGCTGGTGCCGTAGGCCGGGTCAGCGACCGCACTCAACCCTGGAACGTCGGCCAGCAGCGTGCGGTAGCGCTCGGCCCGCTCCCGCCGGCGCTGGATGACGCCGGCGAGCCGGTCCAGCTGCACCAGCCCGACCGCCGCCTGGATGTCGGTCATCCGGTAGTTGAAGCCGAGCTCGAGGTACTGCTCCAGGATCGGTTGGGCGCTCCGGTGCCGGTCGGCGGCGCTCACGCTCATCCCGTGCTCGCGCAGCCGGCGCAGCCGCACCGCCCAGTCCGGGTCCTCGGTGGTCAGCATCCCGCCCTCACCGGTGGTGAGGATCTTGCGCGGGTGGAACGACCAGGCGGCCAGCAGGGAGCCGTGGCCGACCGGGTGACCGCGGTACGTCGAGCCGATCGCGCACGCGGCGTCCTCCAGGACCGGGATTCCCGACGGCTCGCAGACCGCGCGTACGGCGTCGAGGTCGGCGGGCATGCCGCCCTGGTGCACCAGCAGCACGGCGCGCGTCGCCGGACCGAGCGCCGCCTTGACCGACTCCGGCGTCAGGTTGGCCGTCGCCGGGTCCACGTCGGCGAAGACCGGGCGGGCCCCGACATAGCGCACCGCGTTGGTGGTGGCGATGAACGACAGCGACGGGACCACCACCTCGTCGCCAGGTCCGACGCCCAGCATCGCCAGGGCCAGGTGCAGGGCGGCGGTGCACGAGGAGACGGCCACCCCGTGCGTGGCGCCGACCTCGGCGGCGAACGCCCGCTCGAAGTCGGCCACTCGTGGACCCTGCGCGATCCAACCGGACCGCACCGCCTCGGCCGCGGCGAGGGCCTCCTCCTCGCCCAGGTAGGGCTTCATCACCGGGATCGTCATCGCGTCACCGCGCCCTGGACCACCGGGGAGACGGACCGCTCGGACGCCCACCAGTCCACCAGCCGTCGCAGCCCTTCCTCGAGGTCCACCTCGGCGACGAAGCCGAGCTGCTCGCGGGCCTTCTCGGTGCTCGCCAGGCGGCGCGCCACCCCGTTCACGGCGCGCGGAGGGCCGTGCTGCGGCTCGAGCTCGGAGCCCATCACCGACAGCAGCGCCGAGGCGAGCCCGGCCAGGGTCGTCTCCTGCCCGCTGGCGACGTTGAAGACCTCGTCGGTGACGTCGTTCTCCGCGGCCAGCAGGTTGGCCCGCGCGATGTCCTCGGTGAAGACGAAGTCCATCGACTGCGAGCCGTCGCCGAGGATGAGGGGCGGCTCGCCGGCCGCGATCCGCTCCATCCAGCGCACCAGCACCTCGGTGTAGACACCGTGCACGTCCATGCGTGGCCCGTAGACGTTGAAGTAGCGCAGCGCGACGTAGTCCAGGCCGTACATCGCGTGGAAGCTGCGCAGCAGTCCCTCGTTGAAGGTCTTGGCCGCGCCGTACAACGTGTCGTTCGCGTACGGGTGGTGCAGCTCGTCGGTCGGGAACCGGGTCGCCTGTCCGTAGACCGAGGCCGACGAGGCGGCCACCACCTTGCGCACCCCCGCCCGGCGCGCCGCGTCGAGCACCGTGAACGTGCCGTCCACCAGCACGCCCATGGCGAGCTCCGGCTCCTCGGCACACTGCGTGATCCGGATCGCCGCCTGGTGGAACACCGCGTCGGTGCCGTGCATGCAGCGCTCGACCACGGCGCGGTCCCTGATGTCGCCCTCGACGATCTCGACCCGGCCGCTGTCGAGAGCGTCCGCGAGATTGGCCCGGCGACCCCGGACGAAGTTGTCGAGGACCAGAACCCGACCCACGTCACGGGTCAGGAGCTGGTCCACGATCGCGGAGCCGATCGTGCCCGCGCCCCCCGTGACCAGCACTCTTGCACCGGCCAGATCGACCGCTGCGGGCCGCTCTTCGTCCGTTCTCTCCGAAGTGTTCCAAGACATGCGTTTACAACCCCCATGTTGTCGATTCCCCTGTGCAGTCTGGGGTTTCGACGCCTCACAAAGCGATGCCTACGGCCGAAGACCCCCCGAAAAACCCGACTTCCCGTGGGCATAACGGGTCATGGACCGGGTCTTCGGACCCGGCTTAGCGTCGGTCAGGGGTTTCGGGGCGTCGAGCAGGCTGCGCGCTCGATGGAAGTTTTCGACCGTGGGGGTCACCGATGGCACGCATCACGAAGCACGTCCGGTTCCGGGCAGGCGGCTGGCACGTTGCAGCGCTGGTGCTCGCCATGCTCGCCGCGCTGCTCACCGTGCCCCTGGCCACCTCGAGCCCGGCCGCCGCCGCACCCTGCGACGCTCCGGTCACCAGCCCGGTGGCGTGCGAGAACACCAAGCCGGGCAACCCGGAGTCGGAGTGGGGCATCACAGGTTCCGGCAGCTCGACGATCCAGGGGTTCGCCACCGACATCAGCATCGACCAAGGCGGCACCGTTCAGTTCAAGGTCGACACCTCGGCGAGCTCGTTCCGCCTCGACATCTATCGGATGGGCTACTACGGGGGTGACGGCGCCCGGAAGGTCGCCACCGTGACCCCGACGTCGGTGCGCAACCAGCCCGCCTGCCTGACCAGCTCGACCACCGGCCTCATCGACTGCGGCAACTGGACGGTGAGCGCTTCGTGGTCCGTCCCCGCCGACGCGGTCTCCGGGATCTACTTCGCCCGGCTGGTGCGCACCGACGGCACCGCCGGGGCGAGCCACGTCTACTTCGTGGTCCGGGACGACGACGGCGCCTCCCAGATGCTCTTCCAGACCTCGGACACCACCTGGCAGGCCTACAACGCCTACGGCGGCAACAGCCTGTACCAGGGCCAGCCGGCCGGCCGTGCCTACAAGGTCAGCTACAACCGGCCGTTCACCACGCGTGACAACGCTCCCGAGGACATGGTCTTCAACTCCGAGTACCCGATGGTCCGGTTCATGGAGCGCAATGGGTACGACGTGAGCTACTCGACCGGCGTCGACACCGACCGCAGGGGCGCCGAGCTGCTCGAGCACAAGGTCTTCCTCTCCGTCGGGCACGACGAGTACTGGTCGGGCAACCAACGGTCGAACGTGGAGAAGGCGCGGGCCGCCGGCGTCAACCTCGCGTTCTTCAGCGGCAACGAGGTGTTCTGGAAGACCCGCTGGGAGAACAGCATCGACGCGTCCGGGACGCCGTACCGGACCCTGGTCAGCTACAAGGAGACCCTCGACAACGCGGTGACCGACCCCGCGAGCCCGACGTGGACCGGCACCTGGCGCGACCCCCGGTTCAGCCCTCCCGAGGACGGGGGCCGCCCGGAGAACGCGCTGACCGGCAACATCTTCATGGTCAACTGCTGCCAGACCGACATGAGCGTGCGGGCGGCAGACGGCCAGATGCGGTTCTGGCGCAACACCCGGGTCGCGAACCTGACCGGGACGCAGACCACCACGATCGGCTCGAACGTCATCGGCTACGAGTGGGACGAGGACCTCGACAACGGCTCCCGTCCCCCCGGTGCCTTCCGACTCTCGGAGACCGACGCGAGTGGTCAGGTGCTGCAGGACTACGGGTCGACGTACTCCAACGGGAGCGCCACGCACTCGATGACGATGTATCGCGCGGCCAGCGGTGCGTTGGTCTTCGGCGCCGGCACCATCCAGTGGTCGTGGGCGCTCGACGAGAACCACGACCGGGGTTCGGCGGCCGCGGATCCCGCTGCGCAGCAGGCGACGGTCAACCTCTTCGCGGACATGTCTGTGCAGCCCACCACCTTGCAGACCGGTCTCGTCGCGACCACCAAGAGCTCTGACGTGAGCACGCCCACGTCGACGATCACCTCGCCGGCCGCCAACGGCACGCTCGCCGCCAACACCGCGGTGACAGTGACCGGCACGGCGACGGACGCCGGCGGCGGCCGGGTCGGTGGCGTCGAGGTGTCCACCGACGGCGGCACCACCTGGCACCGCGCCGAGGGCCGGGAGTCCTGGAGCTACACCTTCACCACGCCGGGGTCGGGCAACCTGACGGTGCGCAGCCGGGCCACGGACGACAGCGGCAACATCGAGACGCCGGCGGCCGGTGTCACGGTCAGCGTCGGGGGCGCGGTGACGTGCCCGTGCACGATCTGGCCCTCGACGGCCACCCCGGCCGCCACCGACACCGACACCGGCCAGGTCGAGCTGGGGGTGAAGTTCCGCGCCGCCCAGGACGGGGTGATCACCGGGATCCGGTTCTACAAGGCCACCGCCAACACCGGCACCCACGTCGGCAGCCTCTGGAGTCGCACCGGGACCCGGCTGGCCCAGGTCACCTTCAGCAACGAGAGCGCCTCCGGCTGGCAGCAGGCCACCTTCTCCACGCCTGTCGCCGTCACCGCGAACACCACCTACGTGGCTTCCTACAACGCACCCAACGGCCGCTACTCCACGACCGCGCAGTACTTCGCCACCAGCGCCACCACCCGCGGACCGCTCACCGCACTCCAGAACGGCACCGACGGCGGCAACGGCGTCTACAACTACGGACCTGCGGGGAGCTTCCCGTCCAGCACCTACGGCTCGACCAACTACTGGGTCGACGTCGTCTACGACACCGGCGGACCCGACACCAGCAAGCCGACCGTGGTCGATCGGACCCCCGCGTCGGGCGCCACCGACGTTCCGGTCGCCAGCCCGGTCACCGCCACCTTCAGCGAGCAGGTCACCGGCTCCTCGGTCACCATGACGCTCAAGAACGCAGCCGGCACCGCGGTCACCGGCACCACCACCTACTCGACGGCGAACACCACCGCCACCTTCACCCCCGGCGCCAACCTGACCGCCGGCACCACCTACACCGCCACCGTCAGCGGCGCCAGCGACGCCGCCGGCAACGTCATGGACCCGGTCACCTGGACCTTCACCACCACCGCCGCCACCGCCGGCACCTGCCCGTGCACGATCTGGCCCTCGACGGCCACCCCGGCCGCCACCGACACCGACACCGGCCAGGTCGAGCTGGGGGTGAAGTTCCGCGCCGCCCAGGACGGGGTGATCACCGGGATCCGGTTCTACAAGGCCACCGCCAACACCGGCACCCACGTCGGCAGCCTCTGGAGTCGCACCGGGACCCGGCTGGCCCAGGTCACCTTCAGCAACGAGAGCGCCTCCGGCTGGCAGCAGGCCACCTTCTCCACGCCTGTCGCCGTCACCGCGAACACCACCTACGTGGCTTCCTACAACGCACCCAACGGCCGCTACTCCACGACCGCGCAGTACTTCGCCACCAGCGCCACCACCCGCGGACCGCTCACCGCACTCCAGAACGGCACCGACGGCGGCAACGGCGTCTACAACTACGGACCTGCGGGGAGCTTCCCGTCCAGCACCTACGGCTCGACCAACTACTGGGTCGACGTCGTCTACGACACCGGCGGACCCGACACCAGCAAGCCGACCGTGGTCGATCGGACCCCCGCGTCGGGCGCCACCGACGTTCCGGTCGCCAGCCCGGTCACCGCCACCTTCAGCGAGCAGGTCACCGGCTCCTCGGTCACCATGACGCTCAAGAACGCAGCCGGCACCGCGGTCACCGGCACCACCACCTACTCGACGGCGAACACCACCGCCACCTTCACCCCCGGCGCCAACCTGACCGCCGGCACCACCTACACCGCCACCGTCAGCGGCGCCAGCGACGCCGCCGGCAACGTCATGGACCCGGTCACCTGGACCTTCACCACCACCGCCGCCACCGCCGGCACCTGCCCGTGCACGATCTGGCCCTCGACGGCCACCCCCGCCGTCACCCAGACCGAGAAGCGCGCCGTGGAGCTGGGAGTGAAGTTCCGCGCCGCCCAGGACGGGGTGATCACCGGGATCCGGTTCTACAAGGCCACCGCCAACACCGGCACCCACGTCGGCAGTCTCTGGAACACCGCTGGAACCCGGCTCGGGCAGGTCACCTTCAGCAACGAGAGCGCCTCCGGCTGGCAGCAGGCCACCTTCTCCACGCCTGTCGCCGTCACCGCGAACACCACCTACATCGCCTCCTACAACGCACCCAACGGCGGCTACTCCACGACCGGGCAGTACTTCGCCACCAGCGCCACCACCCGCGGACCGCTCACCGCACTCCAGAACGGCACCGACGGCGGCAACGGCGTGTACCGCTACGGACCCGCAGGGACCTTCCCGACGAGCACCTACAACTCCACGAACTACTGGGTCGACGTCGTCTACGACACCGGCGGACCCGACACCAGCAAGCCGACCGTGGTCGCCCGGACCCCGGCGCCGGGTGCCACCGGCGTGCCGAGCGGGACCAGCCCGACGGCCCAGCTCAGCGAGCCGGTCGTGGAGAGCTCGATCACCATGACGCTCACCGCGTCCGGGAGCACCACCCCGGTGTCGGCCACCACGACGTACAGCTCCACGACCAGCACCGTGACCCTGACCCCGTTGGCGCCGCTGGCCACGAACACCAGCTACGACGTCGCGTTGAGCGGTGCCAGGGACGCGGCCGGCAACGTGATGGACCCGGTCAGCTGGAGCTTCACGACGGCGGCCACCGCCGACGGGTGTCCCTGCACGATCTGGCCCTCGACGGCCACCCCCGCCGGCACCGACAGCGACACGAACTCGGTGGAGCTGGGGGTGAAGTTCCGCTCCGCGGTGGACGGCTACGCCACCGGAGTGCGCTTCTACAAGGGCGGCACGACCAACGCCGGCCCGCACACCGGCAGCGTCTGGAACACCGCCGGGACCCGGCTCGGCCAGGTCAGCTTCAGCAACGAGAGCGCCTCCGGCTGGCAGCAGGCCACCTTCGCCTCGCCGATCCGGATCGTCGCCAACACGACGTACGTCGTCTCCTACCACGCGCCGGTCGGGAGGTACTCCACGACCGCGCAGTACTTCGCCACCAGCGCCACCACCCGCGGACCGCTCACCGCCCTGCAGAACGGCACCGACGGCGGCAACGGGGTCTACGGCTACGGGCCGGACGGGACCTACCCCGGGAGCACCTACAACTCCGAGAACTACTGGGTCGACGTCGTCTTCTCGACCACCGCGACCGACACGACGAAGCCCTCGGTGATCGCCCGGAGCCCCGCTGCCGGCGCCACCGGCGTCTCGAGCTCGACGACCGTGACCGCGCAGTTCGACGAGCCGGTCACCGGGTCGTCGGTGGCGATGACCCTGAAGACCGGTGCCGGCACCACGGTGAGCGGGACGACCACGTACTCGTCCTCGACGAACACCGCCACCTTCACGCCCGCGGCGGCGCTCGCCGCGAGCACCGACTACACCGCCGCCGTGAGCTCGGCGACCGATGCCGCCGGCAACGTGATGGACCCGGTCAGCTGGACCTTCACCACCGCCGCGCCCCCTCCGCCGCCCGTTGACCAGGGGCCCGGCGGCCGGATCGGACTGGTGACCAGCTCGGCCGCTCCGTCCACCAAGTACCTCGCGGAGATCCTGCGCGCGGAGGGGCTCAACGAGTTCACCTCCATCGACGCCACCGGTCTGAACTCCACCAACCTCGCCAACTTCGACGTCGTGGTGCTCGGCACGGGCGCGCTCACCTCCACGCAGCTCAGCGCGCTGAGCACCTGGGTGAGCGGCGGGGGGAACCTGGTCGCCATGCGACCGGACGCCCAGCTGGACAGCCTGCTCGGCGTCACCACGCAGAGCGGTACGACGTCGAACGGCTACCTGGCCGTCGACGCCGCGACCGGTCCAGGCGCCGGCATCGCCACGGACACCTTGCAGTTCCACGGCTCGGCGAAGAACTACACGCTGGCCGGCGCGCAGCAGGTCGCCCGGCTCTACTCGAGCGCCACTGCGGCAACGGCCTTCCCGGCGGTCACCCTCAACGACGTCGGCACCAGCGGCGGTCAGGCCGCGGCCTTCGCCTTCGACCTGGCGAGCTCGGTGATCCAGACCCGGCAGGGGAACCCGGCATGGGCCGGCCAGGAACGCGACGGCTCCGCGCCGATCCGCTCCGACGACCAGTTCTTCGGGGCTCGGCGACCGACTGGGTCAACCTCGGCAAGGTGGCGGTGCCGCAGGCCGACGAGCAGCAGCGGCTGCTGGCCAACCTGATCACGGTGATGGCGCGCGACAAGCTGCCGGTGCCGCGGTTCTGGTACTTCCCGGGACAGTACAAAGCTGTCGTGGTCGCCACCGGTGACGACCACGCCGGCGGCGGCACGGCCGGGCGTTTCGACACCTACAAGGCCAACAGCCCGGCGGGCTGCTCGGTGGCGGACTGGCAGTGCCTGCGCTCGACGTCCTACGTCTACCCGAGCTCACCGTTGACCAACGCCCAGGCCGTGAGCTACACCGCGGACGGCTTCGAGGTGGCGCTCCACCCGCAGAACGGTTGCCGCGACTTCGCCTCCACGGCCGACCTGAGCAGCACCTACGACAGCGACCTGGCGGCGTGGCAGTCGCGCTACACGGGCATCGCAAAGCCGACGACGAACCGGTTCCACTGCATGGTGTGGAGCGACTGGGCCTCCCAGCCCAAGGTCGAGCTGGACCACGGGATGCGGTACGACGCCAACTACTACTACTGGCCAGGAACCTGGATCCAGGACCGCCCCGGCTTCATGAACGGCTCAGGCCTGCCGATGCGGTTCACCGACACGGACGGGTCCCTCATCGACGTCTTCCAGGGGAACACCTCGATGACCGACGAGTCCGGCCAGAGCTACCCCTACACGGCGGACACGCTGTTCGCCAACGCAACGGGGCCACTGGGCTACTACGGCGCGTTCACCGTCAACATGCACACCGACAACGCGTCGACCTTCGAGAGCAGCTCGCTGCTGACCAGCGCGAAGAACGCCGGCGTACCGATGGTGACCGCCAAGCAGATGCTGACCTGGCTGGACGGACGGAACGCATCCTCGTTCCAGAACGTGGCGTGGAGCGGTTCCACCCTCACCTTCGGCACCGCGGTCGGCGCCGGTGCGAACCGGCTCACGGTCATGCTGCCCACCGCAGGTCCCGGCGGATCCGTGCTCGGCTCGATCTCGCGTGCGGGCACGCCGGTGACCTTCACGCGCAGCACGATCAAGGGCCAGGAGTACGCCCTGTTCCCGGCTGGTTCGGGAACGTTCACCGCGTCCTACACCAGCGGTGCCCAGGCGCCGGCCCTGACCACCGCCCGGACCAGTGACGTGACCGCGGACTCCGCCTCGCTGGCCTGGCAGAGCAGCCAGCCGTCCACCGGCACGCTGCTGCTGGGCACCAGCCCGACCGACCTGAGCGCCACCCAGACCCAGGGCGGCCTCACCAGCTCGCACAGCCTGACCGTGGACGACCTGTCCGCGGACCGCACCTACTACTACCGGGTGCGCTCCGTCGACGGCGGCGGCCAGACCCAGACCTGGCCAGCGACCGGCCAGCCGCCGGCCCGGTTCACCACCAGCGCCGCGGACGCGACCGCTCCCGCGGTCTCGGACGTCGCGGTGGCACCGCTGCCCGACGGAACCGCACGCGTGAGCTGGACGACGGACGAGCCCGCGACGTCGCTGGTCCGCTTCGGGAGCAGCGCGCAGCGCCTCGACCAGCTGCGCCGTGACGACCAGCTCACGCGACAGCACGTGGTCGTGCTCACCGAGCTGGCTCCCGACGCTCGGCTCTGGGTACGGGTGGAGTCCCAGGACCAGGCCGGCAACCTCGGACGGCAGCGGTCCGAAGTGCCCGTCGCGACCGCGCCGCCCGGTGTCGCCGACCAGGCGGCCGCCGACTTCCGCAGCGGCTCCCTCACCGGGACCACCGTGGTCACCGATCAGGCCCACGGCACCGTCACCCTGCAGGGCGGCGGGACGGGCACGCTGACCTCCCACGTGCTCGACTCGCGGCAGAAGGTGACCTGGGACCGGGCCACCTGGATCGCCGACCTGCCGGCCGGCGCGTCGCTCACGGTGCAGGTGCGCACCGGGAGCAGGCCCGATCCGGACGGCACGTGGAGCGGCTGGAAGACGCTGACCGGCTCCGGAAGCCGGATCGGGACCGAGGGGCGCTACCTGCAGTACCGGCTGACGATGACCGCGACGGCGGGGGCGCCCGCCGTCCAGGCGATCGGCTTCAGCCACGACGGGGTGCTCGGCAGCCCGGCGAGCGAGGTACCAGATGCGCACTGAGAGAGCACGGACCGGCAACAGGGGAAGGGGGACCGCATGAAGGCGGTCGGAGTGGCTGTGGTGGGAGCGGGTTACTGGGGGCCCAACCTGATCAGGAACGTGCAGGCATCGCCGGAGACCACCTTGCAGTGGGTGTGCGACATCGACGAGGACCGTGCCCGGCGGGTGCTGGGCGAGGGCAGTCCGGTGAAGGTCACCAGCCGGCTCGAGGACGTGCTCAACGACCCGGCGGTCGAGGCGGTCGCGATCGCCACCCCGGCCCGCACCCACGGCGAGGTCGCCGTTCCGGTCCTGGAGAGCGGCCGGCACGTGCTGATCGAGAAGCCGTTGGCCGCCTCGTTCTCCGAGGCCGAGGCGCTGGTCCGGCTGGCCGAGTCCAAGGGCCTGGTGCTGATGTGCGACCACACCTACTGCTACACGCCCGCGGTCATCAAGATCCGCGAGATCGTGCAGTCCGGGATGCTGGGCGACCTGCAGTTCTACGACTCGGTCCGGATCAACCTCGGCCTGGTGCAACGAGACGTCGACGTCCTGTGGGACCTGGCGCCGCACGACCTGTCCATCCTCGACCACGTGCTCCCCGAGGGTTGCCGGCCTCTCGCGGTGGCGGCGCAGGGAGCCGACCCGATCGGAGCCGGCCGTGCGTGCATCGCCTACCTGACGGTCCAGCTGAGCGGCGGCGCGATCGCCCACTCCCACGTCAACTGGCTCTCCCCCACCAAGGTGCGCACCACCATCATCGGCGGCTCCAAGCGCACCCTGGTCTGGGACGACCTGAATCCCGCGCAGCGGATCTCGGTGTTCGACCGCGGCGTGGACATGGCCAGTCCCGAGGAGATCGACACCGACGAGCGTCGCGCCACGGCCGTCTCCTACCGCACCGGCGACATGATCGCCCCGGCGCTGCCCGAGGGAGAGGCGTTGCGGGGGGTGATCGGCGAGCTGGCGCACGCGATCCGCGAAGGTCGGCCTGCCCTGACCGACGGCCGCTCCGGACTGCGGGTCCTCGACGTGCTGGAGGCCGCCTCGGCGAGCCTGGACTACAAGGGCGCCGTCGTCCCGCTGCGGAGCGCCCGGTGACCGCTTCCGACGCGGAGGCTTCACCCGCGCATGCGCTCGCCGCTCGGCCCGGTCTGCACCCCGAGCGGCTGCTGCAGCTGATGCGCGAGTGCGTGGAGCAGATGCGCATCGACCTCTCCGGGGCGGTCGTGCTCACCGAGGCGGCCACCGGACCGTACGTCGTCACGCCGGTGCTCGCTGCCCTCGCCGGGGCGCGCGAGGTGATCGGGGTGACCCGGGAGAGTCGCTACGGGACCGTCGAGGAGGTGCGACGGGCCACCCTGGGGCTGGCCGCCCTCGCCGGCGTCGCCGACCGGGTGCTGGTCTCCGACCGTCCCGCCACCGACTACGCGAGCCGGGCGGACGTGGTCACCAACAGCGGTCACCTGCGCCCGATCGGCCCAGAGATGGTCGAGAGGATGCGGCCCACCACGGTCGTCCCGCTGATGTTCGAGGCCTGGGAGATCCAGGCGGGGAGGTTCGACGTGGACCTGCCCGCCCTGAGAACCAGGGGCATCGCGTTCTCGGGGACCAACGAGCGGCATCCCACGATCGACGTCTTCTCGCACCTGGGCACGATGGCGGTCCGGCTGCTCACCGACTCGGCGACCGCCGTGCACGGGGCCACGGTCCTGGTGCTGTGCGACAACCCGTTCGGGCCGTACCTCGAAGCGGGGCTGAGCGGGGCCGGCGCCGGGGTCCGGCTGGCGGCCGGGTGGGACTCTGCCCCTCGCGACGTCCGGCCGGACGCGGTCCTGGTCGCGCTGCGCCCGCGCGGCGGCCCGGTGCTCTCCGAGGACGACCTTGGCGCGCTGGCGCACCGATGGCCGGGGACGCTGGTCGCGCAGTTCTGGGGGGACCTCGAGCGGACCGCCCTGGACGAGCTGGGGCTGCGGTACTGGCCGCTCGAGGCGCCCGGCCAGGGACACATGGGCGTGCTGCCCTCGGCCGTCGGCCCCGAGCCGGTCGTCCGCCTGCAGGCGGGCGGCCTCAAGGTCGCCTCGGTGCTGCTGCTGCCGTCCGAGCGACGGACCCCGTTCGACGAGGAGTTCCTCGATGACCTCTGAGACACGTGCTCGGGTGCTGCTGGTCGGGCTCGGTCCGACGACCCACAGTGCGCTCGAAGCCCTGGCCGGCCGCTTCGACGTGGTCGGCCTGGTGCGTGACTGCGACGACGAGGTCGCCCGGGCGGCGCGCGCGTACGGCGTCCCGGTGATCCTGGCCACGACTCCGGCGGACCTGGCCCGGCTGGTCGACGAGACCCGGCCGGACTGCGTGGTGGTCTCGTCCTACCACCGGATCCTCTCCGCCGCGCTGCTCGACCGGTGTCGGTTCGTGAACGTCCACTATGCGCCGCTGCCCCGCTACCGCGGCCGGGCCAACGTCAACTGGGCGATCCTCAACGGCGAGCCCGAGGCCGCCGTCACCGTCCACACGATGGTGCCCGGCCTCGACGCCGGCGGGATCCTGGCGCAGGCGACCGTGCCGATCGGGCGACGCGACACCATCGGGCTGCTCTACGACCGTCTCAACGAGCTGCAGCGGCGGATCCTGGCCGGTGCGGTCCAGCGGTGCCTCGACGGTGACCCCGGCGATCCCCAGGACGAGGCGCAGGCGACGTACGGCTGCACCCGGCTCCCCGACGACGGGCTCATCGACTGGTCGCGCAGCACCGACGAGATCGACCGGCTGGTCCGCGCGCTCTCGGCGCCGTACCCGGGCGCGTTCACCTTCTTCGGGCTGGCCCGGCTGGAGGTGCTGGCGGCCGAGCCGAGCCCGGACCGGCGCACGTTCGCCGGCCGCGTCCCGGGCCGGGTGGTGGCGTCCTCAGCGGACCAGGGCTGGTGCGACGTGCTCACCGGCGACGGGCTGCTCCGGCTGCACCGGGTCCGGCTCGGGGACGAGGTCAGCGCCGCTGCCGCCGTGGTCCGCGGGAGCAGGCAGACCCTCGGGCTGCGCACCACCGACCTCGTCGAGCGGGTGGCGCTGCTCGAGCGCGCCCTGGCCGACCTCACCGCCGACGCTGTCGAAACCCGGTCCGAGGCCGTGAGCCCCGGGCGGCCGGCGCCATGACGAGCGAGCCGGCCATGACCGGCCTGCCCCGCGAGCGAAGCACCGGGTCGGTCCGCGGCCATGCCCACGCCGTGGTCGCGGTGGGGCTCACCCTCGCGGTGCTGCTCGCCGGATGGGCGCTGCTCGCGGACCCGACCGCCTCCGGCAGCGCCGCGATGGCGGGCACGCTGCTGCTCGGCACCGCGGGCTGGGCGGTGGGCAGCGTGGTGGTGCACCCGAATGCCGTCCGGATGGCGTACGGCGTGACCGGGGTGGCGTTGCTGGTGCTGGTCACCGGGCTGCCCGGCTCTTTGACGGCTGCCGCCGACGCCGGCGTGCTCGGCTACGCGAACGCGAATGCCGCGCTCGTCGAGGCAGCCGTCGCCGGCCTGCTCGTCGCCGCCTGGTGGGTGACCGGACGCGAGCGGCAGCGCCTTCTCGCCGGCTGCGCGGTGCTGACCGTGGTCGCCTTCGCCACCGGGTCGCGGGCAGGCGGCTTCGCCTGCGCGCTGCTGATGCTCACCTGGTGGCTGGTGCCGCACCGGGGTCCGGCCTTCTGGCGGGCACTCAGCGCCGCCGTGCTGGTGCTCGGTCCCGCCACGACCGTCACGCTGGCGGCCACCCACGAGCCCGGCACCTCCTCGGTGGCCACCTCGCTGCTCAGCGAGGCCCGGGTGTCCCTGTGGTCCGACGCGCTCGACCTCGCCGCCCGGGAGCCCGTCACCGGGATCGGCGCCGGCGACTTCGCGCAGGAGAGCCCCGTGGCCCGCAGCGACCCCGACCTGCGCTGGGCGCACTCCGCCCCGTTGCAGGTCCTGGCCGAGCTCGGCCTGGTTGGCTTGACGCTGCTCGCCGGGCTGGTGGCCTGGATGGTGTGGCGGCTCGGACGGCTCTCGGTGTTCCTGGCCGTCCTGGCGCTGCAACCGATGGTCGACTACGTGCTGTCGTTCGCCGTCGTCGTGGCGATGTACGGCGTCGTGCTCGGCGCCGCCGCGACCACAGCCGCACGACTGGAGCGCGCGGCCGCGCACCACCGCGACTGACTAACGGGCCGGGACTCCCTTGACGACGCTGCCGGCGGCCACGTCCCGGACGACGCAGGCGCACCCTCCGACGACCGCACCGTCGCCGATGCGCAGCCCCTGCAGGATCGCGGCGCCGACCCCGACCATCACGTCGTCACCCACCACGCAGTCACCGGAGATGCTCGCCGACGGGTTCACGGTGACGTAGTCACCCACGGTGCAGTCGTGTCCGACGGTGGCGCACCGGTGCAGGTGGGTGTGCCGGCCGAGCCCGATGTTCGTGGCCAGGACCGCACCCGCGAGGACCACCACGCCGGGGGCCAGGCGCACGTCGTACCCGGTCACCACGCTCGGGTGCACGGCCGTCGCGGCAGGGATCCCCGCCGCCGTCATCCGCCGGTCGACGGCGCGCCGGGCCGCGGCGGTGCCGATCCCGACGAGGTAGTGCGCGTCCGGTGGCGGCGAGACCAGCCACTCCTCCAGGCTGCCGAGGTGAGGACGTCCCCGGGCCGCCAGACGCTTCTGGTTCAGCTCCGACGGTGCGTCGTCGACGACGCCGAGCACGTCGAAGCTGCCCGGGTCCTGACGGTTGCACGCGTCGAGCACGTCGAGCACCTCGCGGCCGTGCCCGCCGGCGCCCACCACGACCACGCGGGTGCCGCTCACGCGCGCTCCTCGGGGGCGGGGAAGCCGGGGTTGATGCCGCCGTCCCCGTAGACGCCGCTGGGCCGGACCAGCTGGAGCACCGTGCGCCGGAGGATGCGCAGGTCGAGCGCGAGGTTCCGATGGTCGATGTACCAGATATCGAGCTCGATCCGCTCCGGCCAGGAGATCGAGTTGCGGCCGTTGACCTGGGCCCAGCCGGTCAGGCCGGGGCGGACCTCCAGCCGCCGCCGCTGGTGCGCCGAGTAGTGACGGACCTGCTCGGGCAGCGTCGGCCGGGGACCGATCAGACTCATGTCACCGGCCAGCACGTTCCACACCTGGGGCAGCTCGTCGAGGCTCAGGGTCCGCAGCATCCGGCCGACCCGGCAGTCGCGGTCGGCGTCGGGCTCGCCAGGCCAGCGCTCCGCGCGCATGGTGCGGAACTTGGCGATGGAGAACTCCCGGCCGTCCCTGCCCACCCGGGTCTGCCGGAACAGCACCGGGCGGCCGAGACTGAGCCTGACGAGCACCGCGGTGACGAGGTACGCCGGGGCGGCGAGCACGGCGACGCACAGCGCCACCAGCACGTCCACGAGACGTCTCATCGGACCCCTCCCCTGCCCCAGCCGAGACCCTTGCGAGCCGCGACCTGGGCGTACGTCGTCACCGAGGCGCGGGCCACGCGTCTCTGGTCGAACTCCTCACGGGCCCGCGCCCCCGCGGCCCGGGCGAGCCGGTGTCGCAGCAGCGGCTCGTCGAGGAGCCTCTGCACGGCCGTGCCGAGCGCCGCGGCGTCCCGGGGCGGCACGAGCAGCACCTCGACGCCGTCCTGGCCGATCTCGCGGCAGCCACGGATGTCGGAGAGCACCATCGCCGTCTCGCAGGCGGCCGCCTCCATGCCCGACCGGCTGAAGCCCTCCCGGTAGGACGGCAGCACGAACACGTCCAGCGCGTTGTAGACCGCCGCCATGTCCGAGCGCTCCCCGACGAAGCGGACCGCCTCCTCGGCAGCGGACACGGCGTCCCGCTTGTCCAGGTCGGCGGGCCCCACCCAGACGAAGGTGGCGCGTCCCCGCAGCCGGCGGGCCACCTCGACGAACTCGGCGATGCCCTTCTCGGCGACCAACCGTCCGACCCCGCCCACCACGAGCTCGTCGGGCGCGATGCCCCACTCCCGGCGCAGCCGGAGCCCCAGCTCGCGGTCGCGGACGAAGCGGCGCAGGTCGGTGCCGTTGCCGACCACGCTGGCCTTGCCGGCGCGGACCAGCCGGCGCAGCGTCCGCCGGTCCTCCCCGTTCTGGTAGAGCTCGGCGTCGGACACCACAGCCGCTGCCGCCTCGGCGCCGTAGACCAGCAACCGCTTGACGAGCGGGTCCTCACGGCGAGCCCACAGACCGTGGCAGGTGTTCACCACCACCGGTACGCCGGCGGCACGGCCCACGACTCGTCCGAGGACCCCGGTCTTGGGGTTGTGCGTGTGCAGCACGTCCGGCCGCAGCCGGCGCAGCGCCGCGTGCAGCTGGCGCGCGGCGCGCAGGTCGTCGCCGATGCTCCACGCCCGGGTCAGGGCCGGCAGGGCGACGAACCCGACGCCGAGCTCCTCGACCCGCGGCACGTAGGGTCCCGGCGCCGACAGCCCCCACGTCTCGATCCCCTGCTCCACGTCGTACTCGAGCTCAGTGCCCAGCAGCAGCACCAGGCTCATGTCGACGGTGGTGAGGTGAGCCACCCGCACGGGCCGTCCGGTGGGGTGCACCAGCCGGACCGGGGCCGCTGCGTCCGCGAGGTCAGCCATGACGGCGCAGCCTCTTCGCGGTGGACACGGTGGCGGCGTAGAGCCGCTCCGCGGCGAGGGACCCGGTGAGCTTGGCCCGGAAGAACGGCAACGGGTCGCTGCCCCGCACCGGGACCCGGCGCAGCCGCAGCGGATCCGTGCCCGGCTCGTTGCGCCCGACTTCGCCTGTGGCGGCGCTGCGGAAGCGGGCACGCAGCGCCGGCTCCATCTCCGGGACGGCCGAACCCCACGGGTAGGCGAAGTGAGCCGGCAGCACCCCCAGGTGGTTGGAGATCGCCTCGCTGCACTCGTCGAGCTCCCGCTCCGCCAGCTGTTCGGGGCCGACGTGCCGGTGCGTGTGGTTGCCGACCGTGCAGAGCCCGGAGGCGACCATCTCCGCGACCTGGTCCCAGGCGAGGCCGGCCGCCGCCTGGTCCCGGGCAGTCGAGCCGGGCCAGCACATCGCGCCCCCGAGGTAGGCGGTCGCGAGGTAGAGGGTGAACGGGAGCCGCCGCTCCCGCAGCAGCGGCCAGGCGTTGTCGTAGACGTCGCGGAACCCGTCGTCGAACGTGAGCACGACCGAAGGCGCCGCCCCGGGATCGTCGAGCCCGGCCACCGCGTCGTCCAGCGGCACCACCCGGTGGCCGGTGAGGGCGTCCAGCTGCTGCTCGAAGTCACCGTGCGCCACGTCGAGCTCGTCGCCGCTCCCGCCCCCGACCCGGTGGTAGATCAGCAGGGTGCTCCCCCGGGTGGGCACCCGGTCCGGTGTCCTCGCGAGCACCGTCTTCAGGTCCCGCCTCATCCGGCTCATGCCGACTCCTCCCCCTCGACGGTGACCAGTGCGCGCAGCAGCCGCACCCACTGGTCGCTCACCCGTGCCATGTCGAACCTCTCCAGGCAGTGCCGGCGGGCCTGGAGCCCCAGCCGCGGGGCCCCGGCCAGCACCTCGCGGACCGCCTGCCCCACCCCCGCGACGTCACCCTCGGGCACCAGCAGCCCCGTCCTGCCGGGCACCACCACGTCGCCGACGTAGCCGACGTCGGTCGACACCACCGGCAGCCCGCACAGCCCTGCCTCGATCAGCACGCCGGGGACCCCCTCGGTGGTGCTGGTCAGCAGCAACGCGTCCGCGGCCCAGAGCAGCACGAGCGGCTCGGGCAGCTGGCCCAGGAAGGTCACGCGACCGGGCGCGAGGGTGGTGGCGCGTCGTTCCAGCTCCCCCCGCAGCGGCCCGTCCCCGGCGACCACCAGGTGCACGTCGTGCGGCAGCGGCGACACCGCGGTGATCGCCACGTCGATCCGCTTCTCCGGGGACAGCGCCCCGACCATGGCGAGGACACGGGCACGCTCGGGGAGACCGAGCCGGCGACGTGCCGCCACCTTCTCCTCCGGTCCCGGCGGCCGGAACACGTCGCTGCGTCGGGCGTTGTGGAGGACCTCGACCCGGTCCGGCGGCACCCCGAAGTGGCTGATCAGCACGTCCCGCGAGGTCTCGGTCAGTGCGGCGACGGCAGCCATCCGGCGCAGCATCGAGCGCACCCGCAGGCGGCGAGCCGGGCTGCCCGCCCAGAACAGCGGGTCACCGATGTTCTGGTAGACGATCGGGCGGCCGGTGCCGACCCGGCGACGGCGGCGGCCGGCAGCGTGGTCGACCCGCACGCCACCACGACGTCGCACCGGCCGATCTCCGCGCGCAGCCGGCCCAGCGTCCGCGGCGACAACGGCGTCCGGCCGAGGGTGTGCATGCCGTCGATGGGCGGGTGCGGGGAGCCGGCCAGGCTCGCCAGCCGCACCCTCAGTCCACGGGTCACGAGCTCCTCGGAGAGCATCGCGGCGAACGACTCCGCACCCCGGCGCTGGTTGCGGGTGACCAGCATCAGCACGCGTGGGTCGGTCCGACCCGGTCGGGACACGGCGGACCTCAGCTCGGCGGGCAGGCTCATGACGGCTACGGCCGTCCGAGGGCGCGGTAGCTCCAGCCGGCGGAACGCCAACGGTCGGGGTCGAGGACGTTGCGTCCGTCGAGCATCCGGCGCTTCGCCACCATCGCGCCCACGTCCTCGGGATCCATGCCGCGGAACTCCTCCCACTCGGTCAGGTGCAGGACCAGGTCGGCGTTCCGGACCGCCGAGGCCAGGTCGTCGACGTAACGCAGCGTCGGGTAGACGCGGCGGGCGCTCTGGTTGGTGCGGGGGTCGTAGATCGAGACGTGTGCCCGCTGCAGCTGCAGCTGCGCCGCCACATTGAGGGCCGGTGACTCCCGGGCGTCGTCCGACTCGGGCTTGAAGGCGATCCCCAGGACCGCGATCCGCTTGCCGAGCACGTCGCCGTCGCACTCCTGCCGGGCCAGCTCCACCAGCCGGTGACGGCGTCGCACATTGATGGAGTCCACCTCGCGGAGGAACGTGAGCGCCTGGTCCACCCCGCGCTTGCCGGCACGAGCCATGAAGGCCCGAATGTCCTTGGGCAGGCAACCGCTCCCGAAGCCGACACCGGCGACCACTTCGTGACCGACGTGGCTCATCCCCACGGCGTGGGTAGTCCCCAGGTAGCCGGTCCCGATGACGGCAATCCTCAATGGCATAACGGATTCCCCCCTCGGCAAGAGCGTGTCACCCGGTTCCGTGCAGCGTCTTTAGTCATTTGGGACCACCCCCAAAACGGATAGCCCGCGCAGCTCGGATGAAAGGCCGCCGAAACCAGCCACCGGATTAGTCACAACGTCTCATTCCCCGTCCGTCGCCGCCGTGTAAGAGTCGATCAGCAGGTGAGGTTCGACTCGGCCCGGGGTGGGTTTGCAATGCGGGTCGTCGCCTGGAGGGGTTCGGGGTATCCAATGTCTGTTCGTTCTTTTCTGTCTTTGCGCCTTGCGTCAAAGCTGATCGGCAAGCTCCTCCACGCGCGCACCTACTGGAAGACGGCGGGTGTCGACGCGGCGCTGCTGTCGATCGCCTGGTTGGCCGCGATCGTGCTGCGCTACGACGCCGACGTGCCGGCGGAGGCCTGGCCGGGTTGGGCGTCGCTGCTGCCGCTGTGGGTGGGAGTGGCAGTGGTGTGCACCGGGGCCACCGGTCTCTACTCCGGGGTGTGGCGCCACGCCAGCATCTACGAGGCGCGGCAGATCCTGCTCGCCCACGGCGCCAGCGTCCTGGTCGTCGTGCCGATCGTGATCCTGCGCGACCGTCCGGTTCCGCTCTCGGTGCCGCTGGTGGCGGCCGTGCTCTCGGTGGGTCTGGTGGGGACCATCCGTTTCCAACCCCGACTGGTCGGTGACGGCCACCGCACGGGCGACGACGTGGTGCGCTTCGTGGTCCTGGGCGCCGGCAGCGCGGGGGTGGCGCTCGCCGAGGACGCGCAGCGCCACGGGGAACGGGCGTGCGTCGTCGCCTTCCTCGACGACGATCCGGCCCTGCAGGGACGTCGTATCCGCGGAGTCCGGGTGGAGGGGGCCATCGACGACCTCCCGCTGATCGTGGACCGGCTGCGTGTGTCCTCGGCCATCCTGGCGGTGCCGTCGGCCGGACCGGAGCTGGTACGTCGGGTCGCCGCGCTCGCGGAGGGCAGCGGCACCGTGCTGCGGGTGCTGCCACGGCTCTCGGACCTGGTCGACGGTCGCGTCCAGCTCAGCGACGTGCGCGACGTGGAGCCCAGCGACCTCCTCGGCCGTGGGCAGATCGAGACCGACCTCGACGCGGTGCTCTCCCTCGTGCAGGGCCGCCGCGTCCTCGTGACGGGCGCCGGCGGCTCCATCGGCTCGGAGATCGCGCGTCAGGTCGCCCGACTCGGTGCCGAGCGCGTCGCCCTGGTCGACCACGACGAGACGCACCTCTTCGACGCGGCGGCGCACCTGCCGGCGACCACGGCCGTGCAGCACCTGGCCGACATCCGGGAGGAGGCGGCGGTGCGTCGTGTCTTCGAGGCGGAGCGGCCGCACATCGTCTTCCACGCCGCCGCGCACAAGCACGTCCCGCTGCTCGAGTCGCATCCCGTGGAGGCGGTCCAGACCAACGTGCTGGGGACCCAGACGGTGGTGGAGGCGGCTCGCACCTCGGGGGTCGAGCACTTCGTCTTCATCTCCACCGACAAGGCGGTGCAGCCCGGCAACGTGATGGGTGCCACCAAGTCGCTGGGCGAGAGCATCGTGCTGCAGCACTCCGGCGCGATGACCAGCTGCGTCGTCCGGTTCGGCAACGTGCTGGGCAGCCGCGGCAGCGTCGTACCGACGTTCGTCGACCAGATCCGTCGGGGAGGGCCGGTCACCATCACCGACGGTCGGATGACGCGCTACTTCATGTCGATCCCGGAGGCGGTCCGCCTGGTCGTCAACGCAGCGGCGATGGCCGATGGCGGCGAGATCTTCCTGCTCGACATGGGCAAGCCCGTGCACATCCTCGACCTGGCACACCGACTGATCCGTCTGTCGGGCCGCCGGCCGGGCCTCGACGTGGAGATCCGGGTGACCGGGGTGCGCCCCGGGGAGAAGCTCTACGAGGAGCTGCACACCCCTGCCGAGCTGCAGAGGCCGACCAACCATCCCTCGATCATGCAGCTGCGTCCGATGCCCGTGCCGCGGGCTCGGCTGGACCAGCTCCTCGAGAAGCTCACGGCCGCCGTCGCGGAACGCGCCGACGACCTGTCCCGAAGGCTGCTCTTCGACGCTGTGGGTGCCGCGCAATCGTCGCGCATACCGGCGCAGAAGACGCCCGAGTCCGCCCCCGCCATCAGCAGGAGTGACGTCGCGTGGATCTGATCGACTACCTGGAGGTCTTTCGGCGCCGCTGGGTGCTGATCGTCGCAGCCACCGCGGTCGCCATGTTCGCGGTGTGGGTCACCCTTCCCTCGGGCGACGCAGTCACCCAGTCACACATGGAGTACAAGGCCACCGCGACGATCGTGCTCAGGCCGTCCGCGAACCAGGCGACCAACCTGTCCACGGTCGCCCTCTACGCGACCGCCGGCGACGTTCCGAAGCGCGCGGCCAAGGAGCTCGGTGGCACCCAGGATCCCCAGGTCCTGGCCTCGCTGATCAAGCCCACTGCCAACCCCGAGAACCTGACGGTCACCATCTCCACCGTCGACAAGAGCGAGAAGGTGGCTGCGGAACGGGCGAACGTGTTCGCCCGGCAGCTCGTCGAGTACTTCGGGGCGAAGGACCGCATCGACGCCGAGAAGCAGCTGGCCGCCCTCCGGCCGCAGCTCCAGGACTACGCCATCCGACTCAAGGAGCTGGACGCCCGGGTCACAGCCCAGCCGGGCAACAGCTCCCTGAGCGCTGAGCGCGCGGGTCTGAGCTCCGGCTACCAGGCGGCCATCTCCCGGGCGATCACGCTGCAGGACGCGACGGTGGCGACGTCTCCACTTGAGCTGCTGCAGCCAGCGGTGCCGATCGCCCAGCCGACGACCGGCTTCGCGCCGCCGAGCAGCCCGGTCCAGCGGCTGATGATCGGCACCGGTGTCGGTCTGCTGCTCGGACTCGCACTGGCCCTGCTGATGGAGCGCCTGGACTCGCGGTTGCGCACCCGCGAGCACGTCGAGCAGGAGTTCCACCTGCCGGTCATCGCCGAGATCCCCGGCCGGCCCTGGCGCGACTGGGAGAGTCGCACCGTGGTCACGGCCACGGATCCGGGCGGTGCGGTGGCCGAGGCCTACCGCGCGCTCCGCTCCGCGGTTCTGCTGATGGTGCCGGACGTGCGCCGTCCCGGCGGCCAGTCCGTCGCCGGCCGGCGGCACCCGGAGGTCATCCTGGTCACCAGCGCCAACCCGGGTGAGGGGAAGTCGGCGACCGTGGCCAACCTGGCGGTGGTCATGGCCGAGTCAGGGCGCCGCGTCCTGATCCTGTCGATGGACTTCCGGGACCCGGCGATCGACGCGTTCTTCAACGTGGGCTCCTCGGTCGGCCTCTCCGACCTGCTGGGAGCCGACCGGGGCCTGGACCTGGCCAACGTGGTCCGGGAGACCGACTACCCGGACGTGCTGATCGCCACCGCCGGGACCGAGCTCGGGCACCCGGGTGCGCTGCTGGCAGGCGCCGGACCGCTGATCCGCAAGGCCCGCAAGCTCGCGGACGTGGTGATCATCGACACCGCGCCCCTGCTCACCGTGTCCGACGCCGTGGACGTCTCGCCCCACGTCGACGCGGCCCTGATCGTGGTGCGGGCCAACCGCGCCACCTCCGAGCACGGACGCTCCGCTCACCGGCTGCTCTCGCGGATGGGCGTCCCCGCCCTGGGAGCGGTGCTCGTGGGCAGCTCCTCGGTCTCCTTCGACCCCTACCCGACCTGGCAGGTGCGCTCCGGCGCCGGAGCCACGCCCGGGGCGGGGACGCGGAGGAGTCCGGTGCCGGCCACCCGGCGCGACACGCGCTCTCCCAGGGCCTGACGAGCGCCCGTGCAGTGCAGCCAGACGAAAGCCACGAGAAGAGAGGTCCCGACCATGGACAGTGAGCCCAGCACCGACGTCGTCGCATCCTTGCTCGACCGGCTGCCGACCGGACGGTTGCGGCTGGTCGTCATCGGGCAGGGCTACGTCGGCCTCTCCCTCGCGGCGGCGGCGGCCGTCGAAGGTCTCGACGTCCACGGCATCGACATCGACGCCGCCCGTGTCGGTGCGCTGTCCCGGGGCGAGAGCGTGGTTCCCGGGGTCGACGACGGGGTCTTCGCCATGGCCACCGACAGCGGTCGGTTGAGCTTCGGGACCGACTTCGCACGCGTCGCGGACGCCGACGTAGTGGTGATCTGCGTCCCAACCCCCATCACCGACCACCGACCCGACCTCGGCGCGGTCGAGGGCGCCAGCCGCCTGGTGTCGCAGATGCTCCGGCCAGGGCAGCTGGTGATTCTGGAGTCGACCACGTACCCGGGCACCACCGAGCAGGTCGTGCAGCCACTGCTCGAGGCGAGCGGGCTCCGCGCCGGAGACGACTTCTTGCTCGCGTTCTCGCCGGAGCGCATCGACCCTGGCAACACGAAGTACGGGCTGCGCAACACGCCACGGGTGGTCGGCGGCATCGACGCGCGCGCCACAGCGGCGGCGGGCGCCTTCTACCGGCTGCTCGTCGACGACGTGACCGAGCTGTCCAGCGCCCGTTCGGCCGAGCTGGCCAAGCTGCTCGAGAACACGTTCCGGATGGTGAACATCGCGCTGGTCAACGAGCTGGCCCGCCAGTGCCACGACCAGGGCATCGACGTCTGGGAGGTGATCCGGGCGGCGGCCACCAAGCCGTTCGGCTTCATGCCGTTCCAGCCGGGTCCCGGTGTCGGCGGGCACTGCATCCCGCTGGACCCGACGTACCTCGCCTGGCAGTCGCATCGCGACACCGGCCGCCGCTTCCGGCTCGTGGAGCTGGCGCAGGACATCAACGCCGAGATGCCGGACTACGTGTGCCGGCGGATCGTCGACGCTCTCGGCGAGCGCGGCGTCTCGGTGCGGGACGCCTCGGTGCTCGCACTCGGCGTCACCTACAAGCCGAACGTCGGAGACCTGCGGGAGTCCGCGGCCGTCGAGACCCTGGCGCAGCTGGCCCGTCGCGGGGTGAAGGTGAGCTTCCACGACCCCTTCGTCGAGAGGCTCGAGAGCCACGGTCTCTCGCTGGAGCGCAGCGAGCTGTCGGCCGACGTGCTGGCGCAGGCCGACGCGGTCGCGCTGCTCACCCCGCACGACGTCTACGACCTGCAGTGGCTGCAGGGCGGGGCGAAGCTGGTCTTCGACGCCCGCAACGCCCTCGGGGTCCGTGGTGACGAGCGAGTCGTGACGCTGTGACCCACGACGGGGGACTGCAGCGGGGCAGCTTCCCCGCACGCTACCGGCGCGCCGATGGCGTGCTGTGGCGTGACACCGGTCGTCACGTGGTGCTGCTGCCCCGCGGGGAGGACCGGGTCCCGCTGGTCCTCGGCGGCGGAACCGCCGAGCTGTGGCGCCTTCTGGACTCGCGGCCGACCATGACCGAGATCGTCGCGGCCTTCGAGCCGGACCCCCGGGTGGAGGTGGCCGACGAGGTGGAGTGCGCGCTCCACGAGCTGGTGAACCACGGCGTGGTCGAAGGGGATGAGTGACGTGCCGACCTGGTCCGAGAGCGGTCACTACTCCCCTGCCGTGCGTGCCGTCGCGGCCTACGGGCTCGCCGGGACGGTGCTCGAGCTGCCCTCGGAACCCCTGGGCGACCCCGCCTTCGCCGGTTTGCACGCGAACGTCCGGCAGCAGAAGCTGACCGGGCTCTTCTGGGCGGCGATCCGCGGCGGCGCGCTGCCGGTCACCGACGAGCAGCGCGACCAGGCCGAGGAGATCCACATCCGCGCCTCTGTGGCGATCCTGATGCTGGAGGACCTCCTGGTGCGCACCGTCACCGCGCTCGACGACGCCGGCATCCCGGTCCGGGTCCTCAAGGGGCCGGTCTCGGCCCGGCTCGACCACACCGACGTCAGCCACCGCGCCTACGGGGACATCGACCTGCTGGTCCCGAGCTCCTCCTACTACGACGCGGTCCGGCTGCTGGAGTCGCAGGGGTGCCGGCGCAGCTATCCCGAGCCGCGGCCCGGCTTCGACCAGCGCTTCGGCAAAGGCACGGCGATGCGGACGCCCGCCGGGCTGGAGATCGACCTGCACCGGACCTTCACGATGGGACCGTACGGCGGGCTTCTCGACCTCGACGGACTGTGGCGCGAGAGCGAGCCGTTCTCGCTCGGTGGCCGCACGATGCATGCCCTCCCGCGCGAGGCCCGGCTGCTGCACGCCTGCTACCACGCCGCGCTCGGCGATCGCCGTCCGCAGCTGGTGCCGTTACGTGACGTGGCGCAGATCCTGCTGACTCGGGAGATCGACTGGAGCCGCTTCCGCGAGCTGATGCGCAACAGCCGGGGCGAGGCCGTGGTGGCGCGAGCGATCCGGACCAGCTGGAACGAGCTTCGGCTCGCCGACGTGCTGCAGGCGAGCGCCTGGGCCAGCGCCCACCGGAGCACCCGCCGCGAGGCGTCGCACCTCTCGGTCTACGGCGCGTCCTCGAGCTACGCGGCCCGCTCCTTCGCGGCGGTGCGCACCCTCCCGATCCGGCAGCGGCCGCGCTACGTGCTGTCGCTGGCGCTGCCCGAGCGCTCCTACCTGGAGGACCGGCACTCGGGCCTGATGAGCCGGCTCCGTCACGGCGTCACCGAGATCCGCGCGAACAGGAGCGAGCAGTGACCACGACCGATGCCGGCGCCACCGAGATCAGCGTCCGCCCGGCCCACCAGGAGGACGAGACGGAGATCCTGGGGTTGATGACCGACGCCCTCGGCGGAGGGCCGACCGGCCAGAACACGCCGGAGTTCTTCCGGTGGAAGCACCGTGACAACCCGTTCGGGGTCTCCGCCGGCCTGCTGGCGCACGCAGAGGACCGCCTGGTCGGGGTCCGGCTGTTCCTGCGGTGGCGGCTGCAGTCCGGGCCCACCACGTTGCGGGCGGTCCGAGCTGTCGACACCGCGACGGCGCCGGACCACCAGGGCCGCGGCATCTTCAAGCGCCTCACCCTGGGTCTCCTCGCCGAGCTGGACCGTGTCGACGACGTCGACCTCGTGTTCAACACGCCGAACGCCAACAGCCGCCCCGGTTACCTGTCCATGGGCTGGCAGCCCGTCGGCATCCTGCCGGTGCGCCTGTCACCGGTGCACCCGGTGGCGATGGCCCGCGGTGCCCGCGCAGCCCGGGCGACCACCGCCTCTGCGGCACGTCGGGGGGCGCTGCCGCCCGCCCCAGCTTCACCGGCGCGGCTGCCGCGATGCCCGTTCGAGCCGGCCGGGCAGGTGCTCGCCGACCTCGGGCCCGAGGTGTGCAGGCTGCTCGAGGAGGCTCGCACTCCCACGGGCCTGCACACCCCCCGCAGCTTCGAGTACCTGCTGTGGCGGTACGGGCAGGCTCCCGGGCTGGACTACCGGTGCGTGGTCGTCGAGTCCGGCGGCCGTCCGACGGGACTGGCCTTCGGCCGGATGCGGGCACGCGGTCCGCTCACCGAGTTCACGGTGGCGGACCTGGTGGTCGCCGACGGGGACACGCGCTCCTGCCGGCGGCTGCTGGCTGCCGCGCGACACTCGGGCGCCGACCACGTCACGGTGCGCACTCCGCCGGGCTCCGTCGAGGCCGGCCTCGGTGCTGCGCCGGGGTTCCTGCCGGTGCCCGGGCAGGGCGTGGGCCTGGTGGTCAACCCGCGCCGCCGCCTCGACGTCGACGTGCTGACGCCCCGGACCTGGCAGCTTCCCCTCGGCGACCTCGAGGTGTTCTGAGCATGCTTCTACGACTGCGGACCGGTGACCCCGTCCGCCTGGGCGCCGCCCAGGTGGCGGGCGTCCTCGCCGTGGGCGGGTACGCGCTGCTGCTGGCGTGGGCGGGCGGCCGGGACCGCTACGACCTCTTCGGCGCCCTGGTCGTCATCCCGGCGCTCCTGCTGCTCACCCTGCACCTCGTGGTCCGTGCGGGCCGCGCCGAGCAGGACCCGTTCATCGCCCGGCTGCTGCTGTGGGCCCTGGCCGCCAAGGTGCTGGCGACGGTTGCGCGCTACCTGATGGCCTTCGTGCTCTACAACGGCGAGTCGGACGCCTCGGTCTACGACGCCGAGGGGGGACGGCTGGCCGTGAGCTACCGACTCGGTTTCCTCGACGCCAACCTCGGGCACAGCTTCATCGGGTCGGGGTTCGTGCGGATGCTGACCGGCCTCATCTACACCGCGTTCGGCACCAGCATCTACATCGCCTTCGCCATCTTCGCGGCCCTCAGCTTCTGGGGCTGCTACTTCTTCTACCGGGCGTTCCGAGTGGCCGTGCCCGACGGCAACTACCACCGGTACGCCGTCCTGGTGCTGTTGCTGCCTTCGATGCTGTTCTGGCCCTCCGGGCTCGGCAAGGAGGCCTGGATCACGATGGGCATCGGCCTGACGGCCTTCGGGTCGGCGCGGTTGCTGACCGGGGTGCGGCACTGGCTGCTGCCCGCGGCCATCGGGCTGACGATGACTTCCTTGGTCCGGCCACACATCAGTGCCGCGCTGTTCGTCGGTCTGACGGCCGCGATGTTCCTGCGCAAGTCCACACGGGCGGCCACTCCACTGACCCCGGTGGTCAAGGTCGGCGTGCTGGCCGTCCTGATGCTGCTCGGAGCGCTCATCGTGGCACGCGCCGCCACCTTCCTCAACGTCGAGTCGGTCACGGTCTCCAACGTGGACGCGGCGATCCGGGACACCCAGCACCGCACCGGCGAAGGCGGCTCGGAGTTCACGCCGACGGTCGTCAACAGCCCGGCCGACCTCCCGGTCGCCACTGTCTCGGTGCTGTTCCGACCCTTCGTTTTCGAGGCGGACAACGCGCAGTCGCTGATCGTGGCCACGGAGGGGGCGGTGCTCATGCTTCTCACCCTGCGGGCCGTGCCGACCCTGCGCGGGCTGCCTCGCCGACTCAGACGTCAGCCGTACCTGCTCATGTGCCTGGTGTACACGCTGCTGTTCGTCTACGCGTTCTCCAACTTCTCGAACTTCGGCATCCTCACCCGCCAACGCGTGCAGGTGCTGCCGTTCGTGCTCGTGTTCCTTGCCCTGCCGCTGGACCGCACCTTCCGTGCGGGGACGGTCCGACACACCACTCATGAGGAGATACCGGCGTGACGATCCTGCAGAAGAGTGCCGACGCACCCGCGACGCTCGGAGGGACCCCGGCGTTCCCCGAGGGCCTAGCCCTGATGCGACCGACCCTGCCCGACCTTCCCGCGCTGGAGCGGAGGCTGGGACAGATCCTGGAGTCGGGACTGCTCACGAGCGGGCCGACGGTGGCCGAGCTGGAGGAGCGTGTCGCGGAGCGTCTCGGCGTCGCGCACGTGGTCGCCGTGAGCAGCTGCACCAGCGGGCTGGCGCTGACCCTGCAGGCGCTCGGCGTCCACGACGCCGTCGTGATGCCGAGCTTCACGTTCTCGGCCAGTGCGCACGCCGTGATGTGGGCGGGGGCGGAACCCCGCTTCGTCGACATCGAGGCCGGCACGCTGTGCGTCGACCCCGACGAGGTCTGGGCCGGGGTCGACGGGGCGTCCGCGATCACCGCGACGCACATCTACGGCACACCGTGCCGCACGGAGGCGCTCGAGGAGGTGGCGCGCGAGGCCGGCGTCCCTCTCGTCTTCGACGCCGCCCACGGCCTGGGATCGAGCCGGGCGGGCCGTCCCGTGGGCGGCTTCGGCACGGCCGAGGTCTTCAGCCTCAGCCCGACCAAGGTGATGGTGGCCGGCGAGGGCGGCCTGGTCGCGACCAACGACGCGGGGCTCGCCGAAACCGTCCGCCTCGGCCGCAACTACGGCAACCCCGGCGACTACGACTGCCTCTTCGCCGGCCTGAACGCGCGGATGTCGGAGCTGCACGCCGCCATCGGGCTGCACTCCCTGCGGTTCCTCGACGAGCACGTCGCGCGACGCAACGAGCTCGTCGACGACTTCTGGTCCGGGCTCGCGGACCTGCGGGGGCTCAGCCGCCCCGTCGTCGAGGAGGGGGACGTCTCGACGTACAAGGACCTGACGGTGGTGGTCGACCCGGACGTGCTGGGGCTGGACGTGCCCGGGTTCGCCCGGGCACTCGACGCGGAGGGCATCGACACCCGGCGCTACTACAGCCCGAGCATCCACGAGCAGCGTGCCTACCGGCACCTTCCGCAGCGGGACCTCCCTGTGACCGAGGAGATGTCCCAGCGCGTGCTCTCGCTGCCGCTGTGGTCCCACATGACCGACCAGCAGATGACCGGGATGCGCGACGCGGTGGCACGCATCGCCCGGCACGCCGACCAGATCCGTGCCACCGAGGGGGATGTGACGTGAGATGAGAACCAAGAAACCGTCCGTGGTCGTGGCCCCGTGGTCGACCCTGGAGGCCGACTGCCTGGCGCTGACCCTCGAGAGTCTGCACCTGACCCCGGTGGCCGCGCCGTTGCACTCGTCGGTGGCGATCGTGATCGCACTGCCGCGCGGGCAACGGTTCACCGCGCAGGACCTCGCCAAGCAGACCCAGCCGTGGAAGCTGCCGACGCTGCTGCTCGTGGACGCGGTCGAACCCTGGACGATCGCGTTGGGCCGGGCCGTCAGCGCCACCGCGGTGGTCAGCTGGGACAGCCCGCAACCCACCTTCGCGCAGGCGATCCGCAGCCTCGTCGAGGGGCGGCCGACGCCGCACCTCGGCGGCCCGGTCGTCGACGACCCCTTCGTGGAGCTCACCGAGCGGGAGCGCGAGGTGATCGCGCTGGTCGCCCTGGGCGACCACGACGACGAGATCGCGGACCGGTTGCGGATCAGTCCGCACACGGCCCGCGCACACGTGCAGCACTCGCTGACCAAGCTCGACGTCACGAACCGACACGCAGCCGCAGCCCTTGCCCGCGGGAGCGGCATCATGCGCTCGCGACTGCAGGACCTGCGCGCCCTCGGGGTCGAGGCGAGGACAGGGGCATGATGCGTATCGCCGTGGCGGCCGACCGCCCCATCGTCCTGCTCGGTCTGCGACTGGCTCTCGGCCGCGAGTTCGCCGGCTCGGTCATCGAGCCGGTGACCAGCGCGGCCCAGTGCCTGGCGGTCGTCGCCCGGGCGCACCCGGACCTCACCGTCGTCGACGTCCAGCTGCCCTCGCACGCGCTGCGCCAGCTCTGCGAGGCGTTGCACGAGTCGCGGACCCGGAGCATCTTCCTGACCGACAGCCAGCCGGGAGCCCTGGAGCTGGTGGAGGCGCGGGCAGATGCCGTGGTCTCCCACCGGGAGGGGCTGCCCGGGGTCGTGCGGGCGTGCCGCACGGTCGCCGAGGGCGACATGTACGTCTCCACCACGTTGCTCGTCGGCGTGCTGCACGGTCTCATCGACCGGCAGCGCCGTGGTCCGCACAGCCGACCGGCCGTCGAGCGACTCAGCCAACGCGAGCGCCAGGTGCTGGCGCTGCTCGGCGCGGGCTGCGACCAGACCGAGATCGCCCGGACGCTCGACATCGCGCCGGAGACCGCGAAGACGCACATCCGGCACGTGCTGACGAAGCTCGGCGTGCGCTCACGGGTCGAGGCGGCGGCGCTGGCCAACGAGATCGGGTTCGAGGTCGCGGTCGAGGTCGAGGTCGACCGTCGTGAGCCCCTCGACGTCTGAGGCCCGTCGGGGGCGGATCCGACGTCCGGGTCCGCACCCGGGGGTCGCCGCCGACCCGGGCTTTCCCAGTCTCGCACCGGTGCACGAGCTCGACAGGCGCCACTGGAGCTGGCGCAGCGGGGAGTGTCGGGCCGGCGGCCACTCCTTCGAGGTGCTCTGCGAGCCGAGCGGTCTCGACGAGCTGCTCGGGCCGATCACCTCCTCGCTGCGGGTGCGGGCGCACCGGCACGGCGAGCTGCCCTGCTACCGGTTGCTCGGCTCGCCGCAGGGGCCGCCGTACGCGTTGTACTTCGACGACCGACGGGTGCGGGTCGCCTCCGACCCGCGGACCCTGGTGCGGTTCCTCGCCTGGCACGTGAACCAGCGCATGATCGACAGCACCTCGAGCACCCACGTGGTCTTCCACGCGGCAGCCGCGGTCCGCGCCGGCCTCACGCTGCTGCTGCCGGGCGACCAGGAACGCGGCAAGACCACGACGGTGGCCGGTCTGCTGCGGGAGGGCTACGACTACGTCACCGACGAGGCGACCGCGGTGCACCCCGCCACCCTGCACGTCGAGCTGTTCCCCAAGGCGCTCAGCCTCGACCCGGGGTCCTGGGGACTGTTCCGCGACTGCGGCCTGCCGTCCCCGCCTCCGGGGAGCACGACGCCCAACGACCAGTGCCAGGTGCCCGCCCGACAGCTGGGCGCCAACGTGGCACGCGGACCCGCGCGTCCGCCGCGACTGATCGTCTTCCCCCATTTCCTCGCGGGCAGCCGCACGGAGTCGATCCGCCTGAGCGCGGCCGAGGCGGTGCGCGACCTGGCGCTGTGCAGCTTCCACTTCGAGGAGCACCCCGCCCGGAACCTCCGGGTGGCCGCCGACCTGGTCCGCGGAGCCGACGTCGTGCGGCTGCGCATCGGAGACCTCGACGGTGCCGTCGAGGCGATCGAGGGCCTGGTCAGCCAGACGTTGATGAGGGAGCTGTGATGTCACCTGTCCCGGACGACGCGCTGGTGCTCCGCCGGCACGGCACGCCGATCGTGGAGGAGGTCGAGGTGGACGGCGAGACCGTGGTCTACGACAGCCGCAGCGGAAGCCTGCACCTGCTGGACCCGGTGGGCAGCCTGATCTGGGCGGCGCTCGACGGCGTCACCACCCTCGGCGAGGTGAGCGACGAGCTGGCCCGGGTCTTCGGCGGGCGCAGCTCCGACGTGCACGCCGACGTCACCGCGTTCGCGGACCGGCTCCTCGACCTCGACCTGGTCGACCGGGTGGCCGGCTCGTGACGTCGACGTCCGGGGCCCGCGCGGCCGGGCCGCGACCGGTCCCGGAGACTGCATCTGGCCTGAGGATCGCCCCGCAGCGACGGACGCCCTGCCTGGCGCGGCTCGACCGGTCCCGGGTGTGGCGGCCGACCAGGGCGGTCCGGGTCGGCCAGCGCGTCGTCGGGGTCCGGACCACCGGTGACGAGAGCGCCGACTCGGTCGTGGAAGGTCTGCTGCGGCCCAGGAGGGTGCCCACTCTGGACGGCGTGGTGCCCGCGCACTTCTCCGTGGAGCTGGCCGTCGCGGACCGGACGGCGGCCCCGCGGCGCGGCCTGCACCTCGTCTACCGCGACCACGAGGTCGTCGCCCGGCGCCGCGAACCCGAACGGCTGCTGGCCGACCTGCTCGACCTCCTGGACTCGGCCGGGCATCCCGACACCGTGGGTCTGCTCGCCGTGCGAGCCACGGCCGTCGTGCGCGGGAGCACCGCGGTGCTGCTGCCGGAGGTCTGGCACGGCCGTCTGCTGCTGCACCAGGAGCGCCTGCTGGCCGAGGGCCTCGACCTGCGCACCGCGCGCAGTCACCTGCTCGACGTGGATGCGCTCGAGCTGGTCGACCGCAGCCGGCCGACCCGAGCGGTCCGCCTGGGATCCTGGGTGCTCCGGACCGCAGAGGACGCGGAGCGGATCCGGCCGGCCCTCGCGGTGCAGGCGGGCTTCGGATCAGTGGTCAACGCCGACACCCTCGGCGCCGGCAGCGCCCTCAGGATGCTCGCTGCCGTGCTCACCGAGGTGCCCGCCGGCGCGGTCGGTGCGGTGCCCGACTCCGCGCTGGTGGACCGTGTCCGCGGGCTCGCCCACCACCCCGGCCGGGCGGCGGGGGGAAGACCGCCCCGAGGCGTCGCCGTGGGCGAGCCGCGAGCTCAGACGCAGATGACTCCGGCGACGTAGGAGATCTGCTTGGTGATCTGCACGACCGCCGTGTTCGAGGTCTGGTAGTCCATGTCCCCGCACTCGCCGTTGAAGGAGGCTCCGGCCTTCGCCTGGAGACCCTCGATCACGGCCCCCGCGGGCACCGTGACCTGGGCGGTCTTGCCGTCGGCGGAGATCGCGACCGTGACGCAGTACGACGTCCCCTCCACCACCGCGCACCCCGTGCTGTCGGAGCCGAAGATGGAGTGGTCGGCGTCGGCGTACCCGTCCGGCAGGCACCAGCTGGCCCCCCCGCCACCGGCGGCGCCGCTGTCGAACGAGTTCGTCCCCACGTCGTACTTGAACCGGATGACCCGCCCCGGCGCGCACGAAGCCGTGCCGGTCGCGAACGCCGGCGCGGTCAGCGACTGCACCGTCGGCGCGGACCAGACGGTCACGCCCGCCACGACGGCCGCGCGCTTCAGGAACGAGCGCCGCTCGATGTTGTCGTCGATGTTGTCCGGCTGGTCCCCACCCATGTCTGCTCCCCTATGCACCCGGCGTGGTCACGCTTCCCCTTGCTCAGCAAGAGTAAGCAGCGTGGAGGCGTCCGTCGCTCCCCGATCGGGGGTACCCGCCCTCCCCCGCCACCACCGTCAGGGGGTCCGGTTTCCACGGTTCGGGGCTGTTGGCATGCTCCCCTCACTAGTCACCGGTCACCGGTCACCGGCCACCGGGCCCGAGCCCGCGCCGGGCGGTCCTCAACGGATGAAGACCTGCTCGCCGTCGACGTAGGTCTCCCGGACGCGCGCCGCGCCGATCTCCTCGGCCGGGGCGACGAGGGGGTCCCGGTCGAGGACCACCAGGTCGGCCAGCAGGCCCGGCGCCACGCGACCGGTCTCGTCGAGGTGGTTCACCCGCGCCGAACCGCTGGTGTACGCCGCGAAGGCCTGCTCCGCGCCCAGGGCCTGGTCGGCCAGGAACGCCTCGGAGCCGGCCCGGCCGGTCTCGCCGTGCAACCGCCGGTTCACCGCGACGTGGATGCCGGCCAGCGGGTCCGGCGACGACACCGGCCAGTCGCTGCCGGCGGCCAGCCGGGCCCCGGCCCGGGCCAGGTCCCCGAACGGGTACTGCCAGGCCACCGCCGCCTCGTCCAGGAAAGGGATGGTGAGCTCAACCATCTGCTCGTCGTAGGCGGCCCACAGCGGCTGCACGGTGGCGGTGACGTCGAGCTCCGCGAACCGGTGCCGATCCTCGGGATGCACGACCTGCAGGTGCGCGAGGTGGTGTCGTCCGTCCGTCGTGCCGTTGGCCCTCCGGGCGGCCGCGACCGCGTCGAGCGCCTCCCGCACCGCCCGGTCGCCGATCGCGTGCACGTGCACCTGGAAACCGTGCGCGTCGAGCCGCGTCACGGCCTCGGCCAGCAGCTCCGGGTCGACGAAGGAGAGTCCCGCGTTGTGGGTGTGCCCGCCGCAGCCGTCCCGGTAGGGCCGGGTCATCGCGGCGGTGTAGTTCTCGGCGACGCCGTCCTGCATCACCTTGACGCTGCCGGCCACCAGCCGACCGCCGGTGAACCGCTCGCGCCGCTCGAGCAGGTCCACGACCTGCTCGAGGCCGCGGGCCCGGTCCCACCACAGGGCGCCACGCACCCGGGCGGTCAACCGTCCGGCCGCCACCGCACGCTGGTACGTCGGCGCCGGGTCGTCCAGGCCGGCGTAGTCGCCGAGGATCGCGTCCTGCCAGGCCGTGACCCCCACGCTGTGCAGGTAGGCCTGTGCCTCCGCCAGCGCCCGGTCGTAGTCCGCCACGTCCGGCGCGGGCACCAGCCGCTGCACCAGCGCCATCGCGCCCTCGTGCAGCGTCCCGGTCGGGGTGCCGTCGGCGTCACGCTCCAGCCGCCCGTCGACAGGGTCCGGGGTGCCGCGGTCGATGCCGGCGGCCCGCATCGCGGCGCTGTTCACCCAGGCGCCGTGATGGTCCCGGTTGGGCAGGAACACCGGCCGGTCCGGCAGCACGGCGTCCAGCAGCGCCGCGGTCGGCCCCCCGGCCCCGAAGGCGGGCATGGCCCAGCCGCCGCCGCAGACCCAGTCGCTGCCGGGGTTCCGGGCGGCGTAGTCGGCCACCGCGGCGACGTACTCCTCGCGGGTGCCGAGCTCGGACAGGTCGCAGCGGATCCGCTCGAGCCCGCCCTGCACCGGGTGCACGTGGGCGTCCTGGAAGCCGGGCAGCAGCAGACCGCCGGCCAGGTCGACGACCCGGGTCCCGCGCCCGACGAGGTCGTCGGCCTCCTGCTCCGCCACCACCGCGGTGATCCGCCCGGCGCGGACGCCGACCGCCCGGCCCGGTCGGTGCCGGTCCCCGTCGAAGAGCGAGCCGTTCCGGAAGAGCAGGTCCACTGTCGTCATTGCGGCATTCTGGCGACGGAATCCGTGGTCCGCAACGATTCGCACGCGTGATCGCCACGATTCACGGCCTTCCAACCACGGATTCACTTGCCTTGAGCCGGTGGCAACGGGCACCATGGGGAGGTCAGCACGACGCACGAGAGATGAGGCAGCGACCGTGGACCAGCCGATGGACGCCGAGAGCTACGACAGCCTGCAGCGGTCTGCCCGGGACCACCTGTGGATGCACTTCACCCGACACTCCAGCTACGAGCACGCCGACGTGCCGATCATGGTGCGTGGTGAAGGCGCCTACATCTACGACGCCAAGGGCCGCAAGTACCTCGACGCGCTGGCCGGCCTGTTCGTCAGCCAGCTCGGCCACGGCCGTCGCGACCTCGCCGAGGCCGCCGCCAAGCAGGCCTCCGAGCTGGCCTTCTTCCCGCTCTGGTCCTACGCCCACCCCAAGGCGATCGAGCTGTCCGAGCGGGTCGCCGGCTACGCGCCCGGCGACCTCAACCGGGTCTTCTTCACCACCGGTGGCGGCGAGGCGGTGGAGACCGCCTGGAAGCTGGCCAAGCAGTACTTCAAGCTGACCGGCAAGCCGATGAAGCACAAGGTGATCAGCCGCTACGTCGCCTATCACGGGACTCCGCAAGGCGCGCTGTCCATCACCGGCATCCCGGACGCGAAGAAGTTCTTCGAGCCGTTGGTGCCCGGCGGCCACAAGGTGCCCAACACGAACTTCTACCGCGCACCGGAGCACGGTGACGACCTCGAGGCGTTCGGCAGGTGGGCGGCCGACCAGATCGCCTACGCCATCGAGATGGAGGGCCCCGAGACCGTCGCGGCGGTCTTCCTCGAGCCGGTGCAGAACTCCGGTGGCTGCTTCCCGCCGCCGCCCGGCTACTTCCAGCGCGTGCGGGAGATCTGCGACCGGTACGACGTGCTGCTGGTCAGCGACGAGGTCATCTGCGCCTTCGGCCGGCTCGGCCACATGTTCGGCGCCGACCGCTACGGCTACCAGCCGGACATGATCACCTTCGCCAAGGGGATCACCTCGGGCTACTCCCCGCTCGGCGGCATGATCGCCTCCGACCGGCTGATGGAGCCGTTCCTGCACGGCACCGAGATGTTCGCCCACGGCTACACCTTCGGCGGCCACCCGGTCTCCTCGGCGGTGGCGCTGGCCAACCTCGACGCGTTCGAGAACGAAGGCATCAACAAGCACGTCCGCGCCAACGAGCAGGGTTTCCGCAACACGCTGGAGAAGCTCCTCGACCTGCCGATCGTCGGCGACGTCCGCGGGGACGGCTACTTCTACGGCATCGAGATGGTCAAGGACAAGGCCACCAAGGAGACCTTCGACGACGACGAGGCGGAGAAGCTGCTGCGCGGCTTCCTCTCCAAGGCGCTCTACGAGGCCGGCCTCTACTGCCGGGCCGACGACCGCGGCGACCCGGTGATCCAGGTGGCACCGCCGCTGATCTGCGACCAGGAGCACTTCGACGAGATGGAGCAGAAGCTGCGGCACGTGCTGACCGAGGCCTGGGCGCGGCTCTGAGCCAGCCCTGACAGCGAGAGCGACCCGTCCTGGAGGCGGGTCGTTCTGCTGTCCGGGAAGCCGCCGCCTAGGCTGGCGCGACGCAACCGGCCACCCGGGCCGGCACGAAGGGGGACAGACGTGGAACCAGTGGTCAGCACCCGGCACGGACGGGTCAGCGGCACCGTCGAGGACGGCGTGGCCCGCTTCCTCGGCATCCCCTACGCCGCCCCTCCGGTCGGCGAGCGCCGCTTCCGGGCCCCCGAGCCGCCCGCGCCCTGGGACGGGATCCGGCCTGCCACCGCGCTCGGCGCCACTCCCCCGGCACCCGGCTACCGGGCGCCGATCGACCAGATCCTCTACCAGCCCACGGTCCCGGGCGAGGACTGGCTGAGCGTCAACGTCTGGACCCCCGACACCGGCGGCGACGGGCTGCCGGTGATGGTGTGGATCTACGGCGGCGCCTTCTCCAACGGCAACGCCGCGATCCCGATGTACGACGGCACGCCCTTCGCCCGCGACGGTGTCGTCCTGGTGACCTTCAACTACCGCCTGGGGGTCGAGGGCTTCGCGGCGCTGCCCGACGCCCCGGCGAACCGGGGACTGCTGGACCAGCTCGCCGCGCTGGAGTGGGTGGCCGACAACATCGCCGCGTTCGGCGGTGACCCCGACCGGGTGACGATCTTCGGCGAGTCCGCCGGCGCGATGAGCGTGACCAGCCTGATGGCGATGCCGCGGGCCCGCGGCCTGTTCGCCCGGACGATCACGCAGAGCGGTGCCGCGCAGGCCGCCGCTGAACCCGCCGACGCCGCCCTGGTGACCGAGGCGCTCGCGCAGGTGCTGGGTCACGAGGCCTCGGCCGCCGCCTTGAGCGGGGTCGACCCGGACACGTTGGTCGCCGCCCAGCGTCAGGTGTCCGACGCTCTCGCCCTCAAGCCGGACCCGGCCCGCTTCGGGCCGAGCATCGTGGCGAGCTCGATGGCGTTCATCCCGGTCGTCGACGGCGACCTGCTGCCCGAGCACCCGCTCCGGGCGCTCGAGGCCGGCGCGTCGCAGGACGTGCCGCTGCTGACCGGCACCACCACCGAGGAGTTCCGCTTCTTCGTGGTCCCCGTCGGCCTCGCGGCTGCGATGACCGAGGAGGGCCTCGCCGCATTCGCCGCCGGTCGGGGCATCGAGCCCCGGGTTCTCGAGGTCTACCGCGCCAACCGGCCCGGCGCCTCCCCCGGCGACCTGCTGGCCGCGCTGGTCACCGACGTCTACTTCCGCCGCCCGATGCTGGCGATGGTGGCCGCACGTGGCAGCGCCCCGTCCTGGGTCTACGAGTTCGCCTGGCCCAGCGACCGGTTCGACCTCGGCGCCGCGCACGCCGTCGACATCCCGTTCGTCTTCGACGCCCTGCAGGCGAAGGGTGCCTCCGGCCTGGTCGGCGACTCGGCGCCGCAGTCGCTGGCCGAGGAGATGCACGCCTCCTGGGTCCGCTTCGCGACCACCGGCGACCCCGGCTGGCGTTCGTACGACGAGCGCCGCACGGTGCGGGTCTTCGACGCAGCCGGCGGCCGGGAGGTAGAGGACCCCCGCGGGGACGAGCGCGCCGTCTGGTGAGGCCGCGGGGAGCGGCTCAGGAGTCGAAGCCGAGGCCGAGCCGGTCCAGGCCCCGCAGCCAGAGGTTGCGCCGCCCGCCCCGGGCGTCAGCCGCGGCCAGCGAGCGCCGGGTCAGCTGCACCCCGGCGTAGCGCAGCGGCTCCGGCGGGAACGGCAGCGGCCGCTCGCGCACCATCCGGAGCCGGGTCCGCTCGGTGTCCTCCCCGTCCAGCAGGTCGAGGACCACGTCGGCCCCGAAACGGGTGGCGGCGACCCCGAGACCGGTGTAGCCCAGCGCGTAGCCCACCCGGCCGTCGTGGGCCGTGCCGAAGAAGGCGGCGAACCGGGTGCAGGTGTCGATGACCCCGGCCCACGCATGGCCGAACCGCAGCCCCTCGAGCTGCGGGAAGGTGCCGAAGAAGTGCTCCGCCAGCAGGTCGTGCGTCGGCGACCGCTCGAACCGCGGGTCGACCTTGCTGCCGTAGTGGTAGACCGCGTCGTAGCCGCCCCACAGGATCCGGTCGTCGCGGGTCAGCCGGTAGTAGTGGAACAGGTTGGCGGCGTCGCCGACACCCTCCCGCCCCGCCCAGCCGATGCTCTCCCGCTGCTGCGCGGACAGCGGCTCGGTCATCAGCACGTAGTCGTAGACGGGCACGGTCATCAACGACAGCCGCCGCACCAGCGGCGGGAACGCGTTCGTGGCCAGCACCATCCGGTTCGCCCGCACCGCACCGTGCCGGGTGCGGACCTCGACCCCCGCGGGGGTCCGCTCGAGGGAGTCCGCCCGCGTCCCCTCGAAGATCCGGACGCCGGCGTCCAGGCACGCCCGGCGCAACCCCCAGGCCAGCCGGGCCGGCTCCACCATGGCGGTGACGTCGGGGGCCAGCAGCCCACCGGCGTACGTCGGTGAGTCGACCCGCCGGCGTACCGCCGCTGCGTCGAGGAGCTCGACGCGATGCCCGCCCGCGCGCATCTGCTCCGCCTCCTCGGCGAGCCACTCCACCTCGTGCGGGGCCCTCGCGACCGTCAGCTCCCCGGTCTCCTCCCAGCCGCAGTCGATGCCGTGCCGGGCCACCGTCTCCCCGATCGCCCGGAGGTTCTCCGCTCCCAGCCGGTCCAGCACCGCCAGCTCCTCCGGCCACCGCGAGAGGCCGTTGCCGAAGCCGTGGGTGAGGCTCGCCGAGGCGAAGCCACCGTTGCGTCCGCTGGCCTCCTCGCCGCACCGGCCGGCCTCCAGCAGCACCACGTCGCGTCCGGGGTCGCGCTCCTTGGCCCGCAACGCCGACCAGAGCCCGGTGTAGCCGCCGCCCACGACCAGCAGGTCCGCCTCCTCCCGGTGCGCCAGCGCCGGCAACGGGTCGGGACGGGAGGGGTCCTCGAGCCAGAAGACGGCGTGCCGGACCTCCGCGAGGGAGGGGTGGCTCACTGCGGGCGCCGGCGCTGCAGCAGTCCGCCGCCGAGCACGAGCAGCAGCGCCACCAGGAACATCACCGTGCCGACCACGTTGACCTGCGGCGGGATGCCGCGCTGCGCCGATCCCCAGACGAACATCGGGAACGTGATCGTGTTGCCGTGGTTGAAGTTCGTGACGATGAAGTCGTCGAACGACAGGGAGAAGCTCAGCAGGGCCGCGGCCAGGATGCCCGGGAACACCAGCGGGAAGGTGATCCGCCAGAACGTCTGCCACTCGTTGGCGTAGAGGTCCATCGCCGCCTGCTCCATGGTGGAGTCCAGACCGGCGAGCCGGGCCTTCACCGTCACCACGACGAACGACAGGCAGAACATGATGTGGGCCACCAGGATCGACCAGAAGCCCAGCGAGCCCGCGACCCCGGCCGCAGCGAACAGCGCCAGCAGCGACGAGCCCATCACCACCTCCGGGGTGGCCATCGGCAGGAAGATCAGCAGGCTCGTCGCCGCCCGGCCGCGGAACCGGTGCCGGACCAGGGCGAAGGCGACCAACGTCCCCAGCAGCGTCGCGAAGACGGTGGCGAGGAACCCGATCTGCAGGCTCTTGGTCACGGCCTCGCACATCCCCGCCGGTGCGCACGGGTTCAGCCAGTTGTTCCAGGTGAAGCCGTCGAACTGGTAGCTGAGCCGGCCCGCCGGGTCGTTGAACGACATCAGCACCACGAAGGCGATCGGCAGGAACATGTAGCCCAGCACCAGCAGGGCCACGAACATCACCGCGTGCTCCCCGATCCAGCGACCGGCACGCTGCAGCGGGCTCGGCGAGCTGGACCGCGGCTCGGTCCGGGTCGCACGCACGGCAACGGATCGTTCGCTCGGTCGCTCGCTCGTCCCTCGCTCGGCTCCGTCGCTCACAGCGCCGGATCGTTCGCTCGGTCGCTCGCTCGTCCCTCGCTCGGCTCCGTCGCTCACAAGAGCTCCTCCGTCCCGGCTCGTCGCACGTAGAACAGCACCAGCACCGTGATCGCGACCATCAGCACCACCGAGCTCGCCGCGGCGGAGGGGTAGTCGAGCTGGACGAGGAACGCACTGTCGATGACGTTGCCGATCATCCGCTGGGCCGGCGTCCCGAGCAGCTCGGAGTTGATGTAGTCACCGGCCGCCGGGATGAACGTCAGCAGGGTGCCCGCCACCACGCCGGGCATCGAGAGCGGCAGCGTGATCTTGAAGAACGACGTCGCCGGGCTGGCGTAGAGGTCCTTGCCGGCCTCGACGAGCCGGGGGTCGATCTTCTCCAGGCTCGCGTAGAGCGGCAGCACCATGAACGGCAGGAAGTTGTAGGTCAGGCCGGTCACCACCGCCAGCGACGTCGCCAGCAGCCGGCCGTCCGGGGCCAGCAGGTGCAGCGTCTTCAGCGTGTCCACCAGGAAGCCGTTGTCGGCCAGGATCGACTTCCAGGCGAGCGTCCGCACCAGGAAGCTCGTGAAGAACGGCGCGATCACCAGCACCAGCATCAGGTTCTTCCACCTGCCGGCCTTGAACGCGATGGCGTAGGCGAGCGGGTAGCCGAGCAGCAGCGAGAGTGCGGTCGCGATCGAGGCGTAGAGCAGGGAGCGCAGGAACTGCTCCTGGTACGTCGAGAGCACGTCGAAGTAGTTGCTGACCGACCAGGTCATCGCGTAGCCGGTGTCCAGGGAGCCGCTCGGGTCGTAGAGCGAGGTGGCGACCAGCTGGATCGTCGGCAGCACGAAGAAGATCACCAGCCACAGCAGGCCGGGCAGCAGCAGGAGGTAGCCGGTGGCTCGGCCGCGCCTCTTGCGGGGCGGCTCGGGGGCGTGGCCCTCGACGACGTGGCTGAGCTGCGCGACGCTCACGACGCGGCTCCCGCCAGCGCCGCATAGCTCTCGTCGCCGGCGTGGGCGTCCTGGTCGGCGTCGAGCAGGAACGTGTGGGCGGTGGCCCAGTGCAGGTCGACCCGGTCGCCGGGCCGGAACCCGTCGCGGGCGCCGGTGTTCTGCTCGAAGACCGTCAGCTCCTGCTTCCACGGCATCTCGACGAGGTACTGCGTGCTGACGCCGATGAAGCTGACGTCGCTGACCACGCCGCCGGGCAGGGTGTTGGTGCCGTCGGCGGTCTCCTCCCCGGCCGCGGCGAGGAACACCTTCTCGGGGCGGACCCCGACCCAGACGGTCCCCTCGGTGCGTCGCGCCCGGCTCGCCGGCGCGCCGACCTTGCTGCCGTTGACGTCGACCACGATCTCCTCGGCGCGCCGCCCGGCCACCTCCGCGCTCACCAGGTTGGACTGGCCGAGGAAGTTGGAGACGAATGTGGTCGCCGGGTTGTCGTAGAGGTCGGCCGGAGCGCCCATCTGCTCGATCACACCCTTGTTCATCACCGCGATGGTGTCGGCCATCGTCATGGCCTCCTCCTGGTCGTGGGTGACGTGGATGAAGGTGATCCCGACCTCGGTCTGGATCCGCTTGAGCTCGATCTGCATCTGCCGGCGCAGCTTCAGGTCCAGCGCCCCGAGCGGCTCGTCGAGCAGCAGCACCCGCGGCTTGTTGATCAGGGCCCGGGCCAGCGCGACCCGCTGCTGCTGGCCGCCGGAGAGCTGCGCGGGTCGGCGGCCGCCGTACGCCCCCAGCTCGACCAGGTCGAGCATCTCCTGGACCTGGTTCTTGACGTCCTTGACGCCGCGGCGGCGCAGGCCGAACGCGACGTTCTCGGTGATGTCGAGGTGCGGGAACAGCGCGTAGTTCTGGAACACCGTGTTGACCGGTCGCTTGTAAGGCTTGAGGCGGCCGATGTCGTCGCCGCCGAGCACGATCCGGCCGCTGGTGGGCTCCTCGAGACCGGCCACCATGCGCAGCGTGGTCGTCTTGCCGCACCCCGACGGGCCGAGCAGGGCGAAGAAGCGCCCGCTGCCGACCTCGAGGTCGAGCTCGTCCACCGCCGTGAAGGCGCCGAACTTCTTGGTCAGGGCGCGGAGGCTGAGATCGGCTCCCGCCTCGGTGCCCGGGGTGTCGTGCGAGGACGTGCTCATGCTCATGCTCCGGTCACGGCTGCGAACTGCTGCTGGTAGTCCTGCTCGGTCTTGCTGTCCAGACCCATCATCGAGTAGGTCTTCGCCAGCAGGTCCTGCCCGGGGAAGATCAGCTCGTTGTCGACCAGGCTCGGGTCGATCTTCTCCATCGCCTGCTTGGCTCCGTCGACGGGACAGATGTAGTTCACCCAGGCGGCCAGCTCGGCGGCGATCTCCGGCTGGTAGTAGAAGTCCATCCACTTCTCGGCGTTCGCCTTGTGGGTGGCCTTGTTCGGCACGATCATGTTGTCGCTCCAGATCGCGAGGCCTTCCTCGGGAGCGATGAACTTGATGTTCGGGTTGTCGAACTGAAGCTGGATGATGTCGCCGGACCACGCCTCGCAGGCCACGATGTTGCCCTTGGACAGGTCCTGGGCGTACTCGTTGCCGGTGAAGGCACGGATCTGACCGGCCTGCACGGACTTGTCGAGCCGCTCGATCGCCGCGGCGTACTCGTCGGCGGTGAAGTCGGCGGGGTCCGCCCCCTCGAGCAGCAGCATGAAGAGCATCGTGTCGTGCATCTCCGAGAGCAGGCTGACCTTGCCCTTGAGGTCGCTGCGGGTGAGCAGCTCGTCGAAGCTCTTCACCTCGCCGGTCAGGTCGGCGTTGTAGGCGATCCCGGTCAGGCCGCTCTGCCACGGGGCGGAGTACTTCCGCTCGGGGTCCCACGACGGGCTCCGCAGGCTCTCGGAGAGGTTCGCCTCGACGTTGGGCATGTTCGCCTTGTCGAGCTCCTGGATCCAGCCGAGGTCGATCATCCGGGCGGCCATGTAGTCGGTGAGGGCGAACATGTCACGCCCGGTGCTCTGGCAGTCGGCGAGCTGGTTGCGCACGATGCCGAAGAACTCGTTGTTGTCGTTGATGTCGGTGACGTAGTCGACCGTGATCCCGGTCTGGTCCTCGAACTTCTGCAACGTCGGGTAGACGGTGACCTTGCTGCCACCCTGCTTGACCCGCTTCTCGTCGATGTAGAGCGGCCAGTTGGAGAACTTCATCTTCTTCTCCGTGGCCGACAGGTCCTTGCTGACGCACTCGCCGGCAGCCTGCTTGGCGCCCTGGGTGCCGCAGGCGGCGAGCAGGTTGGGTGCTCCCACGGCGAGACCGGCGAGGCCGGCACCGCGCAGGAAGCCGCGGCGACTGACGCCCCGGCCGGTGGTCGCGCGCAGGAGCTCGCGAAGGTGGGCATCGGTCTGCGACATCCGAGCAGTTCCTCTCTGGGGCCGTACCACGCATGGTCACGCTCTGCTGAGGATCTTGGCAGAGGGTGCCGGTCCCGACAAGGGATTCGGTCGATACGTAACCTCGAGGCAACGAAATCCATCAGTTTGTCGGCCCGAAACCTTTGACGCGCGCGGCCCCCGCTGACAGGATCCCTTCCGTGAGCACCCGCAATGGACGAAACGGCGCCGCGGGCAGTCCCGCGGTCCTCGACGAGGTCTCCAAGGCGATCATCGAGGAGCTGCAGCAGGACGGCCGGCGCTCGTACGCCGCCATCGGCAAGGTGGTCGGACTCTCCGAGGCCGCCGTGCGGCAACGGGTGCAACGGCTCATCGACAGCGGTGTGATGCAGGTGGTCGCCGTCACCGACCCCCTCGAGCTCGGCTTCGCCCGGCAGGCCATGATCGGGATCAAGGTCCGCGGTGAGCTCGAGCCGGTCGCCGACGCCCTCGCCCAGATCGCCGAGGTCGACTACGTGGTGATCACCGCCGGCGCCTACGACCTGCTCGTCGAGGTGGTCTGCGAGAGCGACGAGGCGCTGCTGCACGTGCTCTCCTCCAAGATCCGCACCCTGGAGAACGTCGTCTCCACCGAGACGTTCATGTATCTCGAGCTCCGCAAGCAGACCTACTCCTGGGGTGTGCGCTGAGCGACGCCGGCTACGCCGGGCTCTCGCTGTGGCACGAGAGCGCCGGGGAGGACTGGACGGCGCGCGCGCCGCTGCCCGGCGACACCAGCGCGGACGTGGCCGTGGTCGGCGCGGGTCTCACCGGCCTCTGGACCGCCTACTACCTGCTGCGCGCCGACCCGACCCTGCGCGTGGTGCTGCTCGAGGCCGAGACGGCCGGGTTCGGCGCCTCCGGCCGCAACGGCGGGTGGTGCTCGGCGCTGTTCCCCTCCTCGCTCTCCTCGCTCTCGCGCCTCCCCGGCTCAGGCCGGGAGGCTGCCCTCGCCCAGCACCGCGCGATGCGGGCCACCGTCGACGAGGTGCTCCGCGTCGCCGCCGTGGAGCGGATCGACGCCGCGGCCCACAAGGGCGGCACCGTCGTGGTGGCACGCTCCCCGGCCCAGCTGGCGAGCGCCCGCGCCGAGGTCGCCGCCGCCCGGACCTGGGGGCGCGGCGAGGACGACCTGGTGCTGCTGGACGAGGCCGCGGCGCGGCGCCGCCTGGACGCCGCGGGGACCCTCGGCGGCACCTACACCCCCGACTGCGCCGCGGTGCATCCCGCGCGCCTGGTGCGAGGGCTGGCACGGGTCGTCGAGCGCCTCGGCGGCACCGTGTACGAGCAGACCCGGGCGCTCGCGGTCTCCCCCGGATCGGTGCGCACCCACCGGGGAACGGTGCGCGCGCAGATCGTGGTGCGCGCCACCGAGGGCTACACCCCCGACCTCGACGGGCTGCGTCGCGACGTCGTGCCTGTCTCCTCCCTCGTCGTCGCCACCGCACCGCTCCCGGACGAGGTGTGGGAGCGGATCGGGCTGCGCGAGCGCGAGACCTTCTCCGACCACCGGAACCTGATCGTCTACGGCCAGCGGACCGCGGACGGCCGGCTGGTGTTCGGCGGCCGCGGGGCGCCGTACCGCTTCGGATCGCGGATCCCTCGCGGGTACGACCGCGACTCCGCCGTCTTCGCCCGGCTGCGGCGGACCGCGGTCGAGATGCTGCCCGCGCTCGCCGGCGCCGAGTTCACCCACGCGTGGGGCGGCGTCCTCGGCATCCCCCGGGACTGGTGCGCCTCGGTGGGGCTCGACCGTCGCAGCGGGATCGCCTGGGCCGGCGGGTACGTCGGCGACGGCGTGTCCACCACGAACCTGGCCGGGCGCACCCTGCGCGACCTGGTGCTCGGAGACGACACCGAGCTCACCCGGCTGCCCTGGGTCGACCACCGCTCGCGCCGCTGGGAGCCGGAACCGTTGCGCTGGCTCGGCGTCAACGCCGGACTGCGGGCGATGACCTTCGCCGACGTCGAGGAACGGCTCACGGGCCGCCCGAGCCGGATCGCGCGCGCCATGGCACCCCTGACCGGCGGCCACTGAGCCCGGCGGCGTGCCGGGAGCAACCCCCGCGAGCCGACACCTCGGGCGCAAGGTCAAACCTGGTGTGTCGAAACCGGAGTTAGGCCGATATATGGCATAAAGCCGTTACCTTCGTCTCGTCTGTGTGGCAGACGGGGGTTCTGACAGGGGTGGTGATGGACGAGGTTGCGCCTGCGCGGACGCGAGCTCGCAGCGCCGTCCTCACGACCCTGCTCGTCGTGCTGACCCAGTTCGCGCTGCTCGTGTACGTCTACCACCTCGACGACGACGTGGCCCGCCAGCACGCGGCGTACGCCCGCGTCTCCGGCATCTTGTCCACCCTCGGGTCGCAGCCGGAGCCGCAGGTCGCCTCCTCCTCCGGGCGCGCGGTGCAGAACCTCGTCGACTCGGGCATCGCCGACGGGCCCGCGGTGCGGATGACCGAGCTCTACAACACGTGGATCTCCGACACCTCCGACACCGTGGCACTAGAGGACCTGCGCGCGGAGACCAACCGGATCGGCGAGGACATCGCGGCCGACCAGGCCCGCACCGACCTCGTCGCAGCCGGCGTGCTGGCAGCCCTGCTGATCATCGTCTGCCTCGGCTGGTTCGTCTGGTTCCGCCGGCTGGTACGCCGGCACCGGGTGATGGAGCGGGCCCTCACCCACAAGCAGGCGCTCGACGACTCCGAGCAGCGGCTGCTCTCGCTGGTGAGGAACAGCGCCGACCTGATCCTGGTGCTGGACCACGACTCCAGCGTCTCGTTCGCCAGCCCCTCCTCGGCCACCGTCCTGGGCTGGGAGCCCGAACGCCTGCTGGGCCGTCGCCTCGTCGACATGCTGCCCTCGGAGGACGCGGCGACGCTCGCGCGGCACCTGGTCACGCAGCGCGAGGGCGACCACGACCTCCAGGTCCGGCTCGGGCACGCCGACGGGCGGACGCTCGTGCTCGAGGGCTCGCTGACCAACCTCGCCGATGATCCGTCCGTCCGGGGCTGGGTCCTCACCCTCCGCGACGTGACCGACCGGCAGTCGCTGCAGGAGCAGCTCGCCCAGCAGGCGTTCCACGACCAGCTGACCGGGCTGGCCAACCGTCAGCTTCTCACCGACCGGCTCGGGCACGCCCTGGCCCGGCAGGTGCGCCGCGCGGAGCCGCTCAGCGTGCTCGTCTGCGACCTCGACGACTTCAAGCACCTCAACGACAGCCGGGGCCACAGCGCCGGCGACCAGCTGCTGGTGGAGGTGGGGGTCCGGCTGCTGCGGGCGCTGCGACCCGGCGACACCGCTGCCCGGCTGGGCGGCGACGAGTTCGCGGTGCTCCTCGAGGGCAGCGACGCGGCGCAGGCCGAGAAGGTCGCCCGGCGGGTCCAGGAGCTGCTCTCCGAGCCGTTCCTCGTCGAAGGCGCGTCGCTGTCGCTGCGCGCGAGCATCGGCATCGCAGAGGCTGCTCCCGGCACCAGCACCGGCGACGAGGTGCTCCGCAACGCCGACGTGGCGATGTACTGGGCCAAGGACCGCGGCAAGAGCACGGTCGCGGTCTACGAGTCCGGCCTGCACGCCCTCGCCCTGGAGAAGATGGCGATCCGCGGCGAGCTGCAGGTGGCGATCCGGGAGCAGCAGTTCGTGCTGCACTACCAGCCCACCGTCAACCTCGCCACTGAGACCATCACCGGCTTCGAGGCGCTGGTGCGCTGGCAGCACCCGCTGCGGGGACTGCTCCCGCCCGCGACGTTCATCCCCATCGCCGAGCAGAGCGGGCTGATCGTCCCGCTCGGCGAATGGGTGCTGCGCGAGGCCTGTCATGCCGCCGTCACGATGCAGACCCCGGTCCAGCACCCGACGATCGCGGTGAACATCGCCGCCCAGCAGGTCGTCCAGAACGACTTCGTGGACCTGGTGATCGACGCGCTCGAGGACGCCGGGCTGGAGCCGCAGCAGCTCACCCTGGAGATCACCGAGAGCATGCTGCTCGACGACATGGCCGGGGCGATCGAGAGGCTGGCCGCCCTGCGCTCCATCGGCGTGCACGTGGCCATCGACGACTTCGGCACCGGCTACAGCTCGCTGTCCTACCTCTCCCGGCTGCCCGTGGACATCTTGAAGGTGGACAAGTCCTTCGTCGACGAGGTGTGCTCGGGAAGCCACGGGGCGTCCGTGACCGAGGCGATCATCGCGATGGGCCGCACCATGCGGCTGACGACGGTCGCCGAAGGCGTCGAGCTGCCCGAGCAGGCGGCCTGGCTGCAGGGCGCCGCCTGCACGATGGGACAGGGCTACCTGTGGTCCCAGCCGGTCGAGCTGGCCGCCGCCCACCACCTGCTCCGCTCCGGGGTCCCGCGGCAGCGGCTCCGCACCGAGATCCCCCGGCCGAACCGCATCCGCCGCCCGACGACCGGGCGCGGCTGAGGCGTCCCCCGGCGCTGCTCAGACGCCGGTGCCGCGCAGCGCCGGACGCAGCGCGTCGAGCACACCGGCGTCCTCGATCGTCGACGGGACAGCAGGCTCACCGCCGTCGGCGATCTCGCGCATCGTCTTGCGCAGGATCTTCCCGGAGCGGGTCTTGGGCAGGCCGGGCACCACGGTGATCTCACGCAGCGCGGCCACGGCGCCGATCTGGTCACGCACCAGCGCCACCAGCTCGCGGCCGATCTGTTCGGGGTCGGTGTCCACGCCGGTCTTGAGCACCACGAGTCCGCGCGGCAGCTGGCCCTTGAGCGAGTCGGCCACCCCGATCACCGCGCACTCCGCCACAGCCGGGTGGGTGGCGATCACCGCCTCCATGGCACCGGTCGACAACCGGTGCCCGGCGACGTTGATGACGTCGTCGGTGCGGCCCATGACGTAGAGGTAGCCGTCCTCGTCGAAGTAGCCGCCGTCGCCGGAGAGGTAGTACCCGTCGAAGACCGAGAGGTAGGACGCGACGTACCTGTCGTCGTCCTGCCACAGCGTGGGCAGCGTGCCCGGCGGCAACGGCAGCCGCAGGCAGATCGCGCCCTCGGTGCCGGGCGGTGCCGGACGGCCGAGCTCGTCGAGCACCTCCACGGCGTAGCCGGGCACCGGGACGCTCGGGGAGCCGGGCTTGATCGGCATCGGGTCCAGACCGCGCAGGTTCGAGGCGATCGGCCAGCCGGTCTCGGTCTGCCACCAGTTGTCGACGACCGGGACGCCGAGCCGGTCCTTGGCCCATTCGTAGGTGTCCGGGTCGAGCCGTTCCCCGGCGAGGAACAGGGTGCGGAACCGGGAGAGGTCGTGGCCGGCGAGCAGGCTCGCGTCCGGGTCCTCCTTCTTGATCGCCCGGATCGCGGTCGGTGCGGTGAACAGCGCCTCCACCCCGTGCTCGGCGATGACCCGCCAGAAGGCGCCGGCGTCGGGGGTGCCGACCGGCTTGCCCTCGTAGAGCACCGTGGTCGCCCCGCAGATCAGCGGCGCGTAGACGATGTAGGAGTGGCCCACCACCCAGCCGACGTCGGAGGCGGCCCACCAGACCTGGCCGGCGTGGACGTCGTACACGTTCGGCAGCGACCAGGCCATCGCGACGGCATGGCCGCCGTTGTCCCGCACGATCCCCTTGGGCTTCCCGGTGGTTCCCGAGGTGTAGAGGATGTAGAGCGGGTCGGTGGCCGCCACCTCGACGCACTCGGCCGGCGAACTGCGCCCTGCGCGCATCGCCACGTCCCACTCGACGTCGCGGGGCTCGACCATCGTGGCCAGGTGCTCGGGACGTTGCTTGATCACGCAGACGTCCGGCTGGTGCTCCGCGAGCTCGAGGGCCCGGTCCAGCATCGGTTTGTACTCCACGATCCGGGTCGGCTCGATCCCGCAGGAGGCGCTGACCACGACCTTGGGCCGGGCGTCGTCGATGCGGATCGCCAGCTCGTGGGGAGCGAAGCCGCCGAAGACCACGGAGTGCACCGCCCCGAGCCGGGCGCAGGCCAGCATGGCGATCACCGCCTCGGGGATCATCGGCATCGAGATGACCACCCGGTCGCCCTTGTCGACGCCGAAGGTGCGCAGCGCTCCGGCGAAGGCAGCCACCTGCTCGAGCAGCTCGGCGTAGGAGTAGCTGCGGACGGTGCCGGTGACCGGGCTGTCGTGGACCAGCGCGGGCCGCTCCGCGTGTCCGGCGACCACGTGCCGGTCGAGAGCGTTGTAGCAGGTGTTGAGGGTGCCGTCGGGGAACCACCGGTAGAACGGCGGGTTCGACCGGTCGAGGATCTGCGTGGGTCTGCGGATCCAGTCGACGAGGCTTGCCTGCTCGCCCCAGAAGCCGTCCGGGTCCTCGATGCTCCTGGTGTGCGCGGTCCGGTGGTCCACGGGGTCCCCTCTCCTCTGCTCCGGCCCGGGTCGCGCGGCATCGCCGCGCTGCCCGAGGCAGGTGGGAGGAGTCTACCGAGGGGGTCGGGCCGGAAAATGCGTTGCGGCCGACCGGTCGGCTCCTCCATCCTGGGTCCAGCCACCGCGACGGAGCGTCGCGGTCCCGCGCCCAGCGGGCCGAGTGAGAGGAGATGAGCATGCGCGTCGACGTTGTCTGCCTGTCTGCAGCCCTCTCCCCCTCTCACTCCAGGAGCTCCTCCGTTGTCTTCCGACACCGCCTCACCTGAGTTCGGCCCCGCCGGTTCCGATCTCGACCCGTTCTTCGTCTTCGATTTCCGCACCGCCGACGACCCCGACGAGGGTCAGCGCTGGTCGACCTGGCTCAGCGTGGAGCCGCTCTCGCGCGGCCCCGAGCCCCGTCCGGACTGGGTGGTCACCTCCCAGGCCGCGCTCGACACCGAGCTCGGCGTGCTCAAGACCGGCAAGGAGGCCGACGTCTTCCTGCTCGAGCGCGCCGTCCCGGACGACCCCGACCAGAGCGTGGTGCTCGCCGCCAAGCGCTACCGCGACGAGCAGCACCGTTCGTTCCACCGCAGCACCGCCTACACCGAGGGCCGCCGGACCCGGAACAGCCGCGACGCCCGGGCCCTGGCCAAGAAGACCGCCCACGGTCGTGCCGTCGCGGCCGGTCAGTGGGCCTGGGCGGAGTGGGAGGCGTTGACACGGTTCTGGTCCGCCGGCGTCCCGGTCCCCTACCCGGTGCAGATCGACGGCACCGAGATCCTCATGGAGCTCGTCACCGTCGACGGGGAGGCGGCGCCCCGGCTGGCCCAGACGCGACCGGACCCGGAGCTGCTGCGGTCCTACTTCGAGCAGCTGCGGGAGGCCATGATCATCCTCGCCCGGCACGGCGTCGCCCATGGCGACCTGTCGCCGTACAACGTCCTCGCCGCCGGCGAGCGGCTGGTGATCATCGACCTGCCGCAGGCGGTCGACGTGGTGGCGAACCCGACCGGCACGGACTTCTTGATGCGCGACTGCACCAACGTGTGCGGATGGTTCCGTGCCCGGGGGCTCGACCCCGCGGTGGCCGACGAGCACGCCCTCTTCGGTGAGCTGGTCGCCTCCGCGTTCTGAGGTCGACTAGGTTCGACGCCGTGGGGAACCGGCAACGAGGGATCACCGAGGTGGAGAGCCTCGAGCAGTTCGACGCGCTGGTGGCGGCCGGGGCGACGTCGATGGCCGGCTGGCGGCTGCAAGACGTCGACCTCCGGGACCGCTCCGAGGCGCTCGGCAAGCTCGACGCCGACGGCTCGGTGCTCCTCGGCTGCGACCTGGAGAGCGACGCCGAGAGCGACCTGCGCGAGCGGGGCGCCCTGATCTTCCCGCAGGTGCCCGACGTGCCGGTGAACCCCTATCGGGCCCACCTCTACACGCCCGCAGAGCTCTACCAAGGCCTGGAGACCTCCTACGACGCGACGCCGGACGCCCGGGCCTACGCCTGGTCCCGCGGGTCCCGCGACCTGGCCCACGACCTCGCCCGGGCACTGCACGACCATGCCATCGACGACGCCCTGTCCGAGACGGTCGCGGACCTGCGGCTGGTCGGGGTGATGGGGGGACACGAGCTGGAGCGCGATACCCGGGCCTACCTCGACGCCGCGCGCCTGGGACGGACGCTCGCCCGGGCCGGGCTCTTCGTGGCCACCGGCGGCGGACCCGGGGCGATGGAGGCAGCCAACCTGGGCGCCTACCTCGCGCCCTACGACGACGCCGCCCTCGACGACGCCGTCGAGGTCCTGGCCGCGGTGCCGGCCTTCAGCCCCTCGGTGTCGGCGTGGGCCCGCGCGTCGTTCGAGGTGCTCCGGCGCTGGCCGGCCGGCGGTGACTCGCTGGGCATCCCCACCTGGTTCTACGGGCACGAGCCGCCCAACGCCTTCGCCACCCGCATCGCGAAGTACTTCAAGAACGCGATCCGCGAGGACATCCTGCTGCACCTCTGCGACACCGGCATCGTCTTCCTCCCGGGGCGCGCCGGCACCGTCCAGGAGGTCTTCCAGGACGCCTGCGAGAACTACTACTCCACGCCGGACACGGTGGCCTCGATGGTGCTGGTGGGCGTCGACCACTGGACCCGGGTGCTGCCGGCCTGGCCGCTGCTCGAGGCGCTGGCCGCCGGGCGTCAGATGGCCGACCGGGTGCACCTCGTCGACTCCACCGAGGACGTGCTGCCGCACCTCACGTCGCGCTGACTCCGGGCGCCGGTCGGAGGCCGGCGCGGGCGGAGTCCCGGCGGCGCCTGCGCTCCGACATGCACACCGAAGCGGCCGGGGCGCGACGCAGGCGCAGGACGCCCGCAGGACCGGCGCGAGTGCATGTCCGAGCGCCGGTGCGGAGGTCCGTCGCCGGCTCGCCACGCCGCCGCGGGTCCGACCTCAGGCGGTCGCCTTGCCGACCGGGCCGATCGGGCCGGCCGTGCTGAGCTTGCGGTAGCCGACCACCGGGAAGACCGGGTCCCCGGACGTGGCCGACCCCCAGTCGCTGCGCCCGGAGAACGACGTACCGCCGACCAGGCCGAGACCGAGGCGACGGGCGACGAGGTCCACGCGCTCGCGGTTGTCGGAGGGTCGTTTCGGCACCCTGCCGTGGGCGAGGCTCTTGTCCACCGTCGTGACCAGGTGACCACCGGGCCGGAGCACCCGTGCCGCCTCGGCCAGGACCCGGTCCGCGGTGGGCACGTCGAGCAGGTGCAGCAGCCACACCACCGTGACCACGTCGACGGACCCGTCCCGGACCGGCATCCGGTCCGCGACGGCCTGCAGCTGCCGGCCCGGGAGCCGGTCGGCCGCGACCCGCAACATGCCGTGCGAGCCGTCGAGCACCAGCACGGACCAGCCCAGGTCGCTGAGCTCGCTGGAGACGATGCCCGTGCCGCCGGCCACGTCGAGGAGCGTCCCGCCCGGAGGCACCAGCTCCACGACGGCCGCCGCGGCGGCGCGGGCCCTCGCCCGGCCTCCGCGGGACTCGTCGTAGTCCGCGGCTTCGGCGTCGTAGTACCGGCGGCTCCCGGTCACCGGCCGCCCTCAGGCGTCCGTGGCGGCGAGCTGGCCGCAGGCACCGTCGATCTCGCTGCCGCGGGTGTCGCGGACGGTGGTGGGCACGCCCTTGGCCTCCAGCCGGCGGACGAACTCGCGCTCGTCCTCGCGGCGCGACGCGGTCCACTTCGACCCCGGCGTCGGGTTCAGCGGAATCAGGTTGACGTGCACCCAGCCCCAGTCGCCGTACGACGTCAGCACGTCGCCGAGCAGGTCGGCCCGCCAGCCCTGGTCGTTGATGTCGCGCATCATGGCGTACTCGATCGAGACGCGGCGCTTGCTCACGCGGGCGTAGTTCCACGCCGCCGCCACCGCCTCGTGCACCGACCAGCGGGTGTTGATCGGCACGAGCTCGTTGCGGAGCTCGTCGTCGGGGGCGTGCAGCGACAGCGCCAGGGTGACCGGGATGCCTTCGGTCGCCAGCTGCTCGATCCGCGGCACCAGTCCGACGGTCGACAGCGTGATGCCCCGCGCGGACATGCCCAGGCCGTCGGGGGCAGGGTCCGTCATCCGCCGGATGGCTCCCATGACCGCCTTGTAGTTGGCCATCGGCTCCCCCATGCCCATGAACACCACGTTGGAGACCCGCCCGGGGCCACCGGGCACCTCGCCGCGGGCCAGCGACCGGGCCCCGGCGACCACCTGCTCGACGATCTCGGCAGTGGACATGTTGCGCTGCAGGCCGCCCTGCCCCGTCGCGCAGAACGGGCAGGCCATCCCGCAGCCCGCCTGGGACGAGACACACATCGTCACCCGGTCCGGGTAGCGCATCAGCACCGACTCGACCAGGGCGCCGTCGAAGAGCCGCCACAAGGTCTTGCGGGTGGTGCCCTTGTCCGCCTCGAGGGTGCGCAGCGAGGTCATCAGCTCCGGGAGCAGCCCGGCGACCAGCTGCTCGCGCTCGGCGGCCGGCAGGTCGGTCATCAGCGCGGGGTCGTCGACCAGCCGGGAGAAGTAGTGGGTGGAGAGCTGCTTGGCCCGGAAGCCCGGCAGGCCGAGGCCGGCCACGAGCTCCTTGCGCTCGGCGGCCGTGAGGTCGGCGAGGTGCCGCGGCGGCTTGCGGCGGCCGCGCGGCTCGTCGAAGACGAGGGGAAGGGTGCCCCGACCGGTCGGCTCGGGGGCCTCGACCGTCGGTTCGGGGGTGCTGGGCTGGGCAGGGGGCTCATTCATGACCCGCCCATCCTCCCACCCGCCCCCCGGTCGGCCCCAATCGTCGCCTCCGCGCACCGTCGCGCGACGGCCGGGACCGACGGCGCCGGCCGTGCCCGAGGGCTCAGGCGGTGCCGTAGGACGCCGGCCGGTCCGGCGGCGCCGCCGGGCGCGGCACCTCCCACACGTCCGGCATCCGCAGCGCCGCCCAGGCCTCGAGGTCCGGCGGCCGACCGGTCAGCTCGGAGACCAGCAGGGTCCAGGCGGTGCCGTGCCCGACCAGGACCACGTCGTCGTCCGGGTGCGCCGCGAGCAGCGTGCGGACGGCCGGGACCAGCCGGTCCCGCGCCGCGCTCAGCGGCTCCCACTGCGGGACCGCCCGCTCCTCGGGACGTGCGAAGGCACGTCGTACCGCGGCCCGGAAGTCGGCCTGGTCGGCGAACCAGTGCACCCCGCGACGGTGCTCGGCCAGCTCGGGGACCACTGTCACCGGAGTGTCGGTGAGCCAGCAGGCGGTCTCGAGCGCCTTCGCCTCCGGGCTGCTGAACCAAACCGCCCCTCGCGGCAGCGCGGAGCCGTCCCGGAGCGCGTCGAGGTCTCCCCGACCGGCAGGGTCCAGCCCCCAGGTGTCCGGCGCGGTCGCCGGGTCGGCGGCGGAGCGGCCGTGGCGCACCAGGTGCAGTCGTGGCATCAGAACACGAGGTAGTGCAGCAGCAGCCAGGTCGGCGCCGCCGTGGCCAGCAACGAGTCCAGCCGGTCCATCAGTCCGCCGTGCCCGGGCACGATCTGGGACATGTCCTTGATGCCGAGGTCGCGCTTGATCACCGACTCGCAGAGGTCGCCCAGCGTGGCCGTGACGACGGCGATCAGCCCGAGCAGCGCGCCGACCCACCAGTCGCCCTCGAGCAGGAAGACCACCAGCAGCCAGCCGGCGACCACGCAGGAGACCGCCGAGCCGGCGAAGCCCTCCCAGGACTTCTTCGGCGAGATCACCGGAGCCATCGGGTGCTTGCCGGCGACCACGCCGACGGCGTACCCGCCGATGTCGGAGGCGATGGTCACGACGATGAACGTGATCACCGCGCGCTCGCCGAGCGGCTCGGCCAGCATCAGCGCCACGAAGCCACCGAGGAACGGCACGTAGAAGGCGGTGAACGCCGTCGCGGTGACGTCGCGGACGTAACCGTAGATGCCGCCGCGCAGCCGCCAGAGCATGCAGGCCAGCACCGTCACCGCGGTCGCGGTGACCAGCGACGGCGCTCCGAAGACGTAGGCGGTGAGCACCATCACCGCACCGCCGACCCAGAGCGGCTCGCGGGTCAGCCGGATGTCACCGGTGGCGAACGCCTGCCCGAGCTCCCAGATCGCCACCAGGACGGCGGCGACCACGATCACCATGAACGCTGCCTTCCAGAACAGCAGCGAGACGATGATCGCCGCCCCGAGGACCACGCCGGAGGCGATCGCGGCGGGCAGGTTGCGCCCGGCCCGGCTCGGCGTGGGCACGGACTGCATCGGCGGCGCCGGGGTGGCCGGCTGGTCGGGGGAGGTCATGGCAGGCGGACGAGGTGCTCAGACCTCGAGCAGCTCGGCTTCCTTGTGCTTGAGCATCTCGTCGATCTCGTCGGTGTGCTTCTTGGTCATCCCGTCGAGCCGCTTCTCGGCGCCGGTGACGTCGTCCTTGCCGACCTCGCCGTCCTTCTCGAGCTTCTCGAGGCTCTGCTTCGCGTGGCGACGGACGTTGCGCACCGAGATCTTGCCGTCCTCGGCCTTGACGCGGGCCATCTTGATGTAGTCCTTGCGCCGCTCCTCGGTGAGCTCGGGGAGCACCACCCGGATCGTCTTGCCGTCGTCGGTGGGGTTCACGCCGAGGTCGGAGTCGCGGATCGCGCGCTCGATGGCCGACATCGCGCTCATGTCGTAGGGCGCGACGATGATGACGCGCGCCTCCGGGACGGTGAAGGAGGCCAGCTGCTGCAGCGGGGTCGGGGTGCCGTAGTAGTCGGCGGTGAGCTTGTGGAACATCGACGGGTTCGCCCGCCCGGTGCGGATCGCCGCGAAGTCCTCACGGGTGACCTCGACGGCCTTCTTCATCTTGGCGTCGGCCTCGTTGAGGGTGTCACTGATCACGGCTGCTCCTCGTCGGTTCTGCTGGTGCTGTGGTCGGGCAGGGGTGGCCCCGGGACCGCGCGGCCCCGGCGTACGTCGTCGTGGCGGCCGCGCTCAGGCGTTCCGCGCGACCGTCGTACCGATCTTCTCACCCGCGACGACGCGGGCGATGTTCCCCTCCTCGGAGAGGTTGAACACGATCATGTCGATGTCGTTGTCGCGGCAGAGGCTCACCGAGGTGGCGTCGGCGACCTGGAGGCCGCGGGTGAGGAACTCGTCGTAGGTCAGGTGGTCGAACTTGACCGCGTCGGGGGTCTTGTTCGGGTCGGCGTCGTAGACCCCGTCGACCCCCTGCTTGCCCATGAGGATCACCTGGGCGTGGATCTCCAGCGCCCGCTGCGCGGCGACCGTGTCGGTGGAGAAGTACGGCATCCCGGCACCGGCGCCGAAGATCACGACCCGGCCCTTCTCCAGGTGCCGGATGGCGCGGCGGGGGATGTAGGGCTCGGCGACCTGGCCCATCGTGATCGCGGTCTGCACCCGGGTCTCGACGCCCTCCTGCTCCAGGAAGTCCTGCAGCGCCAGGCAGTTCATGACCGTGCCGAGCATGCCCATGTAGTCGGCGCGGGAACGGTCCAGACCATTCTGCTGGAGCTCGGCGCCGCGGAAGAAGTTGCCGCCACCGACGACGATGGCCACCTCGGTGCCGCCGTTGACCACCGCGGCGATCTCCTTGGCGATGCTGCGGACCACGCCGACGTCGAGGCCGACGCGGCCTCCACCGAACACCTCGCCGGACAGCTTGAGCAGGACTCGTCGGTAGGCGCTCACGGGAGATCCCTTCGGGGTGGAGGCGAGACGGCCGGACAGCGGAGAAGGCCGGTCCTGCGTGGGTGTGTTGCCTTCCACGGAACCGGCCTCCTCGTGTCGTCTCGTTGTCGAGAACCCTAACCCGTCAGGCGCCGACCTCGAAGCGCGCGAAGCGCTTGACCGTGACGCCGGCCTCGTCGAGCACGGCCTTGACCGTCTTCTTCGAGTCCTGGACCGAGGGCTGGTCGAGCAGCGCGACCTGCTTGTAGAAGCCGTTGACGCGACCGTCGATGATCTTCGGCAGCGCCTGCTCGGGCTTGCCCTCCTCGCGGGCGGTCGCCTCGGCGATCTCGCGCTCCTTGGCCACCACGTCGGCGGGGACCTCGTCGCGGGAGACGTACTCCGGGCGCATGGCCGCGATCTGCATCGCGGCGCCGCGGGCGGCGTCCTCGTCCGGACCGTCGTACTCGACCAGAACGCCCACAGCGGGCGGAAGGTCCGAGGCGCGACGGTGCATGTACGTCGCCACCGGGCCGTCGAACACGGCAACGCGGCCGAGCTCGATCTTCTCGCCGATCTTGACCGCGAGGCCCTCGACGGTCCCGCCGACGGTGGAGCCGCCGAGCGGGACGCTCTTGAGCGCCTCGAGGTCGGCCGGCTTGGCCTCCGCGGCGGCGTCGGCGATCTGCTGCGCCACGGCGATGAACTCGTCGCTCTTGGCGACGAAGTCGGTCTCGCAGTTGAGCTCGACCAGCGCCTCGCCGGAGGTGGCGACGAGACCGGCGGAGGCGGTGCGCTCGGCACCGCGCTTGGCGGCCTTCTGGCCCCCCTTGATGCGCAGGATCTCGACGGCCTTCTCGAAGTCGCCGTCGGCCTCCTCGAGCGCCTTCTTGCTGTCCATCATTCCCGCGCTGGTGAGGTCGCGGAGCTTCTTGACGTCAGCGGCGGTGATGTTCGCCATGTCTGTGCACTCCCTCGTGCTGGTGGTGGGTCGTTCCGGGCTGGTGCGCGGCAGCGCTGACCGTGGACACGGGTGCGCGGCTCCTGGAGAGCCGCGCACCCGTGTCCTCGACGGTCGGGTCAGGCCTGGCTGGTCTCCGCGCCGTCCTGCTCCGCGGCAGCGTCGGCCGCGGGGGCCTCGGCCGCAGCGGTCTCGGCCGCGGCGGCGTCGGCCGCGGGCGCCTCGGCGACAGCGGTCTCGGCCGCGGGGGCCTCGGGGGCCGCCACAGCCTCTGCGGCGGGAACGTCCGCAGCCTCGGAGGAGGCGCCGGTGGCCTCGCTGGCCGGAGTCTCGGTCGCGGTGCCGGCGTCCGCGGCGGTGGCCTCGGTGGTGCCACCGGTGGCGGCGACGGCGGCCTGGTCGGCGTCGCCCTGCAGGAGCTCACGCTCCCACTCGGCGAGCGGCTCGGCCTCGGCAGCAGCGCCCTCGGCCTTGGCGCCCGAACGCGACATCAGGCCGTCGGCGACGGCGTCGGCGACCACGCGGGTCAGCAGGCTGACGGCGCGGATCGCGTCGTCGTTGCCCGGGATCGGGAAGTCGACCTGGTCGGGGTCGCAGTTGGAGTCCAGGATGCCGATGATCGGGATGCGCAGCTTGCGCGCCTCCTCGACGGCCAGGTGCTCCTTGTTGGTGTCGACGATCCAGACCGCGGACGGGGTCCGGGTCATCTCGCGGATGCCACCCAGGGTCTTGTCGAGCTTGTCACGCTCCCGCTTCATGCCCAGGAGCTCCTTCTTCGTGCGGCCGCTGCCGGCCACGTCGTCGAAGTCGATCTCGTCGAGCTCCTTGAGGCGGTTGATCCGCTGGTGCACCGTCTGGAAGTTGGTGAGCATGCCGCCGAGCCAGCGCTGGTTCACGTAGGGCATCCCGACGCGGGTGGCCTGCTCGGAGATCGCCTGCTGGGCCTGCTTCTTGGTGCCGACGAACATCACGGTGCCGCCCTTGCCGACGGTCTCCTTGACGAACGCGTAGGCGCGGTCGATGTAGGCCAGCGACTGCTGCAGGTCGATGATGTAGATGCCGTTGCGCTCGGTCATGATGAAGCGCTTCATCTTCGGGTTCCAGCGACGGGTCTGGTGCCCGAAGTGGACGCCGCTCTCGAGGAGCTGGCGCATGGTGACGACGGCCATGGCTGTCGATCCCTCTTTCAGTCGTGACCGGGTGTCAGTGCGCAGCGGGTGACCGCTGGGCGCACCGGACCAGGTCTTCTCTCAGTTGTCGCAGGCGAGCGGGTGCCGCCTGCCCTGACGCCCAGTGCCGGCCGGACTCCCGGGCTGGAGCCTGGAAGACTGAGGGACGGCACCCGCGATGGTCCGCCTCGACCGGTGACCCGGTTCCGACGGCCCGACACGGAGACGGGCGTGCGAAGTCGACCCGCACAGACGGGTCGCTGCGGTGATTCTAGCCCGACGCCGCCGGGAGCCGCTAATCCGCGGGTCGGGCCGGATTTCGTCCCCAGGACGTCGCTCCGGCCGGTCCTCCCCCGGGCCAGCCGTGGTCACCGGCCCAGCCTGCGCCCAGGGCCAGGGTGGAGCGATGACCGCGCCACACTCCAGCACCCCGCTCGTCTCCCGAGCCCGCCCCGCCCCCGGTGCCCCGGCCCACGGCGCCCGCCCGCACCACCGTGCCCGTCCGGCCCGTGGTGCCCCGGCCCGCAGTGCCCGCCCCGGCCGCCGGGTCCGGCGCATCCGCCGGCCCGACGCACCAGGCAGGTCGCTCCGGCGGACCGTCCCGCGAGGTCGTCTGCTCGGGGCGGCCGTGGCGCTCGGAACGCTCCTGCAGCTGGCCGTCGCCGCACCGGCCGCGTCCTTCGAGCCCCGACCAGCCCGTTCAGCCACCGTCGCGACGGTGAGCTCGGGGACGGGATCGGGCGCGCGCCGGTCTGCCGTCGAGCACACCGTGAGGTCGCCCTCCCCGCTGTCGTGGCTCCCGACTCGGGCGGGCGGCAACGCAACCGCGAGCAGTGCATCGGCCACGGGCACGTGGCCGCTGTCGCCGGCCCCTGCCGTGGTGGCGGGGTTCGACCCTCCGGCGCAACCGTGGTCGTCGGGTCACCGCGGCGTCGACCTGGCCGGCGCCGTGGGTCAGCCGGTCCGCGCCGCTCTGAGCGGGACCGTGACGTTCGCTGGTCCTCTCGCCGGGGTCGGGGTGGTCGTCGTGGACCACGGTGACTTCCGCACGACGTACCAACCGGTCGCCGCGACGGTCCGCGTCGGGGACGTGGTCGAGACGGGTTCCCTCCTGGGGCGGCTGCAGATGCTCGGGTCGCACTGCCTCCCCGCCGCCTGCCTGCACTGGGGACTCCTGCGCGGCAAGGTCTACGAGAACCCGCTGGTGCTGGTCGGTGCGGGACCTGTCCGGCTACTTGCTCACCTCCCGGGGGCCGGCACGGCCGGCCTCACCCCGGCCGTCGTGTTCTGAGTGCTGACGGTGCTTCCCCGGAAGTCCCGCAGCTGCGCGGGCAGCCCGAGGGCACCGGCGATGGGACCGCGGGCCCGGGTGCCGCGGCAGCCACTGGCCCCAGCCGACGTCAGGAACCAGGCGGGGCGTAGTCGACGGCGACCTTCATGGCGTCGTCGACCTCCGAGGGCGAGAGCAGGACCACCGTCTCGTAGCTGCTGATCGCGCCCGAGCTGGCCACTGCAGCGGCCATCGCCATCGCTGCGGCGTGGTCGGGTACGTCGGCGATCACGTAGACGTCGTCACCGCCGAACGCGAAGTAGAACGACTCGAGCGATCCCCCGACACCCGCGAGCGCATGCTCCACCGCCTTGACCCGGCTGGTGCCGCCGCTCTTCATGACGCCCTTCAGTCCCTGTGCGGAGTACGAGACCTTGAGCAGGTACTTGGCCATGGCAGCCTCCTCGTGGTGGGAGACTCCATCGAAGTCGGGCTCGGGATCGAGGGTCAATGGCCGGTGCGGGCTGGTCCAGCACCCCCGATCGGAACTGCCCGCCCGATGGGCGACGTCTTCGATCCCTTCGACCGGGGTAGCCCTCATCCGGCGCCCCGCTCGGGTGGAAGCGCGCGGACGCCTCTTGTGATGTCATGGAGACGTTGCATCCAGACCCTGTGCGACGCCGTGGTTTCCGGCCGCGCCCCCGCGGACGGAGAGCGGTCCGTGCCGGGTCTGGTTGAGCAGCCAGCCGCCCGGCATGGATCAGCTCCGTCCGGGAACCGATGCTCACGCTCGCGGGTGCGCCTGCCGGTAGGCCTGCCGCAGCCGCTCGTTGGTGACGTGCGTGTAGATCTGCGTGGTGGCCAGCGAGGCGTGACCGAGCAGCTCCTGCACGCTGCGTAGGTCCGCGCCCCCTTCCAACAGGTGCGTGGCGGCGGTGTGGCGCAGCCCGTGCGGCCCCAGGTCGGGGGCGCCAGGCACCTCGGCGAGGCGTCGGTGCACCACCGTCCGGACGGCTCGCTGGTCGAGTCGGCGGCCTCGGGCGCCCAGGAAGAGCGCCGACCCGGAGTCGTCCGCCACCAGCCGGGGTCGACCCCGGTGCACCCAGGCGTCGAGCGCCCGCTCCGCCGGCACCCCGAACGGCACGGTGCGCTCCTTGCGCCCCTTGCCGAGCACCCGCACGACCCGCCGCTCCCGGTCGACGTCGTCGAGGTCGAGGCCGCAGAGCTCACCGACCCGGATCCCGGTGGCGTAGAGCATCTCGAGCAGCGCAACGTCCCGCAGACCCAGCGGACTGCCGTCGTCGGCGTGGACCGCTGCCGCTTCCAGCAGGGCGCGCGCCTCGTCGGCCCGCAGCGCCGCCGGCAGCGTGCGCCGTGCCTTCGGCGAGCCGAGCAGCGCCCCTGCGTCCGTCTGGGCCAGCCCGGTCCGGTGCGCCCAGGAGGTGAACACCCGCACCGCTGTGGCGCGCCGGGCCAGCGTGGTGCGGGCGCGTCCCAGCACCTGCTGCTGGGCCAGCCAGCTGCGGAGCGTCCGGAGATCCAGCGTGCAGACGTCTCGGTGTCCCAGGCGATGGGCGTGCTCCAGCATGGCGGCGACGTCGCCGAGGTAGGCCCGCACCGTGTGCTCGGTCAGGTCACGCTCCGAGAGGAGGTGCCGCTCGTAGTCGGCGAGCACCGCAGCCATCGCCTCTGGCAGCCCGGCGGCGACTGCCTGCGGCTCGTCCTCCTCGGGCTCACCCATGCCCCGAGGGTAGAACCGCGGCTGCCGGTTCACCGGTGGGCGCGCCGCCCTGCCCTGGTGACGGTGTGCGTCTGGCATGGCTGTGCGCGGAAACGGCGGGCCGGCACGGCGCCTGGGGTTCCCCAGGGAGTTTGACGCTTCCCATGGGCCGTCTGCCATGGGAAGCATCAGAACACCACGGGACCATGGTGTTCGGCGGCGCGGCGCGGCGGCGCTGGGCGGCGAGGCGGCGGCGGGAGGCCCGGCGCGGCGACGGCTCGGCTTCCCCAGGGAGTTTGACGCTTCCCATGGGCTGTCTGCCATGGGAAGCATCAGAACACCACGGGACCATGGTGTTCGGCGGCGCTGGGAGGCGCGGCGCGGCGGCGGTAGGAGGCGCGGCGCGGCGGCGCTGGGCGGCGCGGCGAGGCGAGGCGCGGTCGCGGCGGGACCAGCGCGGCGGGCGGCGGGCGGTGGGGCGGGGCGGGCGGCGCGGGGCGGGACCGCGGTGGGGCGTGGGGGCGGACGGGCGGGACCGCGCTCAGGACGCGGGCGCCTCCGGCGAGGAGACCGTGTCGGGGGTCCGCCGCCACCCGTGGTCGACCCGCTCGACGAGACCGGCACCGCGCAGCCGGCGCAGCGCCTGCTCGACCGCATGGACGGAGAGCCCTGCGGTGCGGGCGATCGAGGTCTCGCCGGCCGGCCGGGCGACCGGCACCGCGTCGAGGACCTGCCGGACCGCCAGGGACAGCCGGTCGTCGACCCGCTCCTCCCCCCGGGGGACCGGCGCGAGATGGTCGCCCACCGCGGCGACCAGCTCGAGCACGTCCGCGCCGCCGGTGACCAGCTGCGCCTCGCCCCGGCGGATCAGGTCGTGCACTCCGGCCGACGGAGCGCTGGTCACCGGCCCAGGGACCCCCATCACGATCCGTCCCATCCGGTTGGCCCAGTGGGCGGTGTTGAGGGCGCCACTGCGCACCGCGGCCTCGACCACCACGGTCCCCCGGGACAGCGCCGCGATGACCCGGTTGCGACTGAGGAACCGGAGCCTGGTCGGGGCGCAGCCCGGAGGGAGCTCGCTGACCAGGAGTCCCGTCCCGGCGATGTAGTCGAGGACGGTGCGGTGCGCCGCGGGATAGGCGCGGTCGACCCCGCAGGCGAGCACCGCGACGGTCGGTCCACGCCCGGCGAGTGCCCCCCGGTGCGCGGCGACGTCGATGCCGAAGGCCGCCCCGGAGACCACGGCGAAGCCGGCGCCGGCCGCCTCGCAGGCGATCTGCCCGGCGACATCGGCACCGTACGTCGTCGCCGACCGCGAGCCGACCACGGCCAGCGCCTGGTCGGTCACCGCGGCGAGGTCGAGCGGACCCCGGACCCACAGCCCCAGCGGCTCGCCGCCGCGGCCGTTCACGTCACCGGCAGCGTCCAGGGCGGCGAGCTGGTCCGGCCACTCGGCGTCGCCGGGGCAGACGAACCGGATCCCGCGCCCGGCCGCCTGCTCCAGCTCCCGCTCGGGGTCGAGCCCCCGCAGCCGCTCGGCCACGTCGGCGTAGACGCCGCGGACGTCGTGCTCCTCGCGGAGCAGGTCGTGGACCCGGACCGCCCCCAGCTCGCGGACCACCCGCCGCAGCCTCAGGTCACCGGGCTCGCTGAGCCTGCTCAGAGCGACCCGGGCCAGCCGGTCGCTCATGCAGACGCCCCCGACGGGAGGCTGGCCAGCAGCAACGGAGCGCCGCTGCGCAGCCGCAGCGCCGTCTCCACCTCGTCGAGGTCGGGACGACTCGCAGCGGACAGGTCGCTCACCGTCCAGGCCAGACGGTGCACCCGGGTGGCGCCGCGCCTGGTCAGCCGGCCGTCGCGCACCTGGGCGTCGAGCAGGGCCGCCGCCGGGCTCGTCAGCGGCCAGGTCGCGCGGAGCGCCGGGCCCGGGACGTCGGCGTTCAGCCGCCAGGGCGTGCCGTCGTACCGCTCGCGTTGCCGGGCGCGGGCGGCAGCCACCCGGGCCCGGATCGCCTCGGACGGCTCCGGACTGGCCAACGGATCCGCCAGCTCGTGCGGGCGCACCGGCTCGATGTGTCGGGTGATGTCGATCCGGTCGATCACCGGGCCGGTGAGCTTGCGGCGGTACTCCCGCCGGGCCACCTCGCTGCACGTGCAGTGGTGCTCCGGGTTCTGCGGGTGGTAGTCCCCGCAGGGGCAGGGGTTGCAGGCCAGCACCACCATCGCCCGTGCCGGAAAGGTGGCCGCCTCCTCGCCTCGGGCGATCGTCACCTCGCCGCTCTCCAGCGGCTCGCGGAGCCCCTCGACGATGTCGGAGGTGAAGAGCGGGAACTCGTCGAGGAACAGCGCGCCGTGGTGCGCCCGGCTGATCTCGCCGGGATGGACCCGCCCCTTGCCGCCGCCGAGCACGCTGGCACGAGTCGCGGAGTGGTGCGGGGCGCGGAACGGCGGCCGCGTCAGCAGCGCCTGGCCCGGAGGAAGCCCACCTGCGAGCGAGTAGACGGCCGTCAGCTCGAGCGCCTCCTCCAAGGGCAGGTCGGGCAGCAAACCCGGGAGCCGCTCCGCCAACGTGGTCTTCCCGGCTCCCTTGGGCCCGGAGAGGAGCAGGTGGTGACCGCCGCCGGCGGCGACCTCGAGGGCGTAGCGGGCGTCGGCCATGCCCAGCACGTCGGCCATGTCGAGGTCCTCGGTGCGCCGGTCCCCCCGCCAGCTGAGCAGCCTCTTGGTCGCCAGCGGCTCCACCGGTGCGGCCGTGGGCAGCGGCTCCCCGGAGAGCAGCGCCACGACCTGGGCCAGGGACCGGGCGCCGACCGCGTCCACCCCCGGGACCAGCGCGGCCTCCTCGCGCTGGGGCTCGGGCACCACCACCCGGGTGATGCCGCGCGAGCGCGCCGCCATCGTCATCGGCAGCACGCCGGGCACCGCCCGCAGCCGCCCGTCGAGGGTCAGCTCGGCGAGGAACACGACGCCCTCGAGCGCTGCCTTGAGCTTCGCGCGCTTCTCGTGCGCGGCGATCACCGCGACGGCGATCGCGAGGTCGAAGTGCGAGCCCCGCTTGGGCAGGTCGGCCGGCGAGAGCAGGATCGTCACCCGGCGGGTGCTGGGCCACTCGAACCTGCTGTTGATGACCGCGGCCCGGCAGCGGTCACGCGCCTCGGTGATCGCGGCGTCGGGGCGCCCCACCAGCGCCGTCTTGACCACCCCCTGCGCGAGGTCGACCTGGACGTCGACGAGGTGGCCGTCGGCGCCGTCGAGGGTGATCGTCCGGGCGGTCGCGAAGCTCACCTCAGCCCACCCCCTGCACGTGCTCGATCTCGGGGGCGCCGGAGCCGGTCACGAGCACGCCGACCACGTCGAGGCGCACCTCGGCCGGCCGCAGCGGGTGCTCGGCCAGCCAGCGGGCCGCGAGCCGGCGGAGCCGCCGCGCCTTCTGCTCGCCGACCGCCTCCACGGGATGACCGAAGCGGGCCGACGTCCGGGTCTTCACCTCGCAGACCACGAGCACGCGGCCGTCCCGCAGCACGAGGTCGATCTCGCCGAGGTCGCAGCGCCAGTTCCGGTCGAGGACCACCATCCCGCCGTCGACCAGGTGCCGTGCGGCGCAGGCCTCGCCGTACTCCCCCAGGCTCCTGCCCCGCGCCGCGCGGGCCTGCTCGGTCGTCTCGCTCATCCGCCCACCTCCTGACCCGAGGGTGCCCTCGGGTGGGGGTGCGGCGGGTGGCGGTGGCCGTCGCTGTGGACAGGTGCCGACGGTGTGGCGCTGGGGACGGAACCCGGCGCGGCGGTGCCCGACCCGGGTCAGGCCTTGGGAGGCTCGATCTCCGCGGGGGCGAGCTCCTCGACGTTCACGTCCTTGAACGTGAGCACCTTGACGTTCTTGGCGAACCGGGCCGGTCGGTACATGTCCCACACCCAGGCGTCGGTCATCGTGACCTCGAAGAACACGTCACCGGCCTCGGTGCGCGCCTTCACCTCGACCTGGTTGCAGAGGTAGAAGCGCCGGTCGGTCTCGACGACGTACTTGAAGATGCCCACCACGTCGCGGTACTCGCGGTAGAGGTGGAGCTCCATCTCGGTCTCGTACTTCTCGAGATCCTCGGCGCTCATCGGACACTCTCCAAGTCACCGGCCTGCAGGAGGCCGTGGTCGTTGCCGGGGTCACGCTCGGTGACCGGGTCGTTGTCGGGCTCGTCGGCACCATTGTCGTCCAGCCCGGTCCCGGCGACGGTCAGGGACGCGCCCTCCACCCGACGTACGTTGACGAACCGGCGCCGGTGGATCTCGCAGGGTCCGTGCTGCCGCAGCGCCGCGGTGTGGGTCTCGGTGATGTAGCCCTTGTGGGTCGCGAAGTCGTAGACCGGGTAGCGCTCGTGCAGCTCACCCATGATCCGGTCCCGGGTGACCTTGGCGACCACCGAGGCCGCGGCGATGCAGGCCGCCACCCGGTCGCCCTTCCAGACCGCGAGCCCAGGGGCCTGCAGGCCGTCGACGGGGAAGCCGTCGGTGAGGACGTACGCCGGGCGGACGTCGAGCAGCGCGGTGCACCGCCGCAGCGCCTCCAGGTTGGCCACGTGCATCCCGAGCCGGTCACACTCCTCCGGCTCGATGACGACCACCGACCAGGCCGCGGCCCGCAGCAGCACCTGCTCGTAGCAGCGCTCGCGGGCACGGGCCGTCAGCAGCTTGGAGTCGGCGAGGCCGGGGACCTGCCCCCGCCGGCCGTCGGGCAGGATCACGGCGGCCGCGACCAGGGGACCCGCGCAGGCTCCTCGGCCGGCCTCGTCGACGCCGGCGACCGGCTCGAGGCCGGCGCGGCGCAGGGCCCGCTCGTAGCCGTAGAGGCCGGCGTCGCGGCGGACGGTCAGGCCACGGGGAAGTTCGGTCATGACAGCCCCATTGTGTCCCGGCCGGCGCGCGGGCCGGGTGCCGGGGACGGCATCTCAGCCGACGGCGTCGAAGGTGGCCGGCCGGTGCAGGGTGGTGGCGTGCGCCAGGGGCCACACCACTGCGAACACCTTGCCGACGACGTCCTCCACCGGGACCTGGCCACCGCCGGGGTCGCCGAGGTGCACGCGCGAGTCGGCAGAGTTGGAGCGGTTGTCGCCCTGCACCCACACGAACCCGGGCGCCACCTCGACGTCGAAGTCGATCAGCGAGGGCTTCTCCCCCTCGGCCAGGTAGCCCTTCTCGTTGAGGGGTACGTCGTTGACGGTGATCCGGCCGCGGCCGTCGCAGCAGCGCACGCGGTCGCCGCCCACGCCGATGACGCGCTTCACCAGGTGCCCGCCGGTGGGATAGAGGCCGAACACCTCGAGCGCCCTGACGATCGGGCTCGCCGTCCCGGGGGACGACGCGGAGCCCTCCAGCCAGCCGCCCGGGTCGTCGAAGACGACGATGTCGCCGCGCTGCGGGGTGCCGTCGCCCCAGTAGGAGACCTTCTGCACCAGGATCCGGTCGTTCAGGACCAGCGTGTCGTTCATCGAGCCGGAGGGGATGTAGAACGCCTGCAGGAACAGCGCCTTGATCCCGACCGCCAGCACGAGGGCAACGGCGAGCAGGAGGGTGAGCTCCTGCCAGAGCGGCAGCTGACGCCGCTGCAGAGCCGACGACCCCGCCGGGGTGGACCCGGAGTGATCCGGGGCCGGTTCGGCGGGGTCGCGGTCGTCGGACGTGGGGCTCACGCGGACGAGGTTAGCTGCGGTGCTCAGCTGGCGGGCGCGTCGCGGCGTTCCTTGATCTTGGCCGCCTTGCCGCGCAGGTTGCGCAGGTAGTACAGCTTCGCGCGACGGACGTCACCGCGGGTGACGACCTCGATGTGGTCGATGATCGGCGTGTGCAGCGGGAAGGTGCGCTCCACGCCGACACCGAAGGAGACCTTGCGCACGGTGAACGTGCGGCCGATGCCGGAGCCCTGGACGCGGATGCAGACGCCCTGGAACACCTGGAGACGCGAGCGGTTGCCCTCGACCACCTTGACGTGGACCTTGAGCGTGTCGCCGGCCCGGAAGGCGGGGACGTCGTCGCGCTGGGCGGCAGCGGCGAGCGTGTCGATGACGTTGGTCATGTTTCTCCTCATGGACGCCACAGGTCAGCCACGGAGTCAGTTCTGGAACGGAGCGACCCGACGGAGGCGTCGTGCGGAGCTCCCCCTGTGGCAGGTGGACCGCCGACCCTCCTCCACGAGGGAGCAGCGGTCGCGACGCGACGGATCGAGGCTCGATTCTGCCACAGCGGTCAGGCGTCGGGGAAATCGGCGAGGACCTCACGGTCCCGGCCGTCGAGCCGGTCCGGGTCGAGCCGCGCGACCAGGTCGGGGCGGCGCTGTGCGGTACGGCGCAGCGCCTGGTCCCGCCGCCAGCGGGCGATCCTGGCGTGGTGGCCGGAGAAGAGGACCTCGGGCACCTCGAGGCCCCGCCACTCGGGCGGCTTGGTGTAGACGGGGTACTCCAGCAGCCCCTCCACGCCGTGCGACTCCTCGGCCAGCGACTCCGGGTTGCCCATGAAGCCGGGCAGCAGCCGGACCACCGCCTCGATCATCACGAGCGCGGCCACCTCGCCGCCGTTGAGCACGTAGTCGCCGATCGAGACCTCGCGCACCTCCCAGCGGGTCCGGGCGTCGTCGACCACGCGCTGGTCGATGCCCTCGTAGCGACCGCAGGCGAAGACCAGGTGGGTCCGCTGCGCCAGCTCGGCGGCGGCCGCCTGCGAGAACGGCTCTCCCGACGGCGTCGGCACCACGACCACCGGCCCGGCGGGGTCTGCCCCGTCCGTCGCGTCGTTCGTCGTGCCGGCGCCCCGGCCGGTCACGGCCTCGAGCGCCTCCCCCCACGGCTCCGGCTTCATCACCATGCCGGCCCCGCCGCCGTACGGGGTGTCGTCGACCGTGCGGTGCCGGTCGTGGGTCCAGTCCCGCAGGTCGTGCACGTGTACCTCGAGCAGGCCGCTCTCCTGGGCCCGGCCCGGGAGCGACAGCGACAGCGGCGCCAGGTAGTCGGGGAAGATGCTCACCACGTCGATGCGCATCCTCAGCCCTCCTCCAGCGGGGTGAGCAGCCCCGGCCGGTCCGCCACCACGACGCGGCCACCGGCGAGGTCCACGGTCGGCACCAGGGCGCTGACGAACGGCACCAGCGCCTCCGTGCCGTCGCTGCGCCGGACCACCAGCAGGTCCTGGGCGGTGCCGTGCTGCACCGCGGTCAGCTCCCCGACGTCGACGCCGTCCTCGGTCTGCACGCGCAGCCCGACGAGCTGGTGGTCGTAGAACTCCTCGGGGTCCTCGGGGACCTCGTCGAGCGGGACCTCCGCGAGCAGCAGCAGGCCGCGCACCGCCTCGGCCGAGTCGCGGTCGTCGACCTCCTCGAACCGGACCAGGAGCCGGTCCTGGTGTCAGCGGACGCCGGCGACGGTGAGGGCGGCCGGGCGGCCCGGCCCGTGCGGCGGGGTTCCCCGCGGTGTCTCGGTGGCCAGCACGGCCCCGACGACGAAGCGCCGCGTGGGCTCGTCGGTGCGCGGCTCGACCGAGAGCTCACCCCGGATGCCGTGCGGGCGACCGGTGCGGCCGACGACGACCTGCGTGGTGCTCATGGATGACCCCTCCTCCGGGGACGACGAAGCGGGGAGGCCGCCCGGTGTGGGCGACCTCCCCGCTCGTGCATGTTGCTCAGCGGCGGCGGTCCACGTCGACGAAGTCGACGCGTGCCCCGCCCTTGCCCGCCAACGCGCCGATCACCGTGCGCAGCGCGGTCGCGGTGCGACCGTTGCGTCCGATGACCTTGCCCAGGTCCTCGGGGTTGACCCGCACCTCGAGGACCGAGCCGCGACGGAGCTCCTTGTCGCGGACGCTCACGTCGTCGGGGTGACGGACGATGCCGCGCACCAGGTGCTCGAGCGCCTCGGCCAGCATGCTCAGGCCTCGGCGGGCTTGTCGTCGGCGGCCGGAGCCTCGGCAGCGGCCTCGTCGGCGGGAGCCTCGACAGCAGCCTCCTCGGCGGGAGCCTCGACAGCAGCCTCCTCGGCGGGAGCCTCGGCAGCCGGTGCCTCCTCGGCGACAGCCTCGGGGGCGGCCTGCTCGGCGGCGGGCGCCTCGGCCGGGGACTCCTCGGCAGCCGCGGGGGCCTTGTCGGCCTTCTTGGCCGCAGACTTCTTCGTGACGGCCTCGGCACGGGGCTCGCTCGAGGACTCCTTGAGCGCCTCGTTGAAGATCTCTGCCTTGTCCCGCTTCGGCTCGGCGGTCCGCAGGGTGCCCTCGGTGCCCGGAAGGCCCTTGAACGTCTGCCAGTCACCGGTGATCTTCAGCAGTGCCTCGACGGCCTCGGAGGGCTGGGCACCCACACCCAGCCAGTACTGCGCACGCTCGGAGGTCACGTCGATGACCGACGGCTCCTCCTTGGGGTGGTACTTGCCGATCTCCTCGATGACGCGTCCGTCCCGCTTCTTGCGGGAGTCGACGACGACGACGCGGTAGTACGGCGCGCGGATCTTGCCCATGCGCTTCAGGCGAATCTTGACGGCCACGAGTGTGGTGTCTCCTTGACGAATTGTGAGTGGGTGAGCGCCGCCGTGCCAGGTGGGGCCAGGCCGGAAGCGCTGCGTGGTGTCTGCGTGGCCGGATGAGAGGGGCCGGGCACGCAGGACTCAGGGCGACATTCTGCCATGCACGGCCCGTCTTCCTCCAATCGTGCCCGCGCGAGGCAACCTCCGGGGCCGCGCCTCGCGCTCGGGCCTAGGCGACGACGGCGCCGCGCAGCACGATCCGCTTCGGCTCCCGCAGCGCGGACAGGTCCGCGAGCGGGTCCCGGTCGAAGACCACGAAGTCGGCGGTGGTGCCCTCCGCGAGGTTGTCGTCGAGCCCGAGCCAGGTGCGTGCGCGCCAGGAGGCGGCGCCGAGCGCGTCGTACGCCGTGAGGCCGTAGGTGGTGAGCTCGAGGACCTCCTCGGCGATCAGGCCGTGCGGCAGCACTCCCCCGGCGTCGGTGCCGGCGTAGATCTGGACGCCCGCGTCGTACGCCGCGCCGATCGTCTCGCGGCGGGAGGCGAACAGCGCCTCCATGTGGTCCGCGTAGGCCGGGAACTTCTCGCGGCCCGCGGCGGCGTAGGTCGGGAAGTTCTGCAGCTGCCGCACCGTCGGCACCAGCGCGACGCCACGCTCGGCCATCGTCTCGACGAGGTCCTGGGTGAGCCCGGTGCCGTGCTCGATGCAGTCGATGCCGGCGCCGATGAGGTCGGGCAGCGCCGCCTCGCCGAACACGTGCGCGGTCACCCGGGCGCCGTTCTCGTGCGCGGCCGCCATCGCCTTGTCCAGCGCGTCCCGGCTCCAGCTCGGGGTCAGGTCGCCGGCCTCTCGCTCGATCCAGTCACCGACCAGCTTCACCCAGCCGTCGCCGCGCTGCGCCTCCTGCGCGACGTACTCCGGCAGCTCGTCGGGCTCGATCTCGTTGGCGTAGTTGCGGATGTAGCGACGCGTGCGGGCGATGTGCCGGCCGGCCCGGATCAGCCGGGGCAGGTCGTCGCGGCCGTGGATCCAGGAGGTGTCGGCGGCCGAGCCGCAGTCGCGCATCAGCAGCGTGCCCGCGTCGCGGTCGGTCAGTGCCTGCTGCTCCTGGACGTCCTCGGGCACCGCGCCGAACTCGTCGAGACCGATGTGGCAGTGCGCGTCGACGAGCCCGGGGACGATCCAGCCCTCGGCGACCAGCTCGGCGCCGGCCTGCGGCTCGTAGGTGACATGGCCGTCGACGACGTACAGGTCGCGGGTCTCCCCCTCGGGCAGCACCGGGCCGCGGAAGCGCAGGGCAGCAGTCATGTCCGGGACCTTACCCAGCGACCGGGGCCGGACTACTTGAGGTACTTCGACAGGTCGGCGGGCAGGTCGAGCTGCGAGGGGTCGAAGTCCTGCTCGGCACCCGCGGGGACGCCGAACGGGTTCGCGCCGGCACCGTCGGCGGCCGGCTTCTCCGAGGCCGACTTCGCGAGCGCGGCCCGCTTCGCCGGGTTGCCGGAGACCCGCTTGGCCTTGCCCTTCTTGGGGGCCGGCCGGGTCTTGCCCCGCTTGCCGCCCATGCCCATGCCGGGCATCCCGGGCATGCCCGGGATGCCGCCGCCCTTGGCCATCGACATCATCATCTTGCGGGCCTCGAAGAACCGGTCCACGAGCTGGTTGACGTCGGAGACCTGGGTGCCGGAGCCCTTGGAGATCCGGGCCCGACGGGAGCCGTCGATCATCTTGGGGTTCGCGCGCTCCCCGGGCGTCATGGACTGGATGATCGCCTGGATCCGGTCGATCTCACGCTCGTCGAAGTTCTCGAGCTGCTCGCGGAACTGCCCCATCCCGGGCAGCATCCCCATGATCTTCGACAGCGAGCCGAGCTTGCGGATCTGCTGCATCTGCTCGAGGAAGTCATCGAGCGTGAAGTCGCCGCCCTGGCCGGTCAGCTTGGCCGCGGCCTTCGCGGCCTGGTCGGCGTCGAAGGTCTTCTTGGCCTGCTCGATCAGGGTGAGCATGTCGCCCATGTCGAGGATGCGCGAGGCCATCCGGTCGGGGTGGAACAGGTCGAAGTCGGTGAGCTTCTCACCCGCCGACGCGAACATCACCGGCCGGCCGGTGATGGAGGCGATCGACAGCGCCGCGCCGCCGCGCGCGTCGCCGTCGAGCTTGGTGAGCACCACGCCGTCGTAGCCGACCCCGTCGAGGAAGGCCTGCGCGGTGTTGACGGCGTCCTGGCCCACCATCGCGTCGACGACGAAGAGGATCTCGTCCGGGCTGACCGCGTCGCGGATGTCGGCTGCCTGCTGCATCATCTCGGCGTCCACGCCGAGACGGCCGGCGGTGTCGACGATCACGACGTCGTGGAGGGTACGGCGGGCCTCCTCGACACCGGCCCGCGCGACGGCCACCGGGTCGCCCACGCCGTTGCCCGGCTCGGGAGCGAACACCTTGACCCCGGCCCGCTCGCCGTTCACCTGGAGCTGGCCGACCGCGTTGGGACGCTGCAGGTCGGCGGCGACCAGCAGCGGGCTGTTGCCCTGCTCCTTCAGCCACAGGGCGAGCTTGGCGGCCAGCGTGGTCTTGCCCGACCCCTGGAGGCCGGCGAGCATGATGACCGTCGGCGGGTTCTTCGCGAACCGGAGCCGGCGGGTCTCCCCGCCCAGGATCGTGACCAGCTCGTCGTTGACGATCTTGACGACCTGCTGCGCCGGGTTCAGGGCGGCGCTGACCTCCTCGCTGCGGGCCCGGTCCTTGACCGCGGCCACGAACACCTTGACGACGGGCAGGGCGACGTCGGCCTCGAGCAGCGCGATCCGGATCTCCCGGGCGGTGGCGTCGATGTCGGCCTCGGAGAGCCGTCCCTTGCCTCGCAGGTTCTTGAAGGTGTCAGCGAGGCGGTCGGAGAGTGTCGCGAACAATGGTGGTCAGTCCTTGGGAGGCAGGTGCCGGGTGGGTCAGGCGTCAAGGGTAGCCGTCGCCGACAGCGCCGCCTCGATCGCGTGGACGGCTGCCCCGGCGCGTGCGGCCGACGGCGCTTCGCCGCCCGGCTCCCGCACGTAGAAGACGTCGACCGCCTGGGGGCCCAGGGTGCTGACGTGCGCGGAGCCGACCGAGAGCCCGAGGTCGGCCAGCGCACGGCACACGACGTAGACCACGCCGGGGCGGTCCTCCATCCGGACCTCGATCACCGCGGCACCGGCCGAGGCGTCCGGCCGCAGCAGCACCGAGGGCGGCAGCCGGTCCGCCGGCGGCCGCAGACGGCTGCGCGGGTCCAGCCGCCCGGACCGGACCGCCTCGAGCCGCTGCCGCACCATCGCCGGGTCGATCGAGGGCTCGGCGACCTCCCAGGTGGAGACCGCGAGGTCCTCCTCGACCCAGGCGCGGGCGGAGCGGATGCCGACGCGCAGCAGCGCCAGCACGGCCGCGGTGTCCGCGATCAGGCCGACCCGGTCGTGCGCACTCATCGTCAGGGTGGCGCCGTGCCCGGTGCGCTCGACCGCCACGTGGACCGCGGCGGGGTCGGCGCGCAACGCGGTCCGCGCGCCGTCCGGCACCGCCGGCGGCCCGACGCGGGCGCCGCCGGCGGCCGGGGTCCGGCCCTCGAGCACGGCCCGGGACCGCCGGACCAGGTCGTCGACGAGCCGGGCCCGCCAGCCGGTCCACGCCTTCGCCGAGGTGGCCCGGGCGTCTGCCTCGGTGAGGGCCGCCAGGAGATCCAGCGTCTCGACGTCGCCCAGCCGCTCGACCACCAGCGCGACGGTCGCCGGGTCCTCGAGGTCGCGCGTGGTGGCGGTCTCGGCGAGCAGCAGGTGGTGGCGGACCAGTCGGCGGACCAGGGCCTGCTCCCGCTCGTCGAAGCCAAGCCGGGCAGCGGCGGCGCCGGCGAGCGGCTCGCCGGCCACGCTGTGGTCCTGCCCGGTGCCCTTGCCGAGGTCGTGGAGCAGGGCCGCCGCCATCAGCACGTCGGGCCGGCCGACCCGGCGGATCAGCCGGGCCGCCTCCATGCAGGTCTCGACGAGGTGCCGGTCCACGGTGAACCGGTGCACCACCGAGGCGTGCGGCAGCAGCCGCACCCGTTGCCACTCCGGCAGGAGGGCGTCCAGCGCGCCGGTCTCCTCGAGCGTCTCCCACACCTCGAGCAGACCGGGACCCGCGGCCAGCAGCCGGGTCAGCAGGTTGCGCGCCTCCTCGTCCCACGGCTCCGGGGGCGGTACGCCGGCGCGGGCCAGCCGGGCGGCCGTGACCGGGCTGAGCACGAGCGACCGCTCGGCGGCCTCCGCGGCGGCCCGCAGCAGCAGGTGCGGGTCGCCGCCGGGGTCGGTGCGGGCCGCGAGGACGACCTCGCCGGAGGAGACCGCCACCCCCCGGCCGACCGGCCGCAGGTCCGGCACCCGGCGGCGCGGGGTCACCGGCCGGTCGAGCGCGGCCTCGACCCGGCGCCAGGTGAGGCGCGAGAGGTGGGTCAGCCGGCGCCCGATCTCGCGGACGTGCCGCTGCGCGGCCGCGGCGTCGGCCAGGCCCAGCCGCCGGCCCAGGTCGGCCCAGACCTCCGGGGCCACCCGGTCGCCGGGCCGGCCGGTGACCGCGTGCAGCTCGTCACGCACGTCGAGCAGCGCCAGCCGGCTGCGCTCGAGGTCGGTGTGGGGGACGTCGACGGTCCACGACGCGACGAGGGCCTTCATGACCGTGGCGTCGCGGAGGCCGCCGTACGCCTCCTTGAGGTCGGGCACCGCCGCATGGGCGAGCTCGCCGACCCGCTCGGTGCGGGCCGTGACCAGCCTCTGGAGCTCGGGCAGCTGGCGACGGGCGTCGCGCCGCCAGTGGGCGAGCACCTCGCTGCGCAGCCGCAGGGTGAGCGAGGGGTCGCCGGCCAGGTGCCGGGCGTCGAGCAGGCCGAGGGCGACCCGGACGTCTGCCCGGGCGGTGGCGACGACCTCCGGCAGGGCCCGGACCGCGTGGTCGACATCGGCCCGCGCGTCCCACAGCGGGTACCAGACCCCGGCGGCGACGGCCCGGACGTCGACGCCGTCCTCGTGCAGCAGCACCACGTCCAGGTCGCTGAACGGGGCCAGCTCGCCGCGGCCGTAGCCACCCACGGCGACCAGCGCGATCCCGGGGGCGGTGTCCGTGTCCCCGGGAAGGACCGAGCGCAACGCCGACTCGCACAGCCGGTCGGCTGCGGCGGTGCGCCCGGTCCGTTCGGCCGCGGCCATGAGGGCTCGGGACCGCTCAGAGAGCGGCTTCGTCCCGGTCCCCGGTCCGCACGCGCACCACCGCGTCCACCGGCTGCACCCAGACCTTGCCGTCACCGATCCGGCCGGTCTGCGCGGTCTTCACGATGATGTCGACCACGTCGTCGGTGTCGGCGTCGTCGACGACGATCTCGAGGCGGATCTTGGGCACCAGGGCGATGTCGTACTCCGCGCCGCGGTAGACCTCGGTGTGACCCTTCTGCCGGCCGTAGCCGCTGACCTCGCTGACCGTCATGCCGGTGACCCCGAAGGTCTCCAGCGCCTCGCGGACGTCCTCCCACTTGTGCGGCTTGATCACCGCGGTGACGAGCTTCATGCCAGGGCTCCTTCGTTGCTCGGGGTGCTCGCCGGCGCCGGGACGGAGCCGGAGAGCCGGCTGCCGCCACCGCGCGAGGCGAACTCGTACGCCGTCTCACCGTGCTCCGCGAAGTCGATGCCCTCGACCTCGTCCTCTTCCTCGATCCGCCAGCCGATGACCGCCTTGACGAGCAGTCCGACGACCAGCGTGAAGACCGCGGACCACAGGACCGCTGCCAGCGCGACCAGCGTCTGCACGACGAGCTGCTTCGCACCGTCACCGTAGAACAGGCCGCCGGAGGTGGCGAGGAAGCCGACCCCGATGGTGCCGACCAGGCCGCCGACGAGGTGCACGCCGACGACGTCGAGGGAGTCGTCGTAGCCGAAGCGGTACTTCAGGCCGACGGCGAGCGAGCAGAGCACGCCGGCAGCGACACCGAGCAGGATCGAGCCGACCGGGCTCAGCGACCCGCAGGCCGGCGTGATCGCGACCAGGCCGGCGACCACCCCGGAGGCGGAGCCCAGGCTGGTGGCCTTGCCGTCGCGCAGCTTCTCCACCAGCAGCCAGCCGAGCATCGCGGCACAAGTGGCCACGAATGTGTTCACCCACACCAGGCCGGTCTCGCCGACGAAGTTCTCGGCGAACGCGGCGGAGTTGGTGAAGAAGTCGGCCTGCCCACCGGCGACACCCTGGGTCGCCACCGGGACGATCGAGCCGACGTTGAAGCCGAACCAGCCGAACCACAGCAGCCCGGCGCCCAGCATCGTGAACGGCAGGTTGTGCGGCCGCATCGGCTCCTTGGCGAACCCGCGGCGGGCGCCGATCAGCAGCACCAGCACCAGGCCGGCGACGCCGGCATTGATGTGCACGACCGTGCCGCCGGCGTAGTCCACCGGCGAGACGTTGGCCACGCCGGCACCTGCGTCGAAGCCGAAGAGCATCGCGGCGAGCCCGTTCTCGTTCAGGCCGCTCAGGAACCCGCCGCCCCAGACCATGTGGGCGAGCGGGAAGTAGGACAACGTGACCCAGATCGGCACGAACAGCATCCAGGCCGAGAACTTCACCCGGTCGGCGATCGCGCCGCTGATCAGCGCGGCGGTGATGACGGCGAAGGTCGCTTGGAAGCCGACGAACACCAGCGAGGTCGCCGGCACGTCCTTGAGCCCGAAGAGCTCGAACGGGTTGGCGAACAGGGTGCCGACGTCCTCGCTGCCGAAGGACATCGACCATCCCCAGAGCACGTAGACGACGCCCACGGCACCCATGGCACCGAAGGACATCATCATCATGTTGAGGACGGACTTGGACCGCGTCATGCCGCCGTAGAAGAACGCCAGGCCCGGCGTCATCAGCAGGACCATCGACGCGGAGGCGAGCATCCAGGCTGCGTAGCCGGTGTCCATGAAACCTCCAGTGGATCGAGACCAGGGGGCGCCGACCCGGCTGACAGCGGTGTCCCGCGACCGGCGCTCGATGCCCTGAACTCTCGGGCAGCGGTGTTACCCGGTACGGCGGCGTACGTTGCGCCCGGGTGACGCTTCCGCCCGCTGTGTTACGGCCGTGTTGCGCATCCTGATTTCGGACGGGGTTTCCGCGGCCGTTTCGGAACTGGTCGTATCGTTGCCGCATGGCACACGACCTGGAAGTCGCCCCGGCGCCCCGGAGGGGTCGCGGGCGTCCCCGAGACCCGCTGACCGACGGCCGGATCATCCGCGCCGCGGCCGAGCTGCTGCTCCAGAACGGCTTCGACAAGACGACGGTGGACGACGTGGCCGCCCGGGCCGGGGTCGGCAAGGCCACCGTGTACCGCCGCTGGCCCTCGAAGGAGGACCTCGCGGTCGCGGCGATGGAGTCGCTCTACGACTCGGAGTTCCCCGAGATCGACACCGGCTCGCTGGTCGCCGACCTGACCGAGAGCTACCGCGCCATCCTGGCCTTCGTCGGCAGCGCCGAGGGCGAGGCCTTCATCCGGATGTCGATCTCGGAGTCGATGCGCGACCCGCGGATCGCCGCCCTCTACCGCGGCTCGACGGTCCGGCGGGAGGAGCAGGCCCGGCGTACCTTCGAGCGGGCGGTCGCCCGGGGCGAGGTGCGCGCCGACGCCGACCTGGACACCGCGATCCAGTGGATGGGCGGCGTGATCGTCGCCCGCGCCATCGTGGGCCGGCCGCTGCCGACGATCGATGACCTCGATCGGTACGTCGACTTCACGCTGCGCGGCATCCTCGACGTCAGCCGGATGAGCGGCTCCTCGCTCCGCTGACGGCACCGGGAGCGAGGTCCGGGCGCCGGTCGCGCCCGTCGGGGCCGACCGGGACCCGCAGCGTCAGGCCCCTTCGCCGAGCAGCGCGTCGACGAAGTCGTCCGGGCTGAACGGGGCCAGGTCGTCGGCACCCTCGCCGAGACCGACCAGCTTCACCGGGACGCCCAGCTCGCGCTGCACGGCCACCACGATCCCGCCCTTGGCCGATCCGTCCAGCTTGGTCAGCACGATGCCGGTCACGTTGACGACCTCGCGGAAGACGCGGGCCTGCGACATCCCGTTCTGGCCGGTCGTCGCGTCGAGCACCAGCAGCACCTCGGTGACGGGGGTCTGCTTCTCCACGACCCGCTTGACCTTGCCCAGCTCGTCCATCAGGCCGGCCTTGTTCTGCAGCCGGCCGGCGGTGTCCACCAGGACCACGTCCACCCCGGTCGCGATGCCCTCCCGGACCGCCTCGAAGGCCACGCTGGCCGGGTCGCCGCCCTCGGGACCGCGCACGGCCGGCACGCCGACCCGCTCCCCCCAGGTGGCGAGCTGCTCCGCGGCGGCGGCGCGGAAGGTGTCCGCGGCACCGAGGATCACGGTCTTGTCCTGGGCCACCAGCACCCGGGCCAGCTTGCCGACCGTGGTGGTCTTGCCGGTGCCGTTGACCCCGACCATCAGCACCACCCCCGGCGCGCCGTCGACGCCCTCGACGTGCAGGCTGCGGTCCATGCTCGGATCCACCAGGGTGAGCAGCTCCTGACGCAGGATGTCCTTGATCGAGACGCCGGAGGTGCCCTCCACCTTCACGCGGGTGCGCAGCCGGGCGACCAGCTCCTGGGTCGGCGCGACGCCGACATCCGCGGTGAGCAGGGTGTCCTCGATCTCCTCCCAGGTGTCCTCGTCGATGACGTCACGGGAGAGCAGCGCGAGCAGACCGCGACCCAGCGGACCTTGCGAGCGCGAGAGCCGCTCCCGCAGCCGCACCAGCCGGCTGGCGGTCGACTCCGGCCGCTCGATCGTGGGAAGGGCGGCGTCCTCGATGGTCCGGGTCGCGGTGTCGCGCGGGGTCTCGGCGTCCTCCCCGACCCGCGGCTCCGGCGGGGCAAGCAGGTCGGTGGAGGCGCCGCCCACCGGGGGCCGGCGCCGGGTCCGGGTGGTGACCAGGCCGGCGAGGGCTCCGATCAGGACGACAGCGACGGCGACGATCAGCCAGAGGTACTCCACGGGTGCATCCAATCAGACGAGAAGGGGGGCCCGGAGGGCGCCGGGACAGAGCGCGACCGGGCGCGGGACCGACGTCGAGACGGCCGGTCCGCACCGCGGTGCGAGGGACGGGAGGGGCGGTCCTGACGACCGCCTGGCGTCAGTGGTGCTGGTGCTCACGCTCGCGCTGGTTGTCCAGCGTCGGCAGCGCGTTCACCCCGCGGCGCATCGCCTCCGCGAGACCCGGGGCGTGGGGCACCTGCTCACCGCGGTGCGGGAAGGCGACGTAGACCACGACCGTCCCGGCGAGCGCGAGGATCACGAGCATGGCGAACAGGATGCTGAGCAACGGGACTGACCTTCCGAGAGGTGACGCGGACCGACCCATCATGACAGCCCGTGGTGAACGGGCCTCAGGCCGTTCGTCCCTGGACCTCTCCCCCGGCGCCGGTTCCGGCCGTGGCCCTCCGCCGGTCAGCCGCGGACGAGCGGCTCGACAGCGGCGCGGATCTCCGCGGGCACCGGGCACACCGGCCGCTCCCCCGGCCCGCCGGCGTTGTCGACGTACACGTGCACGAAGCGGCCCTCGGCGGCCGCCTCCTCGCCGGGTCCCTGGAAGATGCCGATCCGATAGGTCACCGACGAGGTGCCGAGCCGCTCCACGGCCAGTCCGACGTCGACCGGGTCGGGGAAGCCGATCTCACGGAAGTAGCGGCAGGAGACCTCTGCGACCACCCCGATCGCGCGCTGGACGCGGATATCGGTGCCGGTGGCCTCGAGCAGGTGCGCGTTCACGGCGGTGTCGATCAGCTCGAAGTACGTCGCGTTGTTCATGTGCCCGTAGATGTCATCGTCGGCCCACCGGGTGGTGGCCAGACGCCAGGCGGCGAAGTCTCCCCGCGTCGGCCGGGGCGCCCGGGGGGTGCTCATGCCGGCGACGACCCCGCCGTCTCGCGCAGCCGCTGGGAGATCACCGCCGAGACCCCGTCGCCGCGCATGGTGACGCCGTAGAGCGCGTCGCCGACCTCCATCGTCCGCTTCTGGTGGGTGATCACGAGCAGCTGGCTGTTCTCGCGCAGCTCTTCGTAGATCTCCAGGAGCCGGCCGAGGTTGGTGTCGTCGAGGGCTGCCTCCACCTCGTCGAGGATGTAGAAGGGCGACGGCCGGGCCTTGAACAGCGCGACCAGGAAGGCGACCGCCACCAGCGACCTTTCTCCGCCGGAGAGCAGGGAGAGCCGCTTGACCTTCTTGCCCGGCGGCCGGGCCTCGACCTCGATGCCGGTGGTGAGCATGTCCGAGGGGTCGGTCAGCACCAGCCTGCCCTCTCCCCCCGGGAACAGCCGCGAGAACACCGAGTCGAACGCGGCGCGCACGTCCTCCCACGCCTCGGTGAAGACCTGCTGGACGCGGTCGTCGACCTCGCGGACGATGTCGAGCAGGTCCTTGCGGGTCTTGCGGAGGTCCTCGAGCTGCTCGGTGAGGAACTTGTGCCGCTCCTCCAGCGCGGTGAACTCCTCCAGCGCCAGTGGGTTCACCCGGCCGAGGGTGGCCAGGGCCCGCTCGGCCGCGCGGAGCCGCTTCTGCTGCTCCTCGCGCACGAACGGCACCGGCTCGGGGGCCTCCCCCTCGTGGTCCGGGCCGAGCACCGGCGGCACCAGCTGGTCGGGGCCGTAGTCGCCGACCAGGGCTTCGGGGTCGAGACCGAGCTCCTCGAGCGCCCGCTCCTCGAGCTGCTCGATGCGCATCCGTTGCTGGGCGCGGGCCATCTCGTCACGGTGGACGGTGGTGACCAGCTCGTCGTGCTCCTTGCCGAGGTCGCGCAGCCGGGCGCGGACCGCCATCAGCTCCTGCTCGCGGCCACGGCGGGACTCCTCGACGTCGGTGCGCTGCTGGGCGGCAGCCGCGATCGAGACCTCGAGCCGCTGCAGCACCACGGTGACGCCCCGCGTGACCGCCTCGGCGGCACGACCCTCCCGCCGGAGCCGCTCGCGACGGGCAGCCGCCCGGGCACGGGCCTCACGCTCGGCCTGCGCCGACCGCATCAGGCTGTCGGCCCGCCCGGCCAGCGCCCGGGCGCGCTCCTCGGCGGTCCGCAGCGCCAGGCGGGCATCCATCTCCTGGGCCCGGCAGGTCCTGGCCGCGTCGGCGAGCCGGCCGAGCTCCTCGGTGTCGGGCTCCTCGTCGGGTGCCTCCTCGGCGCTGAGCAGCCGCTGCTCGAGCTCGGCGAGACCGGCGAGGTTCTGGTCGCGGGCGGCCTCGGCAGCGGCGATCGCCCCCTGCAGCCGGTCCGCCTCGCCCTTGGCGGACCTGGCCAGCGAGCCGAGCTGGCCGAGCTCCTCGGCGACGGCTGCCAGCGTCGCATCGGACTCGTGCAGTCGGGCGAGGGCCACGTCGACCCGGTGCTGGGCCTGCGCCCGCTCCTCCTCGAGCCGGGCCAGGTCGAAGCCGAGCCGCTCGCAGGCGTGGCTCGAGGCCTGGAGCTGCTCGGTCGCCTCGTCCACGGCGGCCTGCACCTCCAGGAGGCTGGGTTGCGCCGAGGAGCCTCCGGAGACGAAGTGGGTGCCGACCAGGTCTCCCTCCCGGGTGACCGCGGTCAGGTCGGGAAGCCGGTGCACCAGGTCGCGGGCCGCTTCGAGGTCCTCGACGACCGCCACCTTGAACAGCAGGCGGTGCAGCGCCGGGTGCAGCGTCTCGGGGCAGTCGACGACGTCCACGGCGTAGCTGCCGGTGCCGTCCAGGCCCGGCCAGCCGGCCGGGTCTGCGGCGCTTCCGTCCTCGCCGTCGAGCCCGCCGAGCAGCAGGCCGGCGCGACCGAGGTCCTCGGACTTGAGGTGCTCCAGGGCGCCCATCGCCGCATCGACGTGCTCGACCGCGACCGCGTCGGCGGCCGACCCGAGCGCTGCGGCGACCGCCGTCTCGAAACCGCTCCGGACGCTGACCAGGGCCGCGACCGAGCCGAGCAGCCCGGACACGGTGCCGGTGGTCGCGAGCAGCGCGCCCGCGCCGTCCTTGCGGTTGAGGCCGAGCTCGAGCGCCTCCTTGCGGGCTCCCAGCGCGCTGCGCTCCCGCTCGGCGGCCTGGGTCTCCTCACGGGTCTTGGCCAGCCGCTCCTCGATGTCGGCGAGCGTGGAGCTGGCGCCCTCGTGCTCCGCGTCCAGCCCCTCCTCCCCGGCGTCCAGGCCGGCGACCCGCGTCTCGAGCGCGGTGAAGTCGCGCTGCGCGCGCTCGGCCCGCGCCACGGCCTCCTGCCGGGCGGCGCCGAGCCGGCCGACCTCGTCGTCGGCCGCGGCGGCACGGCTCTTGAGGGCGTTGACCTGGCCGTGCAGCCGGGCGAGTCCCTCCCGCCGGTCGGCAGCGGCGCGCAGCAACCCGGCGATCCGGCGGTCCTCCGCCGTGTGCGCCTCCTCGGCGGCCTGGCGCGCGGCCAGGGCGGCGTCGAGCGCGGCGCGGTGCCGCTCGACCTCGGCGGCGATCTCCTGCTCCTGGCCGCGGACCCGCTCGGCCTCGGCGACCAGCTGCTCGGGGTCGCGACCGCCGGCGGCCGGCTCCTGGGTGCTCTCCGCGGCGTTGCGGGCCCGCTCCGCGGCGAGCCCCGCGGTGCCCTTGAGACGCTCCCGCAGCCCGGACAGGCCGAACCAGGTCTCCTGGGCGGCCGCCAGTGCGGGGAGGTCCTCGCGCAGCGCTGCCTCGAGGGCCGCCTCGGCCTCCCGGGTGCGCTCGAGCGCTCCCTCGACCTCGGCGCGTCGGCGTACCAGCACGCTCTCGTCGGCGAGCTCCTGCTCGAGCGACGTGCGCGCTGCGACGAGGTCGTCGGCGAGCAACCGGGCCCGGGCGTCACGGACGTCGGCCTGCACGACCGCGGCCCGGCGCGCCACCTCTGCCTGACGGCCGAGCGGCTTCAGCTGACGGCGGATCTCGCTGAGCAGGTCGCTGAGCCGGGTCAGGTTGCCCTCGGTGGAGTCCAGCTTGCGCAGCGCCTTCTCCTTGCGCTTGCGGTGCTTGAGGACCCCGGCGGCCTCCTCGATGAAGCCGCGTCGCTCCTCCGGCGTCGCACGCAGGATCGAGTCGAGCTGGCCCTGGCCGACGATGACGTGCATCTCCCGGCCGATGCCGGAGTCGGAGAGCAGCTCCTGGACGTCGAGGAGGCGGCAGGACTGGCCGTTGATGGCGTACTCCGAGCCGCCGTTGCGGAACATCGTCCGGCTGATGGTGACCTCGGAGTACTCGATCGGCAGCGCGCCGTCGGAGTTGTCGATGGTCAGCGCCACCTCGGCGCGGCCCAACGGCGGCCGGCCGGAGGTGCCGGCGAAGATGACGTCCTCCATCTTGCCGCCGCGCAGGGACTTGGCGCCCTGCTCGCCCATCACCCAGGCGAGGGCGTCGACGACGTTGGACTTGCCGGAGCCGTTGGGCCCCACGATGCAGGTGATGCCTGGCTCGAGCTGCAAGGTGGTCGCGGACGCGAAGGACTTGAATCCCCGGAGCGTCAGGCTCTTGAGGTACAACGAGGACTCCTCACGGTTCGCCGGCGGACCGGTGTCGGACCACCTGAGCTGACGACGGATTCTCGCAGCCACGCCGGGCATGGCGCCCGAGGGGTCTGCGCTGCTGCCGTGGGGAAGACCAGCGGGTCCGACCCTACCGGTCCGGACAGGTGGTTCCGCGCATCTCGGAGGCTTCCCCGCGGGGCATGCTCCCGGATCGGGCGCCTCGCGCATTGCCGCCGTACCCGGACGTTGCGAACTTCGCCTCCCCCTGCCCTTGCAGCCGATGGCATGCTTCAGCGCATGGGGGATGGGATGGGGACCCCCCGCCGCGGTAGCGGCCGGGGCAGCGCAGGACGGTGGTTCTCCCGGGTGCGTCGCGGCCGGGTCACGGACGGGGGCAGCGGAAGCCGTCTGCAGGGGGTGACCGGTCCGAGCTTCGTGGCCGTGCTGCTCGTCCTTGCGGGGACCACTGCGCCGGGAATGCCCCAGCTCGTGCCGGTGCCGCCGGAGCGTGCCACGACGGTGACGACCACCACGGTGCCGAGCGCCCCCACCGCCACCGCGGCAGATCCGCGCGACGCGGGTCCCGCCTCGGTGACGGTGGTGCCCGACGACGGGTCGGCCGGGACACCCGGCGCACCGGCGTGGCCGGACCCCGTCGTGATCGCGCCCTACCCCGGCACTGATGCCGGCGCCTCGACCGTGCAGTGGCGCCAGGCGGGCGTTCCCGAGATCCTCTCCCGCGCCTACTCACGGGCGGCCGCGGCTGCACCGGAGTCCTGTCACCTCGAGGCCAGCCTCCTCGCCGCCATCGGCCAGGTGGAGTCGGGCTCGCTCCTCGGGCGCCCGCTGGACCGCGGGCACCGGACGCTGGTGCTGGGCTCGGTCCTCGACGGCAACGGGTTCGCGGCGGTGCCGGACACCGACCACGGCCGCTGGGACGGCAACCGCACCTGGGACCGCGCGGTCGGTCCGATGCAGATCATCCCGTCCACCTGGAGGGTCTTCGGGCGCGACGGTGACGGTGACGGGGTGGCCGACCCCCAGGACGTCGAGGACGCAGCCGCCTCGGCCGCGGCGTACCTCTGCTCGGGGGGCCTGGACCTCGCCACCACGTCCGGTCTCCGGTCGGCGATCCTGGCCTACAACCACTCCAGGGCGTACCTGGCGCTGGTGCTGCAGTGGAAGGCCCGCTTCGACCTCGGCGCCCTGCCCGTCGGCTCCGGCGTGCCGATGTCGGCGCTGCTGAACGTCGCCCCGCCGTCGGGGACGCTGGTCGTTCCGGCGGCGGCCCGGCCCGCGAGGGCCGGATCCGTGGACCTGCGCACCACCCGTCCGGGCCGACCCGGGGGAACCAGGCGTGGCACGGCGGCAGGCCCGGGTCCCGCTGCCGCCGTCGGACCGGCCCCCGCTGCAGGATCTGCGACGCCTTCACCCGCAGCCCCGGGCAGCAGCGGCACACCGGCCGCTCCGAGCCCGGCGCCGTCCCCGGGGAGCCCGCTTCCCAGTCCCAACCCCAAGCCGAGCCCGTCGCCCAGCCCGAGTCCGTCGCCCAGCCCGAAACCCAGCCCGAGTCCCTCGCCCAGCCCGAAACCCAGCCCGAGTCCCTCGCCCAGCCCGTCACCCAGCCCGTCGCCGAGCACCTCGCCCGCGGACCCCTGTCCTTCGCCGACGGACCCGCCGAGCGGGACGCAGAGCCCGACCGCGGAGTGCACCGCTGTTCCGGCCGACGGGACATCGGCCGGGGGGACGACCGCCCCGACCTCGTAGAGGTCGCCTCGACGCGACTTCCTGGGAATCAGGTGGGTCGAGGGGGTGTCACGAGTCTTCTCGAGCGGACGCCGTCGTCGCGGTCCGGCTCAGCGTCGCGGGCGCGAGACGGCGGGGCGGCGAGGCTCAGGCGTGCTCGAGGGTGAGCAGCGGCTCGTCCTGGAACGCCGCTTCCAGGGTGTCGTTCTCCGCCTGCAGTCGCAGGACGTGGGCCTCGAGGTCGGTGACGCGCTGTCGCAGGCGTCGGTTCTCAGCGACGAGTGAGGCAAGGAGACGGGGGTCAGTGCTGCTCATGGTGGTGCCGAGGAGCGCCTTGGCCATAGGGAGAGTCCTTCGTTGGAGGTGAAGAAGGCACACCGGACACACTCGGGAGCCGGCTGGGTCGCAGCCAGGAAGTGTGGTGGTGTTCGACTCCTAGAGTCCCACGCACATTTGGGACGGTCAATGGCCGGGGTCCGGGGCGGTAACGTGCGGTCAGTGCGCCCCCTCCAGATCTCCGGTTGCCGCTCGGAGTGCAGCTGGTCCGCCACCGGCAGCCACCTCGATGACGAGCCGCTGTTCGCCTGTGCCGGGTGCGGCAGCGAGTGGGTGCCCTCCGAGCCGTGGACCCCGGTCGACTGGACGGGGACCGTGCCGGAGACGGTCCGGGCGGCGCGGCACCTGCGCTGAGCCCCATCCCGGCTGTCTGGATTCCGGGGTACAGGCCGCCCGTCTCGGCCATGATGGACCCACAGGGGCTTCGGGCCATTGCGCACTCGGAGGGGGTCACGTTGGGGAGCCATAGCCGCGTGCACGGAGTGCTGGTCACGTTCCGCCGCCCCCTCGACCTGGCCGACTCGCTGCAACGGATCGGCAGCCAGACCCGGCCTCTCGACACCCTCCTGGTCGTCGACAACGCCGCCGAGGTGGAGACCGAGCGGCTGGTGAGCCAGCACCCGCACGTCGCGGGCGAGGTCCGCTACCTCGCCGCCCCCGACAACCTCGGTCCGGCAGGCGGCCTCGCGCTGGGGGTGGAATCGGTGCTCGACGCAGCCGCCGACGAGGACTGGGTGATGTTCCTCGACGACGACGACCCACCCCGCACCGACCACGTCTTCGCCGATGTCACGACGTTCGCCGACGAAATGCTCGACCACCACAGCGGGGGGCCTGGCGGCGTGGGGGGTGTGGGTCTGGTAGGCGGTCGCTTCGACACCCGTCGCGGCCTGGGGACGCGTCTTCCCGACCCGGAGCTCGAGGGCCCTGTGCAGGTGTCCTACATCGGCGGGGGACAGTTCCCCTGCTACCGCGTCGGCGCCGTGCGGTCCGCGGGAGGGCCGTCGGCACCGCTGTTCTTCGGCTTTGACGATCTCGAGTTCGGCCTACGCCTCGCCTCGGCGGGCTACCCCCTGTTCGTGAGCGGGCAGTTGTGGCTCGAGGAGCGTCGCGTCCGGGGTCGGCTGGGGCTCACACAGGCGCCGGCCAGGGAGCTGGGTGCGCCCGGCTGGCGCGACTACTACGCCACCCGCAACCTGATCTGGATCCTCCGCCGACGTTCGGCGCTGGGCGCCGCACGGGTCGTCCTGCGACGTGTGTTGGTCAAACCGATCATCAATCTGCCCCGGCATCCGCGGTACGCCGCCGCCCACCTGAGGCTCGGGGTCCGGGCAGCGTTCGACGGCTACGCCGGCAGGCTCGGCCGACGCGTAGAGCCCTCGAACGCCAGCAAGCGCTGACGACCGCGCCGGTTCTCGAGCCGGCCGGTTGGGTCGTTCCTCGTCGGCGGCGACGGGTCCGATGCCTTGCTTCGCGGTCCGGGACGAAGGACGCAATCGCGTGGCAGGTCCGTGACTGCCAACCAGCGGCCGAGCCGCCAACACCGCGCGCTCCCCCGGACACTCAGTCCGAAGAGGTCACCGGTAGCGGAACCAGGCGTACTCACCGACGCGCTGGGTTCCGCTCTGGTGTCGGTAGGAGTAGGTGAGGTCCATGCCCTGGATCTTGACGACGCCCGGACGGGTGGGGGTGATCGTCATCAGCATTTGGCGGCGAGGGTGCTGATAGGTCAACGCCAGACGGGTGTCCTTGATCGGTAGGAGCTTCGAGCACCGCCGGCGGAGGTCACCGCGGACGGAGCTGATGCTGCTGCGGCCGGCGACCTGGCAGACCGAGAAGGTGACGGTCGCCTCGGCGGTGTTGACCAGCACGTGCGGGGCGGCGGCGTGCAGGGTCACCGACTCGCCGGGGCGGGGATCGCGGAACCAGGTCATGCCGATGCTCATCGGCTCGCCGTCGACCGGAAAGGTCTCACCACCGCCGACACTCCACGCTTGCGCCGCTGACTGATACACGGTCGGGTGCCGCCACCACCAGAGCCCGGCGACCGGGCCGGCAAGGACGGCGAGCACCAGCAGCGCCGCAAGCAACCGCGACGGCCGTCGCCACCGGGGCGGTCAAGTCCCAGGTAGTGGTGTAGCGCTGCGTTCCTTCTGTCGGGTCAGGCGGTGAGTGCGGGCAGTTGATCAGCTCCGATCTCGGTGTCGTTGTCGGGGACGATGGTGACGCGGCAGCGGGCGAGGACTTCGAGTCCGAGGTAGCGGCGTCCTTCGGCCCATTCGTCGGTCTGCTCGGCCAGGACGGCGCCGACGAGCCGGACGATGGCTTCGCGGGTGGGGAAGATGCCGACGGCGTCGGTGCGGCGGCGGATCTCGCGGTTGAGTCGTTCGGCGGGGTTGTTGGACCAGATCTGGGTCCAGACGTCTTTGGGGAACTCGGTGAAGGCCAGGATGTCGGCGCGGGCGGTGTCGAGGTGGTTGTGGACCTCGGGCAGTTTGCCGTCGACGTAGTCGAGCAGCCGGTCGAACTGGGCGTGCACCGCGGGTCGGTCGGGCTGGTCGTAGACGCTGTGCAGCATCGCCTTGACCGCTGGCCACATGCTCTTCGGTGTCACGCTCATGAGGTTCGCTGAGTAGTGGGTCCGGCAGCGTTGCCAGGCGGCGCCGGGCAGGTTCGCCGCGACGGCGTCGACGAGCCCGGCGTGGGCGTCGCTGGTGACCAGGCGGACCCCGGCCAGGCCGCGGGCGACCAGGTCGGCGAAGAACTCGTTCCATGCTGCACCGGTCTCGCTGGTCGCGACCCGCATGCCGAGGACCTCGCGGTGCCCGTCGCCGTTGACCCCGGTCGCCAAGAGCACCACGGCGTTGATCACGCGTCCGCCTTCGCGGACCTTCATCGTCAGCGCGTCGGCAGCGACGAACGTGAACGGTCCGGCGGTGTCGAGGGGCCGGTGGCGGAACTGCTCGACGTGCTCGTCGAGCTCGGCGGCCATCCGCGAGACCTGCGACTTCGACAGCGAGTCGATGCCGAGGGTCTTGACCAGCTTGTCCATCCGCCGGGTGGACACGCCGGCGAGGTAGCAGTCCGCGACCACGGTGATCAGCGCGGCCTCGGCACGCTTGCGGCGCTCGAGCAGCCACTCGGGAAAGTAGGTGCCCCTGCGCAGCTTCGGCACCGCGACCTCGATCGTGCCGACCCGGGTGTCCAGGTCCCGATGCCTATAGCCGTTGCGCTGCGCGACCCGACCCGGAGAGGGACGCCCGTACTCGGCCCCGACCACGGCATCGGCGTCCGCGGACAGCAGGGCGTTGATGATCGTCTGCAACAACCCGCGCATCAGATCCGGACTCGCCTCGGCAAGGGCTTCGCCGAGCAGGCGCGCAGGGTCGACAATGTGTGGTGCGGTCATCGTGATGACTCCATTCGAGAGTGCTGTGAGAGGTTCACTCGAAGGATCACGCGGTGGCCGCGTCTTCGTCTGCCGTACACGCCGGTGACGATCCTGGCGACCGCGCTACACCACTATCGGGGACTCAACTACCGGGGCCGCGGGGCGCTGGTCGGGAAGTCCGGTCCGCGGTTCAGAGTGTCGGTGCTGCTCACGGCCCCCCCCAGCGTCTTCAACCAGCCTCGCGGGATGCACGGCCGCGGGTCGCTCGGGACGAATCGTCACACGGATCGTGCCGGTCGGGTGGTGGTTTTGGCAGCCGTCCCCTCGATTCCACAAGGCAAGGGCACGCGGGGAGATCGAACTCGTGATCGGCGATCTGTGACCGTCAGATCAGGCGCGGACCTGCGTGACCTGCGAGGCACTTCCAGTCACCGCCCAGACAGACCCACACCTGCGTCATCGGCATGCGGAACGTCTTGGAGCCCTCGTCCCCCGACAGCACCACGTCAATCACCTCCGCGTTGAGAACGGCGGTCTCCCCAACGATGACAACCTCGGGGCTGCGCAGCTCTTGCGACTGCCAACGCGTGTGCCCCTCGGTGTTACGACGTATGTACTCCCGACGGCTGTAGGTCTCACCCACGTGTGTCGTCCACCTGAAGTCTTCGTGCAGGAGCTCCAACAGTCTCTCGGCATCGCCCTCGGCGAGAGCCGATGCTCGCGCTTCGGCAGCCCTGATGACCAGCTGTGCCGCGTCCATACAGGTCAGCGTGCCACGGACGGTGCGGGCGCGACCCCGACGCACGCATGTCGGCTTGCCGTGTACTCCTCGAAGATCTCGTGAAGGATGCGCATCGTCCTCGCGTACACCTCCATGTGCTCGGGGTCCTGGTAGGCGTGTGAACAGGTGGCGAGTGTCTTCCACAGGGCCCAGCCCCGCCCGCGTGCCCAGGAGTCGTCGTCCAGCGACAGCCGATCCCGGAACGTCTGCCGGACCTCGGCGGTGAGCAATGTCCACGCGGCGGCCAGATCGCAAGCCGGGTCGCCGACGCCGCACGTCCCGAAGTCAATGACTGCGGCCAACCGAACGTCGTCGAGCAAGAGGTTTCCCTCGGCGAGGTCTCCGTGGAACCAGCGGTCCACGCCGTTCCAGGATGCGTTGAGTGCGTTCGTCCAGATCTCGCGAGCCAGCTCGACATCGACGACGTCGGCCAGTTCCTCCAGCGCGCGCCGGGTGTCCTTGTCGTAGGTGCGCAGGGTGCCGCCCCGGAACCAGTTGTGAGTTCCTGGCTGAGGACCCTCCCCGGCCTCGATGCTTCGCAGGGCGGCCAGGAAGTCGGCCAGGTCGCGGCCGAACTGGACCTGATCGGCGATGCGGTCCCCGGTCGCGGTGACGCCGTCCAGCCACTCGTAGACCGACCACGCGTGGGGGAACTCGCCACTCGGCTTGCCTTTCGCCAGCGGGATCGGGATGGGAAGCGGCAGCTGGGGAGCCAGCGCCGGCAGCCAGCGGTGCTCCTTCTCGACCGCCTGGGCGTACTCCGCGGCGCTGGGCAGGCGCACCACCATTGCGGTGCCAAGGTGGAACGTCCAGTTGTCCCAGCCACCATTGGCTACCGGTTCGACCGGAAGATCAGCCCACTGCGGAAACTGCGCAGACACCAGACTCCGCGCCAGCTCCTCGGTGACCGGCATGCGGGTCGGCACAGGACCCAGGTCGAACGCCTTGTCGGCAGTCATGCGACCGCATGCTTCCCCGGTCTCCACGATTCGGCAACCGGGTGTTCCTGGGGGGGACAGCTGCGACCCTCTCCCAGGTCGGCACCATGAAACTATCAGCTGGCTGACCTGGCGGACGCCTCAATCTCTTCGCACCGTTCCGCCCAGAAGGCTGGGTCGTGCCGCTCGCCGGCCATGTCCTCCGCGTCGGTTCCTACGGCTCCGTCGACTGCTTCGCGCAGGATGTCGGCGTGGCCGGCGTGCCGACTGGTCTCGGCAAGCAGGTGGACGAGGATGTTGAAGAGGGGCACCTCGGCGTTCTGCCACCAGGCCACGCGGCCCGTGGCATCCAGGGTGAGTGCGTCCACCGTCGCGTCGCTGTGCTCCCACACCCGTCGGTAGCGGTCGATGATGTCGGCGCGGGACTCCCACTCGGTCGCCCACATGTCGGCGAGTCGCTCGGCTTCGACGTCCCACCGAGGCAGGGGCTCAGGAAAGGGACGCTCGAAGACCTCGCCGAGGTACCTGGCCTCCCATGTCGCCAGGTGCTTGATGAGACCCAGAAGGTTGGTCCCGGTGACGGTCATCGGGCGACGCACGTCGTACTCGGACAGCCCGTCGAGCTTGGCAAGAACCGCCTCGCGCTCGTGCTTCAGGTAGTTGTACAGGTTGGCCTTCGCAGCGTCGTCAATCATGGGACAGCACCCTGCCACTGGTGCCCAGCTCACACGTGCATGTCGATGACGATGGCTTCTGCGAGCCGGACGTTCTGCAGTCGGAACACCGCAAGGCAGCGATGCGTTGTGGCACGACGACGGCGCCGGTCGGTGTGGGCTAGCCTCTGGTCATGTTCGGCATCGGAGTACCGGAACTCATTCTCATCCTGTTGGTGCTCGTCGCCGCCGGCGTGGCAGTTCGGTTCCTCTCGCGCCGCTAAACCCGGGCCGACTCCGCAGCGCGCCCTCACGGTGTCATGACCGGACGTACCGGAGAAGCGTCACTTTCCGTCGAAGTCCGCGAAGCGCTCGATGATGTTCACCTCGGCATCCGTCACGACCCACTTCCCGGCCCAGGGGTGAAGGACTCTGCTCCTTTGCTCTCCGCGGCGTTGTCGTGCTGTGCAGATGAACAGGCACATCGGGCACTTGTGATCGAAGTCCACGCTCAGCAGCACAGCGCGAGATGTCAACCTGCCTGTTCATCTGCCGCATCTGGCAGCGCGCTCTCACCGAGACCGTAGGAGGTTCCACGGCGAGGACCGCCCGACCGAACTGCGTCAGGATCGATCGGTGTCTGTCCAGGTGCGCAGCATGCGGTCGAGTCCGTCGAGGATCCGCGGCCACGTCGTGTCGCCGGGTGGATCGCTGTGGTCGAAGCTGCCGGCCAGCTCCAGGCTGGCGTAGCCGTGCAGCACGCTGCCGACCAACCGGACGGCGTGCGTCTCGTCATCGCCGGCGAGGCCGTAGCCGCGCAGGATCGCGCGGGTGAGTGCGGCGTGGCGACCGCCGGCGCTCGCCGCGGCGGTTGTTGCGTCCAGCCGCAGCCGCGTGGCGTCGTACCGTCCCGGATGGGTGCGGGCATAGTCGCGGTAGACGTTCGCGAAGGCGACCAGCGCGTCGGCGCGCGCTCTTCCCGCGACCGCGGCGGCCGCCAGGTCGGCGAGCTCCTCGAGGGCGAGGAGGGCCACCCGGGTGCGCAGGTCGTCGGTGCCCGCGACGTGCGTGTACAGGCTCGCGGCCCTCACATCGAAGAGCCGGGCGACGGCCGAGGCCGTCACCGCGACGAAGCCCTTCTCGTCGGCCAGATCGGCGGCGGCGCGTACGACTCGTTCTGTGGTCAGTCCGGCGCGTGGCAACCCATCCTCCGTAACATAGGAATTTGCCTAAAGAGCATAGGAAACCTAGCATCGGCCGACGTGAATCCCCTCACCGAGCCCCAGATCCGTGCTGCCTTCGTGAACCTGACCAAAGGGGAGGCGCAGCGCCTGAACGTGCCGCGCGATCTCGCCCAGCGCCCGTGGGACGACCTCGACTACCTCGGCTGGCGAGATCCGCAGTCGCCCGCGCGGGGCTACCTCGTCGCCCCGATCGGCGACCGCTTCGTCGGTGTTGCGCTCCGCGCGCCCGCGTCGAGCGTCGGCTTCTCGAGGCCCAGCATGTGCTCTGTTTGCCTGACCGTGCGCTCCGGCGGGGTCGCGCTCATGGTGGCGCCCCGGGCGGGCAAGGCCGGCAAGCAGGGCCATTCGGTCGGCACCGACATCTGCGCCGACCTCTCCTGCTCGCTCTACGTGCGCGGCAAGCTGCAGACGGGTACGCCGGGCATGCGCGAGACGCTCACCCTGGACCAGCGGATCGATCGGCTGGTCGGCAACCTCGAGTCTTTCGTCGCCAGGGTGACGCGACCGTCGTAGCCAGGACGGCGGGTGCTCGCGGCAATACCAATCATGTTGAGACTCGGAGCGGTCGTAGTCTCATTGGCCTAGCGTGACGACATGGCACTGACTCGCTGGACGCATTCGTGCGTGACCATCGACGACGGGTTCGGCGTGGTGGTAGTCGACCCAGGCGTCTGGAGCGAGCCGCAGGCGTTGCTGGGCGCCGATGCTGTGCTCATCACTCACGAGCACAGCGACCATGCCGACATGCTTCGCATCATTGGTTCCGAGCTTCCGGTCTGGGCGCCGGAAGGAGCAGACCTGCATGGTGTGCCCTACACCCCGATCAGCCCCGGTGACGAGGTGAAGGTGGCCGGCTTCACGGTGCGGGCCGTGGGCGGTCGGCACGCTGCAGTACTGCCGGACCAGGAGACATGCGCCAACCTCGGTTATGTCATCGAGACGGCGTCGGGCCCGGTCTACCACCCCGGAGACGCGCTGGACCACCCCAGCGAGGCGGTGCACACCCTGCTGGTACCGCTGCAGGCATCGTGGCTCAAGACCGTGGAGGCCGTGGACTTCGTCCGGGCCGTCGGTCCAGAGCGTGCGACCGGCATCCATGACGGTCAGGTCAACGACCGCGCAACGACCAGCATCGGCCGGTGGCTGGCCGGGTCCGGAGGCACGGCGTACTGCTGGGTCGAACCCGGACGTGAGCTCTGAGGGCACCGCTTGTCGCGTGAAGCACTTGGAGGCGGGCGGGGCGCGCTCCTCGGTCTTCACCATCAGCGGCAGATCGGCGCGACTTGGTCCTTTCGTCGAGCCGGTCTGGCGACCGTCACGAGCGATTGCCCAGTCGTCGCCGCACCACACGCCGCCGTAGCGTGGGCGAGGCCGCGACCTCGTAACCAGCCTCGAGGAAGACCTGCACCAGTCCGACCGACGCCTCGTCCCAGATCACGGTCTTTCCCGGCGGCGGCTCGATCGGGTACCCCTCCAGGACGCGGGCGCCCACCTGCTCGCCGTACTCGACGGGGGCGGCGGCGAGCTCGTAGGTCAGCCCTGACTGACGTCGGCCCTTGCGCACGACGAAACACGTGACAGACCAGACGCCCTCAAGCTCGGGGTCCATCCGCATCCACGCCTGCTTCCGGCTCCACAGCCTGGGGTAGTTCTCCCGCGGTTCGACCGCGACCCAGCCGGCCGCCTCGCCGTCGACGTACCCGATCAGCCCCGACGTCGGTCCGGTGATGCCGCAGGCGGTCTGCTCCAGCAGCGCGGCATCCCTCTGCTCCTGCGTCGTGTCCCGCCAGATCCAGCCAGGCACCTTCAGCGCTTGACAACGACACTTGTGGGCTCCGCCCGTGGCGAACACCGCCTCGACGTCCTCTGCCGAGGCTTGATTGGCCGGGAGCCACGTGAAATCGGGCATGAGCCATCATGCCCTGCCACCAACCCACGCTCATCGGCTATGTCCAGACGCGCGGACAGCGGCCGACCTGGTCGGGCTGCGACGCGAGTCACCAGACTGCGCCAGCCACGCTCGCGGGGTTGTGTGCGGGAGTCTCAGCCTGGGTTCATGAGTTGGTCGAGGCTCAGCGGGTCGGAGATCACTCGGTTGGCGACGTCGCTGAGGGGCAGGTTGTTCTTGCGGCAGTAGGCGCGCAGCATCTCGAAGGCTTGGTCTGGGGTGATGGTGTGCGTTTGCGCGATCATGCCTTTGGCTTGCTCGATGACGATGCGGGTGTTGAGTGCGCCCTGCAACTGCTCGGTGAGGTCGTCACTTCGTTGGATGGTGCGTTGTTGGAGCATGCCGATCGTGGCGATGTCTGCGAGTGCCTGGACGATCTTGGCGTCGGCGGGGTCCATCTGTCCGGTGTGGGTGCCGAACAGGTTGAGGGCCCCGTAGGTCTGGGTGCGTAGGCGTAGGGGGAAGGCGTGGACCGACCGGTAGCCTGCGGCGACGGCGCGGGGGGCGAAGTTCGGCCACCGGTCGGTGGCGTCTTTCAGGTCTGCGTTGATGACGGCTTCACCCTTGGTGAAGCAGTCCTGGCAGGGACCTTCTTGGGCCTGGACCTGGAACAGCTCGATCATCTCGGATCGTTCATCCGAGGCGGCCATGACCTGCAGCTTGCCTCGATGGTCGGCTAGGAGCAGACCGGCGGCGCGAGCATCGAAGAGGTCGGAGGTGTGGGTGGCAAGCATCTGCAGGAACTCGATCAGGTCGAAGTCGTCGATGAGGGTGTCGGCTACCTCGACGAACACCTCTGCCAGTCGTTCAGCGGCGATCATGTCAACATCCCTTCACGTGCCCTAGAGGGGCGGTGGGCGCGTTCATGAGTCCGTCTCAAGAACGATTTTGCGGGCGATGATGTCGTCGGCGACATCACTCAGGGCGCGGCCGTGGGCGAAGGCGTAGGCGCGAATGCGGATCATCGCCTCATGGAGCCTGATTCCGAGCTGGACCGCGACCATGCCCTGGGCTTGGTACAGCTCGAACCGGTTGTCGAGTGCGTCGTCGAGGGCTGGTGCGCAGCCATCCTCGTTCGAGCGCTGTTGCGCGTTCAGCAGTCCCGTCATCGCGGCGTCGGCGAAGGTAAGGGCCTGGGCGATGGTCTCGGGTGAAAGGCTCCCTGGCCGGTCGTTGTAGATATCCAACGCGCCAAGTCGAGCTGCTCCGATCTGGAGCGGGACCGCGAACACAGCTTGGATGCCGTGTTCCTGTGCGGCGGCCGCGTAGCCAGGCCAGCGGACCCTGGCGGCGACCGACAGGTCCGGGGCCATCACGGGCCTTCCGGTCCTGTAGGCGTCGATGCAAGGTCCCTCACCGACGGTGAACTGGAGGTCCTCCAGGGTCGCGCTGTGCGGATCAGAGGCGGCAACGGTTGCCGGACGGCCCTCGCTGTCCATCACGCTTACCCCGACCCCAGTGGACGGAAGAGCTGCGGACGCCGCGCGACACAGGCGCTGCATCCAGCCGACTACGTCGGGCTTGTCGTCACGGCTCTCCGGCTCGGCAGCGATCAATGCCCACACACGGTCGAACTGGCCATCGGAGCCCGTCACGACGTGCTCCAGCCGCGCCCGCGCCTGCGAGCGCCGACGTGACGCGATGCCGCGGACCCCATGATGTTCTCGACCGTGCCTTCCAGAGACACTGCCGGGTCCGGGGCAGAGCGTTGCGGTTGTCTGTGATCGGAGCATACCGTTCCCACCAGAGCCCACGGACCTGAGAGCAATACACCCGCGTCAGGTTTGAAGACGTGGCAAACGGGAATAGAGCGATACCTTGCGGTCCCCGTTTTGATCTGGACCCCGTCTCACGGAGCCTCGCGGGCTTCTCCAACGACCGCAGGCGCAAACGTGGCGGCGCGACACTCTCACTCTCCGTGAACGAGAGGCCACGCCCGTCCAGCCCGTCTGATGTTGGCAGGTCCGGCTGAGCACAAGATCTGGGTCGCCTCCGGCTACCCGTGGTCCGGGGGCCCTCCGTGGGCGCGCGCTACTTGCGCCCGTTCTCTGCGAACGGACACGATGACGCATCCCCCGCCTGACGCCACCTCTACGCCGGTCACGGACGTCACCAGCGCCGCGCGCGAGGTAGGCGAAGTCCACAGCACAACGGACGAGGCGGGCAGCGAAGTCGACGCACTCCGACAGCAGGTGGCAGCGCTGCAAGTGGCCCTGGCGACCCGCCCGCTGATCGACCAGGCAAGAGGCATGCTCATGCAGCGCTACGTCATCGACGCTGACGCTGCCCTTCAGGTGCTCGTGCGACTATCCGTGACCGCGAACGTGAAGGTGCGTGTCATCGCGGAAGGCATCGTCAAACTCTTCGGTGGGGTACCCCACCTTCCTGAACCCGCCGCCGCCATCACCGAGATCATCACGAGGCTCTGGGAACGTGAACTACCTCAGCCAAGTGAAGCCCCCGCCGCGACGGACCGAGCCTTCGCACTCCCCGCCCACACATCATCGGCCTACGGGAGTGAGGCCGGGATCGCGTTGAGCTGCGTCACCGTGCTCCCGGGAGCCGGACACGACGTCGTTGCCCTCACCGGAGAGCTCGACCTCTCCACGGCTCCGCAGATGAGCCGGGTCATCCAGGGCTTCCTCGCCCAAGGCCGCAACCGCATCATCATGAACCTCGACGGCGTGACCTTCATGGATGCCTCTGCCCTCAGCGCCCTGGTCATCGCACACCGCGAGATCAGACGGTCACACGGGACCCTGGTCATCAGCCACAACCCGGTGTGCGCGCGACTGCTCGCAATGACCGGACTCGCGACGCTCTTCAAGACATAACCAGTCCCGCCCCTCGCGGCCGAGGCTGTGTCGGCCCGCGGATGGGCGGAGTCAGCGGGCGCGCAGCCGGGGCCGCGGCTGGCAGCGGGGACAGAAGTAGGACGACCGGTTCATGAACGACACGCGCACGATCGGCGTGCCGCAGCGCGAGCACGGCAGGCCCACCTGCCCGTAGACCTCCAACGACCGGTCGAAGTAGCCGCTCTCGCCGTTGACGTTGACGTAGAGCGCGTCGAAGGAGGTGCCCCCCTGCGCCAGCGCCGAGGTCATCACCTGCCGGACACCGGCGAGCACCTCGCGCACCTGGGCCTTGGTGAGCCGGGTGCCGGGCCGGTCACCGTGCAGACGGGCCAGCCACAACGACTCGTCGGCGTAGATGTTGCCGACGCCGGAGATCACGCCCTGGTCGAGCAGGATCCTCTTGATACCCGAGCTGCGCTTGCGGACCCGGGAGACGAAGACGTCCTCGTCGAACAGCGGATCCATCGGGTCCCGGGCGATGTGGGCGATCTCGGGCGGTAGCTGCGCGCCCCCTTCGGAGATCGCCAGTCCGCCGAACATCCGTTGGTCGACGAACCGCAGCTCGTACGGCGCGTCGAGGCGCAGCCGCACGCGCAGGTGCCGCTCGTCGGGGGCCGCCGAGGGCTGCACCAGCATCTGACCGCTCATGCCGAGGTGGCCGAGCAGCGCGTCGCCGCTGTCGAGCGGCAGCCAGAGGTACTTGCCGCGACGGCGGGCGTCGAGCACGCTCCGCCCGGTCAGTCGGGCCGCGAAGTCGTCGGCCCCGGCGACGTGCCGGCGGATGGGCCGCGGGTGCAGCACGGTGACGTCGGTGAAGGTGTGGCCCACGACGTGGGCCTCCAGCCCGCGGCGGACGACCTCGACCTCGGGGAGCTCGGGCACGGCGTGTTCCGACCTCAGTCGGAGGTGGCGGCGGGCTGGGCCAGGCCCGGCACCTCGCCGTAGGCCTCCGCGATGTGCCGGTAGGCCGTCTCCGCTGCCTGCTGCTCGGCCTCTTTCTTGGACCTGCCGGTGCCGTGACCGTAGAGCTCGGAGCCCACCTGCACCTGCGCGGTGAAGGTCTTCTCGTGGTCCGGACCGTCGTCCTCGATGACGTACTCCGGCACACCGAGCCCGTGCTCGGCGGCCAGCTCCTGGAGGCTGGTCTTCCAGTCGAGACCTGCACCGAGGCGCGCGGCGTTGACCATCAGCGGGTCGAAGAGCAGGTGCACGACGTCGCTGGCCGCCTCGAAGCCGCCGGAGAGGTAGACCGCTCCGATGACTGCCTCCACCGTGTCGGAGAGGATGGAGGACTTGTCGCGGCCGCCGGTCGACTCCTCGCCGCGGCCGAGCTTCACGTGCTCGCCGAGGCCGATGGTGCGAGCCACCTCGGCGAGGGCTCGCGCGTTCACGACCGCCGCCCGGAGCTTCGCCAGCCGTCCCTCGGAGAGGTCGGGATGGGTGCGGAACAGCGTGTCGGTGATGACGACGCCCAGCACCGAGTCGCCCAGGAACTCCAGGCGCTCGTTGGTGGGCAGTCCACCGTTCTCGTACGCGAACGAGCGGTGCGTCAGCGCCCGGTCCAGGAGCTCTGGCTCCAGGACCGGGTCGCCGAGGGCACTGCGCAGCTCAGGGGGGTCCCGCAGGTCCTGCGGGTCCTGGCTGCGCTGGCTCATGTCGCGTCCGTCGTTCAGAGGACCTGGCGACGCTCGGTGCGCGCGCCGTACTGGCCGCACTCCGGGCAGGCGCGGTGCGGCAGGTGCTTCGCACCGCAGGCCGGGTTGGCGCAGTTCACCAGCGAGGGCGCGACGGCCTTCCACTGCGAGCGACGGTGACGCGTGTTGCTGCGCGACATCTTCCGCTTCGGAACAGCCACTTAACTCACTCCTCTTGTCCGCCGGTGATCCGGCCGGGTACGTCGTCGTCGGCCAGCTCTTGGAGCGCCGCCCACCTGGGGTCGATCGGCTCGTCGTGCTGGTGGCCCGGATCGTCTGCGAGACGTGCACCGCACTCGATGCACAACCCCGGGCAGTCGTCCTGGCACAGCGGCTGGAACGGCAGTGCAAGCACCACCGTGTCCCGCAGCAGTGGCTCGAGGTCGACCAGGTCGCCCACGAGCCGGCTGGTAGCGCCGTCCTCCTCGCCTGCGGCGGTGTCGCTCTCCTCGTAGACGAAGAGCTCCTGGAAGTCGACCGTGACCTCGTCACGGATCTCCTCCAGGCACCGGACGCACTCCCCCTCCAGGACGACCGTGGCCGTGCCTGTGACGAGGACGCCCTCCATGACCGCCTCGAGCCGGAGATCCAGCTCGACAGGCGACCCTTCGGGGACGCGAAGCACCTCGATACCGAGATCTGCCGGCGCCGGCACCGTCACGGTCTGCAGGCGTTGCGACCCCGGGCGGCGGCCGAGCTCGCGGGTATCGAGCACGAGCGGCGCTCTCGGGTCGAGACGCACAGCATGTCCGTTCAGGTCAGTGGAGCCAACAGATCACAGTCCCGCCCACCGTCGGCCCGGGTCAACCTGGTTGACGTCGAGACGGGGCACGCAGGACCGTCGACAAGGGTACCGAACGGTGCCCCTTGCGACCAAAACGTCGCGGCCTCAGCGCTCGAGGTGCTCGGGCAGCCGGATCTTGTCGACCTCGGCGTCGGTCAGCGAGCTGAGCTCGGTGCGGCCCGCCAGCCGCTCACGGCCGCGCTTGACCGCGTCCATGGTCCGCTCCAGGGTGATCTCGAAGTTGGCCAGCTTCGCGTCGACGTAGTCGTCGGTCTCCTGCCGCAACCCGTCCGCCTCGGCGTGCGCCTGCTCGAGGACCCGGTCCGCCTCGCGCTTGGCGAGCCGGAAGACCTCGGTGTCGGAGACGATGTGCTCGCGCTCGTTCTTGGCCTCCGCGACGATCTCGGCGGCTTCCTTGCGGCCCTCCTCGACCACGACCTCCCGCTCGGCCACCACCTGCTGCGCGTCGCTGAAGGCGGTGTCGACCGCAGCACCGAGCTCGTCGACCAGGGCCAGCAGCTCGGCCCGGTTCACGACCGCCGACGCCGACATCGGCATCGATCGGGCTTCCTCGATCGCCCGGCGGATCTCGGCCAGCTTGTCGTGCACGTTCACGTTGTCCCTTTCCAGTGGCGCTCGGGGGAATCCCCGGCCGTTTGTACCCTCCCCCTGAGCACCCGACACAGCATGTTCCTCCCGAGGGTACGCGCCCGCGGAGGCTGCAAGAGCAGCCCTCAGGCCTCCTCGGCCCGCTCCCGCAGCCGGACGGTCATCCGCTCGAGCACCGAGGCCGGCACCAGCGAGGAGACGTCCCCGCCGAAGGTGGCCACCTCCTTGACGAGGCTGGAGGCGAGGAAGGAGTACTCCGGGCTGGTCGGCACGAACACCGTCTCGATGTCGGCGAGGCTGGAGTTCATCTGGGCCATCTGCAGCTCGTAGTCGAAGTCGCTGACCGCCCGGAGTCCCTTGACGATGGCGACGACCCCCTGCTCGCGGCAGAAGTCGGTGAGCAGCCCCGTGAAGCCGGCGATCCGCACGTTGCCGAGGTCGGCGCACACCTCGGTGAGCATCTCGATGCGCTCCTCCGGCGTGAACAGGCGGCGCTTGGACTTGTTCACCCCGACCGCGACGACGACCTCGTCGAACAGCGTGGCGGCGCGCCGGACGATGTCGAGGTGTCCGTTGGTCACCGGGTCGAACGATCCTGGGCACGCGGCTCTGCGCACGAGTGGCTCCTGAGGCTGGGGGCGGCCGGCGGGCGGCGGCTCAGGAGGTCCCGGCCGCTGCGTGACCGTACCAAAGCACGGTCTCGCCGTAGCGACGCGATCGGCCGGCGAAGAGCCCGTCCGGCCAGGTCGGCGCGACCCCGCGCACCGACCGCTCGACCACCACGACGGCCTCCGGCGCGAGCCAGCCGTGCGCGACCAGCGCGCCGAGGTCGGCCTCGACCTCCGCGGCCGACAGGGCGTAGGGCGGGTCGGAGAAGACCACGTCGTACGGCGCCCGCGGCGGCGCCTGCAGCGTCCGGCGCACCGCCGCGGCGACCACCTCCACCGAGCGGAAGCCGAGGTTCCGGGCGTTGTCGCGCACCAGCGTGGCGGTGCGTCGGTCCTGCTCGACGCTGGTCAGCATGCCGGCGCCGCGGGAGACCGCCTCCAGACCGACCGCGCCGGAGCCGGCGTACAGGTCCAGGAACCGCAGCCCGGCCACCGAGCCGAGCTCGGCCTCGAGGGAGGAGAAGAGCGCCTCGCGCACCCGGTCGGAGGTCGGCCTGGTGTTCTCGCCCTGGGGCGTGCGGATCCGTCGGCCGCCGGCCGAGCCCCCGATGATCCTGGTCACAGATGACTCACGCCTTCTCGAGGAAGTCGGCCTGCTCGGTCTCGCGGAGCCGTTGCACGGCGGCGCGCAGGTCGGGCTGCTCCCCCAGCGTCGGGTCCGCCTCGACGAGGGTCTCGGCCGCGGCCCGCGCCCGGGCGATCACGTCCTCGTCGCGGAGCACCGACAGCAGCCGCAGACCGGACCTCGTCCCGGACTGCGAGGCTCCGAGGACGTCCCCCTCACGGCGCTGCTCGAGGTCGAGGCGGGACAGCTCGAAGCCGTCGGTCGTCGCGGCCACCGCGCCGACCCGCTCGCGGGCCGGCGACCCCTGCTCCGCCGAGGTGACCAGCAGGCAGAGCCCGGCATGCCCCCCGCGGCCCACCCGGCCGCGCAGCTGGTGCAGCTGGGAGACCCCGAAGCGGTCCGCGTCGAAGATCACCATGGCCGTCGCGTTGGCGACGTCGACCCCCACCTCGATGACGGTCGTGGACACCAGCACGTCCACCCGGCCGGCGGCGAAGTCACGCATCGTGTGCTCCTTGCGGTCCGCCGGCTGCCGGCCGTGCAGCGGCTCCACGCGCAGACCGTCGAGCGGGCCGGTGGCCAGCATCGGGGCGAGCTCCTCCACCGCGGTCAGCCCCGCCTCGTCGCTGCCCGTCTCCTCCCCGGTGCGCCGGGCGTCGTCGCCGATCCGGGGGCACACCACGTAGCACTGGCGGCCGGCCTCGACCTCCTCGCGCACCCGGGCCCACACCCGGTCGATCCAGGCGGGTTGCTCCGCGAGCGGGACCACGGTGGTCTGGATCGGGGCCCGGCCTCCCGGCAGCTCGCTGAGTGTCGAGGTCTCGAGGTCGCCGAAGACGGTCATGGCCACCGTCCGCGGGATCGGCGTCGCGGTCATCACCAGCACGTGCGGCGGGGTGACCCCGGCCTTCTCGGCCAGCGCGGCACGCTGCTCGACGCCGAAGCGGTGCTGCTCGTCGACGACCACCAGACCGAGGTCGGCGAACTGGACCCGCTCCTCGAGCAGCGCGTGCGTGCCGATCACGATGCCGGCCGCGCCCGAGGCGGCGTCGAGCAGCGCGCTGCGCCGGGCGGCGGCCCCCGAGGACCCGGTGAGCAGGGCGACCGTGGTGGCGTCGGCCGCGCCGCCGAGCATGCCGCCGGCGGCGAGGTCGCCGAGCAGCGCGGTGACGGAACGATGGTGCTGCTGGGCGAGCACCTCGGTCGGCGCCAGCAGCGCCGCCTGTCCCCCGGAGTCGACGACGCGGAGCATCGCCCGCAGCGCCACGACCGTCTTGCCGGAGCCGACCTCGCCCTGGAGCAGCCGGTGCATCGGGTGACCGGCCGCGAGGTCGCCGAGGATCTCCGCCGACACCTGCTCCTGGCCCGCGGTCAGGGTGAACGGCAGCCGCGCGTCGAAGCGGTCCAGCAGCCCGTCCGGCCGGCCGGTGCGCGGCTCGGCGGCGAGGGCCCGCAGCTCCTGCCGGCGACCGGCGAGGACCACCTGCGTGACGAAGGCCTCCTGGAAGCGCAGCCGCTCCTCCGCCGCCCGGCGCTGCTCGACGGAGTCGGGGCGGTGGATCCACTCCAGGGCGGTCCGGGCGTCGACGAGGTCGTGCCGACGACGTACGTCCTCGGGCAGCGGCTCGGGGACCTCCTCGATCATCGCGAGCGCGAGGTGGATCGCCTTCTGGATCTGCCACGAGTGCAGCGAGGCGGTGGCGGGGTAGAGCGTGACCAGGTCGGGCATCGCGTCGAAGGCGGCCAGGCCCAGGTCGGCCTCCTCGACGGCGTCGTCGCCCTCGAACACCTCCGTCTGCGGGTTGACCAGCTGCCAGCCGTCGCGGAACCGGCCCACCTTGCCGGAGAAGAGCGCCATGCTGCCCTTCTTCATCCGCGAGGCCCGCCAGCTGGCCGTGTGCTGGGTCCGGTCGAAGAAGGTCAACGTCAAGGTGTCGCGCTCGGTGGCCACGGTCACCTCGAGCCGGTAGGCACGCCGCCCGGTGCGCTTGTCCTGGTAGGGCCGCTGCTCGGACCTGAGCACCATGGCGACGCAGGTGATCTGGTCGCCGATGGTGAGGTCGCCGAGGTCGCTCACGCTGCCCTTCTCGACGTAGCGCCGCGGGTAGTGGGTGAGCAGCTCCCCGACCGTGAGGTAGCCGAAGGCCTTCTCGATCTTGGGCGCGGCGGAGCCGGCGACGACGCGGAGCTTGGAGTCCCAGGTGACAGCAGGCACGGTTCCTCCCTACTCCACGCCGACCAGGAGCGGGTAGCGGTCCTGGCCGCCGTCGTAGACGACGACGTCGACCATGGGGTGCCGGGACGCGAGGTGCTTCGAGCACCGGTCGGGCAGGTCGCCGGCCCCCTGCCCCGTCACCAGCGTCACCAGCTCCCCGCCTCCGCCGAGGAGCCGCTCCAGCACCTCCACGGCCACAGTGAACAGGTCGGCACCGACAACGGTGAAGTCTCCCTCGATCGCGCCGAGCACGTCGCCGGGCTCGCACGGTCCGGCGGTGGTCATCGCCCGGCGCGCGGCCACGGTGACACCACCGGAGCGGGCATGGCGGGCCGCCGCGGTCATCTCCAGCACGTCCTGGTCGAAGCCGCGTCCGGGCTCGTGCACGGCCAGCGCGGCGAGACCCTGCACCTGGGTGCTGGTCGCGATCACCCTCACCCGCAGCCCGAGCTCCTCGTGCGCGGTCTGGGCGGCCGCCTCGGCCACCGGCACCGAGTCCCGGTCGTTGGGGAGCACCACCACCTCCGCGGCACCGCTGCCGGTGATCGCCTCCAGGACCTCGGCGGTCGAGGGACGGCTGCCCGGCCCGCCGCGCAGGACGACGGCCCCGGCCTGGCCGAACAGCTCCGCCAGGCCGCTGCCGGCCGCGACGACGACCACCTTGCGCCCCTGCCGCTCGGCGCCCGCGGCGTCGCCCGACCAGCGGCCGTCCTGCTCGGCGAAGTGGGTGACCCGGATCCGGTGCGGCCGTCCGGCCTCGATGCCCGCCTCGACCGCGGCGCCCACGTCGTCGACGTGCACGTGCACGTTCCACAGGCCCTCGCCGCCGATCACCACCAGCGAGTCCCCCAGCGGCGCCAGCCGCTGCTTGAGGGTCGGGATGGCGGCGTCGGCGGCGTCGAGCAGGAACATCACCTCGTACGCCGGGCCGCTGGCCCGCAGGTCGCCGGTCGGCAGCGGCATCGCGATCGCCCGGGTCCCGATCGGCACGTGGTCCGAGACCGGACGCCGGCCGGTCACAGCGGTCTCGGCGGCGTCGAGGATCACGCAGAGGCCGCGGCCGCCGGCGTCGACCACCCCGGCGTCGCGGAGGACCTGCAGCTGCTCGGGGGTCCGGGCGAGCGCCTCGCGGGCCGCCGCGGCGGCGGCGCGCACCACGTGCCCGAGCCGGGCCCGCGGCTCGGACGCCTTCCGCTGCGCGGCGTCGGAGGCGGCCCGGGCCACGGAGAGGATGGTGCCCTCCACCGGCACGCCGACCGCCGCGTAGGCGGCCTCGGTCGCGCGCACCAGGCCCTCGGCCACGACCGCGGCGGCACGGTCCTGCGGCGGGGACTCGCCGAGCCGGCGGCACATCGCCCCCATCAGCTGGGCCAGGATCACCCCGGAGTTGCCGCGGGCGCCCATGAGCGCGCCGCGGGCGAAGCCGGCCAGGCCGGCGGCCAGGTCACCGGGCGGCTGCGCGAGCACCAGCGCGTCCCGGGCGGACTCGAAGGTGAGGAACATGTTGGTGCCGGTGTCGCCGTCGGGCACCGGGTAGACGTTCAGGGAGTCGATCTCCTCGCGCGCCGCGGCGAGGGCGGTGAGCGCGATCTCGCAGAACCGCGCCAGGGTTCCCAGGTCGAGGGCGGCGCGGACGTCCGGCTCGTCGTACGGCATCGGCCCTCCCTCGGCGGCTCGTGGGCGCTGGTCTGCCCGGCTGTCGGTCTGCTGACGGCCTCCGGCCGACCGCGGCGCCCAGGGTAGTCGAGCCCTCGATTGGCGCCCTCGTGGGCGTTCAGATACTCTTGAGCGGTTGTCCACGCCTATGTGGCAGGTCCCCAGGGCCTGAACCAAGCACCTCGATCAACCCCCAGGAGTTCACGGTGGCTGCCGTCTGTGACATCTGCGCCAAGCGCCCGGGCTTCGGTCACAACCGGCCGTGGTCCCGCAAGATTACGAAGCGTCGCTTCAACCCGAACATCCAGCGCGTCCGCGCCACGGTGAACGGGGCCCCGAAGCGCCTCAACGTGTGCACCGGCTGCCTGAAGGCCGGCAAGGTCTCCCGCTGACCGCTGCACACCGCTGACAGAGCCGCCCCTCGGGGCGGCTCTTCGCGTCTCCGGGTCCGCGCGCTTCCGGCACCGACCCGGAACGCCGCCACCGACCGGCCGGGCACGGGTCCCGGCCGGTCGGGCCCAGCGCTGCTCAGAAGTGCCGGTGTCCGGTGGGCCCCTCGTAGGGCGCCCCGTCCACGGTGACGCCGGTCCCCTCGGCGACGCTGCCGATGACCGTCCAGGCCGGCCCGAGCGCGGACCCGGCCGGGAACGTGGCCGCGAGCGGGTGGTCGTCACCGCCTCCGAGGATGAAGCCGAGCGGGTCCGCGCCGAGCGCCGCGCCGACCGCGAGGAGCGGCTCGGGGATATCGAAGCTCGCCGTCGCGACGTCCACCGCCACCCCGCTCGCCTCGGCGAGGTGACCGAGGTCGGCCAGCAGCCCGTCGGACACGTCGATCAGCGCTGTCGCCCCGAGGCCGGCGGCCTCGGCCCCGGCGCCGTACGGCGGCTGCGGGCGGCGGTAGGCCTCCACCAGCGCGCGCGGCGAGCGGAAGCCGCGGGTGAGCACGGCGAGCCCGCCGGCCGCCCAGCCCTGCCGCCCGGCCAGCGCCACCACGTCCCCGGGCCGGGCGCCGGCGCGGGTCACCGGGTCGCCGTCGACCACGCCCAGCGCGGTCACCGCGATCACCAGCTGGTCGGAGCTGGTGACGTCGCCGCCGACGATGCTGGCCCCCACCTCGGCGGCCTCCTCGGCCATCCCGTCGGCGAGCTCGAGCAGCCACTGGGCGGGGAGGTCCGGCGGCGCGGCCAGCCCGACCGTCAGCGCGGTGGCGCGACCGCCCATGGCGTTGAGGTCGGAGAGGTTCTGGGCCGCGACGCGGTGCCCGACGTCGGCCGCGGAGGCCCAGTCGCGCCGGAAGTGCCGGCCCTCGACGACCAGGTCGGTGGAGACCACCACCCGCTCGTCGGGCATCGTCACCACCGCCGCGTCGTCGCCCGGGCCGAGCAGCACCTGCTCCCCCTGGGGAAAGCGACGGGTCAGCTCGGCGATCAGCCCGAACTCGCCGAGGTCGGCGAGGGTGGTCGCGGGGGTCAGGGACACGGGGGGCCGGGACGAGGACATGGGTGCCATTCAAACCGATGACCCGACCGTGTTCCGGGGCGGACTCGGCTCAGGGTAGGTTGACGATCACACGAGCCCCTCGAGACCGCAGGAGTGACCATGGTGGTTCAGGCCTACATCTTGATCCAGACCGACGTCGGCAAGGCCGCCGAGGTCGCGGCCGAGATCGCCGACGTCAAGGGCGTCACCCTGGCCGAGGACGTCACCGGGCCCTACGACGTGATCGTGCGGGCCGAGGCCCGCAACGTCGACGAGCTGGGCAAGCTGGTCGTCGCCAAGGTGCAGAACATCCCCGGCATCACCCGCACGTTGACCTGCCCCGTCGTGCACATCTGACGAAGGCTCTCTCCTCCCGCATGCCCCGACGACGCCCGGTTCTCCGCGAACCGGGCGTCGTCGCCGCTACGGCGGCGCTCCTGCTCACCAGCGCCTGCGGCGGCCCGCTGCACGTCGACCCGGCGGACGCGCCCGGCGACCAGGCCAAGGCCTGCCGGCGCCTGGTGGCGGCGCTGCCGGAGACGGTCGCCGACCAGCCCCGGCGCGACGTCGACCCCGCCGGCAGCACCGTCGCCGCCTGGGGCGACCCGGCCATCGTGCTGCGCTGCGGCGTCGGCACCCCCGACGGGTTCGACGACCTCTCCACCTGCCAGGTGACCAACGGCGTCGGGTGGTTCATCCCCGAGGAGCAGATCACCGGCGAGCCGACGGAGATCCTGATGACCACCGTGGACCGGACGCCGGCGGTGCAGGTTCGGATCCCGCGGGAGTACTTCCCGCCGGCCGCGGCGATGGTAAACCTCGCCGCGGCGATCAAGCAGACCACGGTGCAGGACGACCCCTGCCTCTGAACCCGGCCGGTCGGCCCGGGCGGTCAGCCGAGCCGGTCACCGTGGCGGGTCAGCGCAACCCGGTGTCGCGGTGCAGGGCCAGCTGCACCAGGCGGTCCACCAGCGCCGGGTAGTCGAGCCCGGTGGCCGCCCACATCCGCGGGAACATCGACGACGGTGTGAACCCCGGCATCGTGTTGATCTCGTTGATCACCAGTCGGTCGTCGGCCAGCAGGAAGAAGTCCACGCGGGCCAGACCCTCGCAGCCGAGCGCCTCGAACGCCTGCGCGGAGAGCGCCTGCACCCGGGTGACCACCTGCTCGGGCAGGTCGGCCGGCACGTCGAGGCTGGTCTGCTCGCCGGGCAGGTACTTCGCGGCGAAGTCGTAGAACTCGTGCTTCGCGTCGATCCGGATCTCCGCGACCACGCTGGTGTCGGGTGGGTTCGTGCCGAAGCCCTGCAGCACCCCGCACTCGATCTCGCGGCCGCCCTCGGCGGCGGTCTCGACCAGCACCTTGGGGTCGTGCCGGCGGGCCTCCTCGACGGCGGCCTCGAGGTCGCTGCGGTCCCGGACCTTGCTGATGCCGAGGCTGGAGCCGCCGCGGCACGGCTTGACGAACACCGGGTAGCCGAGCGAGTCGACCGCCTCCAGACAGGCGGCGCGATCGGTCGCCCAGGCCCGCGACGTGATCACCGTGTAGGGCAGCACCGGCAGGCCCTGTGCCTGGAAGGCGACCTTCATAAAGGCCTTGTCCATGCCGACCGCGGAGGCCAGCACCCCGGCGCCGACGTAGCGCACCCCGGCCATCTCCAGCAGCCCCTGCACCGTGCCGTCCTCGCCCCAGGGCCCGTGCAGCACCGGGAACACGACGTCGACCTCGCCGAGCGTCCGGGGGGCGGACCCGCCCGGCTCGGAGACGACCAGCTCGCTGGAGTGGGCGGCGCTGGCGAGCGCGACGCCGGCGCGGCTGCCGTCCACCTCCGGCAGGCAGTCGGCGGAGGTGAAAGTCAGCCGGGCCGGGTCCGGTGACTCCAGGACCCAGCGGCCGTCCTTGGTGATGCCGACCGGGACGACGTCGTACCGCTCGGGGTCGAGGGCCTGCAGGACGCTGCCTGCCGTCACGCAGGAGACGGAGTGCTCGCTGGAGCGGCCTCCGAAGACGACGGCGACACGAGGTTTGCGGAAGTCCATGGTTCCCCGAACCCTACCGGCCGGGGCGGCGGCGGCCGTGGCGCCTCGTAGGGTGGTCGCATGCCTGCTTTCGGGTTCCCCGCCGACCCACCCGCCTCCGACCGCCCCACCACCGAGCTTCCCGCCTCGGCGCGTCCGCTGCGGCCCGGCACGGTGGCGGTGACCGCCGGTCGTCCCCCGCACCTGCCCGACAGCCCGCTGAACGTGCCGCTGACGATGGCCTCGACGTACGTCGCCGGCGGCGACCTCGAGTACGGCCGCTACGGCAACCCCACCTGGTCGGCCTTCGAGGAGGCGCTCGGCGCCCTGGAGGGCGGTCGCTGCCTGGCGTTCTCCTCCGGTCTGGCCGCCGTCGCCACGGTCCTCGACCTGGTCGGCCAGGGTCGCAAGGTGGTGGCCCCACGGCACGCCTACAACGGCAGCGTGATGCAGCTGGCCGACCTCGAGGCCCGCGGCCGGATCACCGTGCACCTCGTCGACATCGAGGACACCGCCGCGGTGATCGCCGCGTGCGAGGACGCCGCGCTGGTGTGGCTGGAGTCGCCGACCAACCCGGCGCTGGAGGTGGCCGACCTGGTCCCGATCATCGCCTCCGCGCACGAGGCCGGTGCGTACGTCGTCGTGGACAACACCTTCGCGACGCCGCTGCTCCAGCAGCCGCTCGCCCTCGGCGCCGACCTGGTGGTCCACTCCGCCACCAAGTTCATCGCCGGGCACAGCGACGTGCTGCTGGGAGCGGTCCTCACCTCCGACGACGAGCTCGCCGCGGTGCTGCGCAAGCGTCGCGAGCTGCTAGGTGCGGTGCCCGGCACGCTGGAGGCCTGGCTGGCGCTGCGCGGCCTGCGCACGCTGCACGTGCGGCTGGAGCGGGCGCAGGCCAACGCCCAGGAGCTCGTACGCCGGCTCGGCGGTCACGCCGCGGTCGGCGAGGTGCGCTACCCCGGCTTCGGGGCGATCGTCTCGGTCGTGCTGGCCCAGGGCGCCCTCGCCGCCGACCTGCTCACGCACAAGACCTCCCTGTGGGTGCACGCCACCAGCCTCGGCGGCGTCGAGTCGACCTTCGAGCGGCGGCGCAGGTGGAAGTCGGAGCCGGCCACGATCCCGGAGGGCCTGGTGCGGATGTCGGTGGGAATCGAGGACGTCGACGACCTCTGGGACGACCTGGCCGGCGCGCTCGACGACCTCACCGGCGAGCCGCCGGCACCGGCGGTCGAGGCGCCCGGACCGCTCGGCAGCCCCTAGTCGCGCTCGGGCTTGGTCTCCCGGCTGATCAGGCTGGTCAGCATGTCGGCGGCGGTCAGCTCGCCCTCGACCACCGCGTGCACGTGCGCGACGATGGGCGCGTAGACGTCCTTGCTGCGCGCAAGGTCGTGCAGCGACGACGCCGACTTCACGCCCTCGGCGACCTGCCGGGTGGACGCGGTGATCTCGGCGGTGGTCAGGCCGTGGCCGAGCTTCTCGCCGAACGTGCGGTTGCGGGAGAGCGGTGAGGAGCAGGTCGCGACCAGGTCTCCGAGACCGGCCAGGCCCATCAGCGTCATCGGGTCGGCCCCGAATGCGGTCGCGACCCGGGCGATCTCGGCGAGGCCGCGGGTGATCACCGACGCCGTGGTGTTGTCGCCGAACCCGAGACCGACGGCCATGCCGACGCTGAGCGCGATCACGTTCTTGTAGGCGCCGCCGAGCTCGCAGCCCACCACGTCTGTGCTGGAGTAGGGACGGAACGTCGCGGAGTGGATGGCCTCGCGCAGCCGGTGCGCCACCGCGTCGTCGGCGCAGGCGATGACGCTGGCCGCGGGCTCGCGTCGGGCGATCTCGAGGGCCAGGTTCGGTCCGCTGAGCACCCCGATCCGCTCCGGACCGGCGTCGGTGAGCTCGGCGATCACCTCGCTCATGCGCTTCAGGGTGCCGAGCTCGACGCCCTTGGCCAGCGAGATCAGCACGGCGTCCCGGCGCAGGACCGGCGCCCACTGCGTGAGGTTCTCGCGCAGGGTCTGGGAGGGAACCGCGAGCACCACCAGTTCGGCACCGGCCGCGGCCAGCTCGTGGTCGTGGGTCGCGGAGATCGTGGGGGGCAGCTCGATGCCGGGCAGGTAGTCGGTGTTCTCCCGCTTGTCGTTGATCGTGGCGCACACCTCTTCCCGGCGGGCCCACAGGGTGACCTCGTGGCCGGCGTCGGCGAGCACGAGCGAGAACGCGGTGCCCCAGGCACCGGCGCCGAACACCGCGACCTTCGTGCCGATCATCGTCGACCCTCCTTCCGCCGACGGCGGCGTTGCTGCCCGTTGGGGTTGCCGATCTCACGGACGCCGCGGCTGCGGGCGTCGAAGCGTTCGGCGGGGGCCTTCTCGCCGCGGATGTCCTCGAGCTGATGGGTGATGGCGTCCATGATCCGCTCGGTAGCCTGCCGCAGCACGTCGGGGGTCAGCTCGCGGCCCTCGAACTCGGTGAGGTCGACGGGGTCGCCGGCCTTGACCGTGACCAGCTTCCGCGGGAACAGATGCGGCCGCTTCGCGTAGGGGGCCAGGATCTCCTGCGGACCCCACTGCGCCACCGGGATCACCGGGACGCCGGAGGCCAGGGCGATCCGGGCTGCACCGGTCCGCCCGGTCATCGGCCACAGGTCGGGCTCGCGGGTGATGGTGCCCTCGGGGTAGACGACCACGCACTCGCCCCGGCGTACGGACGCCACCGCCGCGCGGAACGCCTGGGAGGCGTCGTTCGTCAGCCGGTAGACGGGGATCTGCCCGGCGGACCGCACGATGCGCCCCGCGACCGGGATCGAGAAGACCTCGGCCTTGGCGAGGAAGCGGACGATCCGTCCGTGCCCGTAGACGAAGTGCGCGAACGTGAAGGGGTCGAGGTGCGAGACATGGTTGACCGCGATCACGCAGCCGCCCCGCGCCGGGATCTTCGTGCCGTCGATCCAGCGTCTCCGGGTCAGCGCCCGCAGCAGCGGCTCCACCAGCGCGACGCAGAACGCGAACGCCCATCCGCGACGCTCCTGGAGTGTGCGTGGGTAGGGCAACGCTGGTCCTCTCGACGTCCGGTTCGCCCTGACTGGACGACCGTGCCGCTGAGGTTACTCGGCGGACGCCTCCGCCCGCAGATCCCCGCCGCGGGCGTGCCGTCGGATGCCTGAGAGGATCGAGGCGTCATGGTTCCCGAGCACCGGTACGGCGTGGTCGTCCCCGTCAAGCCGCCCGCGTTCGCCAAGAGCCGGCTCGGCGGTCTCGGAGACCGCACCCGCCGCACGCTGGCGCAGGCCTTCGCCCTCGACACCGTGGCGGCCGCACTGGCGACCGAGGGTGTCGCGACGGTGCTCGCGGTCACCGACGACCACCTGCTGGCCGCCGAGCTCGCCGAACTCGGCGCCCAGGTGCTGCCCGACGCCACCACCGACGACATGAACACGTCACTGGTGCAGGCGGCGGTCGAGCTGGTGCGCCGCGACGCCGCGCTGCGCCCCGCGGCCCTGTGCGCCGACCTGCCCGCGCTGCGTGCGGATGAGCTCTCCCGGGCGCTGGCGTGCGCGGCCGGAGACGAGATGTCGTTCGTGGCGGACGCGGACGGCATCGGCACCACGCTGCTGGTGGCGCCGGACCTCGCGCGGTTCCGCCCGTCGTTCGGCGCGGGGTCGCGCGAGATGCACCTCGACCTCGGGGCGCGGGAGATCGTCCTGGACGACGTACCGACGTTGCGACGAGACGTCGACACTCCCGCGGACCTCGCGGCCGCCCTCGAGCTGGGCATCGGCCCCCGCACCGCCCGGGCCGCGGCCGTCCTGCTCTAGTCTCGTTGCCGTGCAGGCAACCGTGCTCCGCTACGACTCCGAGACCCGCAGCGGCACGGTGGTGCGTGACGACGGCACCGAGATCGCCTTCGGCGCCACCGCTCTCGAGGGCACCGGGCTGCGGCTGCTCCGCGCCGGCCAGCGCGTGCGGCTCGACGTCTCGGGGACCGGGGACGCACTCCACGTCGAGCGGCTCCAGATCCTCACGCTCAGCTGAGGCCGCGGCCCGCGCAGTCCGTGCCGGGTGAGGCAGTCCGGCCGTTCCGCGCGAGGGTCGCCGCCGGCGCCGTCGAGCGGCGGGTCACTCGTCGGCGGACTCCGCGCCCATTGCCGCGAGGGCTGCCTTGGCCCGTGCCCGCGCCAGCCGCGGCCGGCTGAGCAGGTAGACCACGACGGCTGCACCGATCACCACGAACAGCCGGTTCGGGTCCACCGCCGGACGCCAGGTGACGCCTCCGTCCTTGATGACATAGGCCCCGGCCGGGCGACCGCTGACGCCGAAACCGCCGCCCTCCCCCTGTCCGCCCTTGTCATCGTGCCCGGTCCCGCCACCGCCACCGCCACCGATCTTCGCTGCGGCGATGATCGTGACGCCGTCCTTCTCGTAGGGCTCTGCGTAGACCCGCTTCACCGTGATGGCGTCCCGTGCGGTGCCCAGGACCTCTTCGACCTTCATGACCACTCCTCCCGTGCGACGGATTGTCGCTGCTCCTCGTCCTCACCCTTGGCGCGCCCACGTGGCGAGTGAAGGGCTGAAGGTCCTTCGGACACACGAATGGGCCGGCTCCGTGAGGAGCCGGCCCATCTGCGAGGTCTGAGCGGTCAGGCCTTCTTGGCGGTCTTCTTCGCCGTCGTCCTGGCCGTCGTCTTCTTGGCCGGAGCCTTGGTGGCCGTGGTCTTGGCCGCGGTGGTCTTGGCAGCGGTCTTCTTGGCCGGCACCGCGGAGGCGCTGGTCTTCTTGGCGGTGCTCTTGGCCGGGGCCGTCTTGGCGGGCGCCTTGGTGGCCGTCGTCTTCGCCGTCCTCTTGGCAGGCGCCTTGGTGGCCGTGGTCTTGGCCGCGGTCTTCTTCGCAGGCGCCTTGGTGGCCGTGGTCTTCGCCGCCGTCTTCTTCGCGGGGGCTGCCTTGGTGGCCGTGGTCTTCGCCGCCGTCTTCTTCGCGGGGCAGCCTTCGTGGCCGTGGTCTTCTTCGCGGCGGCCGCCTTGGTCGGCGTCGCCTTCCGGGCGCCGGCAGCAGCAGCGTTCAGCGTCAGCTTGGGCAGCTTCTTGGCGCCCGACACCACGTTCTTGAGGTCCGCCCCGGCGTTGAACTTCGGGACCGCGGTCTTCTTCGCCTTGATGCGCTCACCGGTGCGCGGGTTGCGCACCCAGCGCGCGTCACGAACGCGCTTCTCGAACGATCCGAAGCCGGTGATGGCGACCTTCTCGCCCTTCGCGACCTCGCGGGTGATGGTGTCGAGCACCGAGTCGAGCGCGTGCGCGGCGGCCTTGCGGTTGCCTTCGAAGCGGCCGGCGAGGGTGTCGATCAACTGACTCTTGTTCACAAGCTTCCCTTCCGTGAACGTGTGTGTCGAGCCCGTGCTCGACTTCTTCTTGCCACGCTAGGGAATACCTGCCCACCCCACCATCACAACACGCATCTTTTCTTTGCGGGTTTGGGCAAAGGATGGCGCCATTTCGCGAACGGGGATTAGAGAGTCGCGGGTTTCCACGACGGCCGGGTGGCCTCGAAGGCCGTGATGTCGTCGGCGTGCGAGAGCGTGATGCCGATGTCGTCGAGGCCTTGGAGCAAGCGCCAGCGGGTGTAGTCGTCGATCTGGAACGGCGCGGTCAGCGCCCCTGCCTGGATGGTTTTCTCCTGCAGGTCAACGACAATCTCCGTCGTCGGCTCGGTCTCGATCAGCTTCCACAGCTGCTCGACGACGTCCTGCGTCACCTGTGCGGCAAGGAGTCCGGCCTTGCCGGAGTTGCCGCGGAAGATGTCGGCGAACCGGCTCGAGAGCACGACCTTGAAGCCGTAGTCGGTCAACGCCCACACCGCGTGCTCGCGCGAGGAGCCGGTTCCGAAGTCGGGCCCGGCCACGAGCACGGTGGCGCCTGCGAACTGCGGCTTGTTGATGACGAACTCGGGATCCTTGCGCCACGCGGCGAACAGGCCGTCCTCGAAGCCGGTGCGCGTGACCCGCTTCAGGTAGACGGCGGGGATGATCTGGTCGGTGTCGACGTTGCCGCGTCGCAGCGGCAGGCCGGTCCCGATGTGGCGGGTGAACTTCTCCATGGCGAGGTCCTCTTCGAGATGGTCGGTGGGCCGGTCAGGCCGAGTGCTGCAGGGAGGGCAGGTCGGACGGCGAGGCCAGGTGGCCGGTCACTGCGGTGGCCGCGGCGACCAACGGCGAGACGAGATGGGTGCGTCCGCCCTTGCCCTGCCGGCCTTCGAAGTTGCGGTTCGACGTCGACGCGCTGCGCTCCCCCGGCTCGAGCTGGTCGGGGTTCATGCCCAGGCACATCGAGCAGCCCGCTCCGCGCCACTCGCCGCCGGCCTCCTTGAACACCACGTCGAGGCCTTCGTGCTCGGCCTGGAGCCGCACCCGCACCGAGCCGGGGACCACCAGCAGTCGGGTCCCGTCGGCGACGTGGCGTCCCTTGATCACCTCGGCTGCCGCACGCAGGTCCTCGATGCGACCGTTGGTGCACGAGCCGACGAAGACGGTGTCGACGGCGATCTCGCGCATCGGCGTGCCACCGGTCAGGCCCATGTAGTCCAGGGCACGCTGGGCGGCGAGCTGGTCCGCCTCGTCCTCGAACTGCTCCGGCACCGGAACGGTGCCGCCGAGCGGGACCCCCTGGCCGGGGTTGGTGCCCCAGGTGACGAACGGGGTCATGGTGTCGGCGTCGAGCTCGATCTCCGCGTCGAAGACCGCGTCCTCGTCGGTGACAAGCGTGCGCCAGTGCTCGACGGCCGCCACCCAGTCCTCGCCCTTCGGTGCCTCGGGTCGCCCCTCGATGTAGTCGAAGGTCGTCTGGTCGGGGGCGATCAGGCCGGCCTTGGCGCCCCACTCGATGGACATGTTGCAGATCGTCATCCGGGCCTCCATCGACAGCTTCTCGATGGCTTCGCCGCGGTACTCCACGATGTAGCCCTGGCCGCCGCCGGTGCCGGTGTGCGCGATGAGCGTGAGGACCAGGTCCTTGGCGGTGACCCCGTCGGGCAGCGAGCCGTTGACGGTCACGGCCATCGTCTTCGGCCGCGCCTGCGACAGCGTCTGGGTCGCGAGCACGTGCTCGACCTCGCTGGTGCCGATCCCGAAGGCGATCGACCCGAAGGCGCCGTGGGTGGAGGTGTGCGAGTCGCCGCACACGATCGTCATCCCCGGCTGGGTCAGGCCCAGCTGCGGGCCGACGACGTGGACGATGCCCTGCTCGATGTCGCCGAGCGGGTGCAGGCGGACCCCGAACTCCTCCGCGTTGCGCCGCAGCGTCTCGACCTGCGTGCGCGAGACCGGGTCCGCGATCGGCTTGTCGATGTCCAGGGTCGGCACGTTGTGGTCCTCGGTGGCCAGCGTGAGGTCGGGACGACGTACGCCGCGGCCGGCGAGCCGGAGCCCCTCGAACGCCTGCGGCGAGGTCACCTCGTGGATGAGGTGCAGGTCGATGAAGAGCAGGTCCGGCTCACCCTCGGCACTCCGGACGACGTGCTCGTCCCACACCTTCTCGGCCAAGGTCTTGCCCATCACGCTCTCCTTCGTTCGGGGTGCGTCCCCGTCGTCTGTTTTCCGGCCCATGATCACCCGCCGACTGACTTGCTTTCCAGCATCTGAGACGGCATTATCAGAGTATGGACAACTCTAGCGGAGTCGGCGTTCTCGACAAAGCCGCGCTGGTGCTCGCGGCGCTGGAGTCCGGACCGGCCACGCTGGCCGGTCTGGTGGCCGGCACCGGGCTGGCGCGCCCCACCGCGCACCGGCTGGCCGTCGCGCTGGAGCACCACCGCCTGGTGGCGCGGGACATGCAGGGCCGGTTCGTGCTCGGGCCCCGGCTGGCCGAGCTGTCCGCGGCAGCCGGCGAGGACCGTCTCCTCGCCGCCGCCGGCCCCGTCCTCGCCCGCCTGCGCGACATCACCGGCGAGTCCGCGCAGCTGTGGCGTCGCCAGGGTGACTACCGGGTCTGCGTCGCCGCCGCCGAGCGGCCCTCGGGACTGCGCGACACGATCCCGGTCGGCTCGCAGCTGACCATGCGCGCCGGCTCGGCGGCCCAGGTGCTGCTCGCCTGGGAGGACCCCGAGCGCATGCACCGCGGGCTGCAGAACGCCGCGTACTCCGCCACCGCGCTCTCGGGCATCCGCCGTCGCGGCTGGGCACAGTCCGTGGGCGAGCGCGAGCAGGGCGTCGCCTCGGTGTCCGCGCCGGTCCGCTCCCCCTCTGGCAAGATCATCGCCGCGGTCTCGGTCTCCGGTCCGCTCGAGCGCCTCAGCCGCCAGCCGGGCCGGATGCACGCTCCCGCCGTGCTCGCCGCGGCCGAGCGGCTCTCCGAGTCGCTGCGCCGCGCCGCCGAGTAGACCCGCTCAGAACAGGGCGTCCTGCTCGAGCTCGAGCAGCATCTGCTTGCGCTCCAGGCCGCCGGCGTAGCCGACCAGCTTGCCCTGCGCACCGAGCACCCGGTGGCACGGGATCACGATCGCGATCGGGTTGCGCCCGTTGGCGAGCCCGACCGCCCGCGAGGCGGCGTTGGTCATCCCCATCCGGCGCGCGATCTCGCCGTACGACGCGGTCTCGCCGTAACCGATCCGCCGCAGCTGCTCCCACACGCGCTGCTGGAACGGCGTGCCCTCCGGGCGCACCGGCAGGTCGAACTCCTTGAGGTCGCGCGCGAAGTAGGCCGTCATCTGCCGCACCGCCTCGCGCAGCAACGGGTCGTCGTCGGTCCGCTGGCCGACCGGTCGCCCGGCGGCCCGCGCCGCCGCCACGGCGGTGGAGGACCGGGGCGACCCACTGGCGTTGTCGCCGTCCCAGAACTCGAAGTCGGTGATCGCGTCCCGGGAGGCGACGACCCGCATCGTCCCGGCCGGGGACTCCATCGTGGTCCACATCGGTCTCACATCTCCTTCGTGACGGGGCCAGGCCCCGAGGTCGGGACGGTCCGGTCGACCCGGTCACGTGACCGGCCGGTCGGGTCGGGGTCGGCGGGACGCAGCAGCGCCAGCGACGACCACAGGTGCAGCAGGGCATAGGAGCGCCAGGGCCGCCACTGCTCGGCGCGGGCCGCCAGCCGGTCGACCGGCTCCCCCAGCCCGCGCAGGGCGTTGCGGACGCCGATGTCGGTGGGCAGGAACACGTCGGGGTGGCCGAGAGCCCGCAGCGCCACGTAGTCGGCCGTCCAGGGCCCGATCCCCGGCAGCGCCATCATCCGCGAGCGTACGTCGTCGCGGTCCATGCTGCGGTCGAGCGGGATCTCGCCGTCGGCGAGCGCCCGGCACAGCGCCACCAGGGCCCGGCCGCGTGAGCGCGGCATCGGCAGCTCCTCGGGGTCGAGCCCGGCGAGCACCTCCGCGCGCGGGAACAGCCGGTCGGCGTCGTCCGCACCGGCCGCCCCACCGGCCACCCCGCAGGGCTCGCCGTACCGCTCGACGAGCCGGCCGGTGACGGTGGCGGCCGCAGCGAGCGAGACCTGCTGGCCGATCACGGTGCGGATCGCCACCTCGTCGCCGTCGACGTGGCCGGGCACCCGCAGGCCGGGACGGCTGCGGACCAGCCGGGCCAGCACCACGTCGGCGGACAGCGCGTCCTCGACGGCGAGCGGGTCGCAGTCGGCGTCCAGCAGCCGTCGGCAGCGCTCGACCGCGGCGGCGACGTCGCGCAGGTCGCCGACCTGCAGGCGGCACCGGACGTGTCCTCGCGCGCCCACCCCGTCGTCGAGCTCCAGCACCACCCGGCCGGGTCCGTGCGGCAGCCGCAGCGTGCGGGCGTACCAGCCGGGTCCGGCGGCCTCGACCCCGGCGACCGCGTGCACGGCCAGGAAGGTCAGCATCTCGGCGGCGGCGTACGGGGCCCGCACCGCGAGCCTCAGCTCCAGCTGACCGGCCACACCGTCCGCACGGTCGGTGGCCGCCGCACCGGCGGGGCTGACCGCGCGGGCGCTCCGGCCGCGACCGGGGGCCGAGGCGGCGCGTGCCGCGCGCAGCTCGGTCGGCGAGGCGGCGTACACCTCTCGGATGGTGTCGTTGAACTGCCGGATGCTGGCGAAGCCGGCGGCGAAGGCGACGTCCGCGAACGGCATCGCGGTCGTCTCGATGAGGATCCGGCCGGTCTGCGCCCGGCGGGCCCGGGCCAGTGCCAGGGGCCCGGCGCCGAGCTCGGCGACCAGCAGCCGGTTCAGGTGCCGGGAGGTGTAGCCGACCCGGCGGGCCAGCCCCTCGACCCCGTCCCGCTCCACCACGCCGTCGGCGATCAGCCGCATCGCCCGGCCGGCGAGGTCGGCGGCGACGTCCCAGTCCGGTGAGCCGGGCGTGGCGTCGGGCAGGCAGCGCTTGCAGGCCCGGAAGCCGGCCGCCTGGGCGGCGGCCGCGGTGCGGTGGAAGGTGACGTTGCGCCGCTGCGGCGTGATCGCCGGGCAGGACGGGCGGCAGTAGATCCCGGTGGACGTGACGCCGGTGTAGAAGACGCCGTCGAAACGACGGTCCCGCGCCTTCACGGCCCGGTAGCAGGCCTCGGTGTCCTCGATGTCCATGACCACGATTCTCTCCCGGACCGGGGGCCGCCGCTAGCGGGAATCAGACACGACGTGCGAGCGGGAAAGATGGGAGAGGTCCAGAGATTGCCGGACGCGGGCGGATCCCGGGAGGCCGGCAAAGGACCAACCCGAGGGCGGCTGGTCGTCGCATTTCAGGCAGGGACGCGGGAACAGGATGACAACTCCCCGCCGGCTGCGCATCCTGGAAGCATGGTGCGGCTGCGGACCGCAGACCTGATCGCACGCGACGCCGAGCTCAGCGAGTTGGGCGCGGCCGTGGACGCCGCCCGCGCCGGCCTGCGTGGCGCAGTGCTGGTCTGTGGGCCGCCCGGCGTCGGTAAGTCCCGGCTGGTCGAAGAGGCGGTCCGGCGCGGCCGGCGCGAGGGGGATCTCGTTCTCGTCGGACACTGCGTGGACCTGTACGGAGAGGAGATCCCGTACGCAGCCGTGGCCGAGGCGCTGCGGCACCTGGTCCGCGAACGCGGCCCAGGTGGCGCACGGCAGATGCTTGGTCCCGCAGCCCGACCGCTGGCAGCGCTGGTTCCGGACCTCGACACCGGAGACTACCGCCGCGCCGCGTCTGAGGCCGATGTCGACCGGTCTGGCGGTGTACACGTGCTCGATGCGTTCGTCGCTGGTCTGGACCGTGCAGGACGGGGAACCGGCCGGGTGATCTGGCTGTGGTTGGAGGACCTGCAGTGGGCAGATCGAGCGACGCGGAACCTGGTCTCCTACCTGCTTCGGGTGGAGGGGCCGCCCAATCTGGTGATGATGGCAACCGTCCGCACGGAGGACACGGCGTCGCCTGGTGCCGACGACGTGATTGCGGAGCTGCTGCGGGTCCCGCTCGTTGACCAGATCGTCCTGCAGCCTTTCACGCGCAGCCAGGTGGCCGAGCACTTACGGGCTCTGACGGGGTTGCGGAGCGGCGCGGGAGTCGTACACACGGTGGCTCTCCTCAGTGGCGGGCTTCCGTTCTACACCGAGCTGCTGGCCCGAGAAGGGCTGCCCGACGGGCGGGTGCCGAGCCCGGTCCGGTCGATGGTCCGCGGGGAAATCGAGAGCCTCGACGATGATGCCCGGGCCACGGTGGAAGCTGCGTCCGTGGAGAGTGGCCGGCTTCCGCACGACGTGCTGGTCGCCGTTGCCGGAGGCGAGCACCGAGCGCTGGCGGGGATCGCGACCGCGGTAGCGGAGTCAGTTCTGGTGCCGGAGCCGGACGGCAGCGGCTACCGCTTCAGGCACGCGCTACTGCGCGAGTCGGTCGAGGCTGGGCTCCTGCCCGGGGACCGGCGGCGTTGGCACGAGCGCTGGGCCAAGCAACTCGAGATGTCGGCGGAGTCGACCGGTGACCCGTTCGCCCGCATCGCGGCGGCTCACCACTGGGCTGGAGCCGGCGACAACAGCCGTGCCCTCGATGCGGTTCTTACCGGTGCGGCATTGGCGCATCAGGTGCTGGCCGACGCCGAGGCGGTCGGTCTGCTAGCCAGGGCTCTCGAGCTGTGGCCGTCGGTTCCGGATGCCACGCAACGCGCCGGGATCGAGCAGGATGCGCTGCTCCGCTCCAGCTTGTTCTGGGCCCGCATGGCCGGGCGTTCCGACCTCGCCGAGACCCTCGGGGCGGTTCGGCTCACGGGCGGGCAGAACCAGGTCCGCGACCTCTCCATCGCCTACACGCGCAGAGAGTTCGACGGCGTCGACTGGCAACCCACCGGGGCGGAGGTCCAACTGCTGCGCTCCTGCCCTCTGTCCAACCCCTGGCTGTCCCGCGCGGCGGGCGATGCCAGCTTCGCCCTGCAAGAGACGGACCCCCAGTCCGCGTCGGTCCTCGCCGACCGTGCGGTTCAGGCAGCCGAGCTCGCCGTCCAGGTGTACCGGGAGTCCGGGCGCCACCGAACCGCCCTGACATGGATCACCCCCGAGGAGGAGCTTCTGTACGCCGAGCACTGCCGGGCCGACGTGATGTTGTGCGTGGCCGGCCGCGCCGAGGAGGCGGCTCGCTTCTACGCGAACCTGCGACCGCGGTGTGAGGCCGTGTCCCCTCAGGTCGGTCTCGAGTGCGACGCGTGCATGGCCGAGGCGCTCGCAGCGACCGGCAAGCACCAAGACGCATACGCGACGGCCAATGCCGCCCTTGCAGCCTTGCCGCAGCCACGAAAGTCCCTTCAGCTCTACGCCACCTTCACCCATACCGCGGCTGACTCGGAGATCGCGCTCGGCGACTGGGACCACGCACTGTCCCGACTCGACGAGGCATGCCAAGACGTGGACGACGACAGCCTGACCTACTCGCTCTGTGCACTGGCCGGTCTGCTGCACTGCTGGCGCGGCAACCTGCGCACCGCCGAGCGGTGTGCCACGACCGTGAGGTCCCACCTCGACACGGTGGACTCGACATCGTGGCGCGCCGTCTGGGAGACCATCTGGCTAGAGGCCGAGCTGGCAGTCGCCCGCTCCCACGCCGCTCGCGCCCGGACGATCCTGGGCACCCTATGGTCGAAACCACATCCAGAATCGGCCTCACACGCGATGTGGCGGCCGCTTATGTCCGCGGTCAAGGTCAACGTGGACGAGATCGCCGGTCGTCCCGCCCGCTCGACCAAGGAGGCACGCGACGACCTCGCGACATGCCAGGTGGTCGCCGCGAGGCTCCACCGCATCGGAGACGTCGGCGTCGCCTGGGACCTCCACCTCACCGCCGAGCTCTCCCGCCTCGACCGCCCCAGCGACCCGGCACCCTGGGCGGCCGCCGCAGAGGCGTGGATCGCGGCCGGCTGGCTACGGGAACGATGCCTTGCGCTGCTGGGCCTCGCCACCGCCCAGGCCCGGAGCGGCTGCAACAAGGAGGCGCGCGATGCCCTGCAGTCGGCGCGCGACATCGCCCACCAACTCGGAGCCGCTCCGCTCGAGGTCGCTACCGTGCAGATCGCCCGGAACACCGGCCTCGGACCCGCCGCAGGTTCGGGACGGGCGCCTGGTGCCACCGGACTGACCGCGCGCGAGATGGAGGTTCTTGCGCTCATCACCCGCGGTTACAGCAACAACCGGATCGCGACCGAGCTCTTCATCTCGCCCAAGACCGCTTCGGTACACGTGTCGAACATCCTCGGCAAGCTGCACGCCAGCTCTCGCACTGAGGCCGCCGCCATCGCGCAGCGCACCAACGTGCTCGACAGGTGATTGCCAAGGCCGGTCCCCCACAAGCGGGTCCGGGGACGGGACGGGAACAAGATCTATCGGCTGGTCGTGTGTTCCTCGTCTGGGTCAGCACCTTCAAGACCGGGTTCGGCGCAGCGGCGGGTGGCGATCGCCGGTCTCGCAGCCGGGGGCTGACTGACCGCTGTTACCCGAATTGGATTCGTCCGGAAATGCCGCAGGGGCCCTGACCAGCAAAGCTGCTGACCAGGACCCCTGTCGATCTATGTACCCCCGACGGGATTCGAACCCGCGCTACCGCCTTGAGAGGGCGGCGTGCTAGGCCACTACACAACGGGGGCCTTGAAGCGGTCGAAACTCTAGCGTCTGCCAGTGATCTCAACCAAATCGCTGGGGTACTAGGACTCGAACCTAGACTAACTGGACCAGAACCAGTCGGGCTGCCAATTACCCCATACCCCATGGGATTTGCTTCTCTCGAAGCCCGGTTGAGAATACACGTCCCGGACTCCGGCACCAAAACGCGCACACGCCTGCGACGGCTGGGGTGAGCGCGCTCACACGGGCATCGGCAGCGGCTCGCTCTCCGGGCTCGGCACGGGTGGCTGGGTCTGCCTGCGCAGACCCATCTTCCGGGCCAGCCAGACCACCAGCAGCGCGTAGACACCGGCCTGGGTGACGGTCACCGGGATGTTCCACCACGAGATCGAGCTCACGTTGAGGCTCTCGCTGATGTCGCCGAGCATCAGCGCCAGCCCGAAGGCCAGGAAGTTGTTCAGGATGTGCATCGCGATGCCCGCCTCCAGGCCGCCGGTGTGGACCACCAGCCAGCCGGCGATCAGCCCGAAGGCGAACCGGTCGAAGAACAGCGGGAAGTTCTGCGCACCGTGGGCTGCGGCGAACAGCAGGGCGGTGACCACGATGGCCGTCCACTTCGCCATCAGCTGCACCCACCGGTCGGAGCGGAAGCCCAGCAGCGAGCCGATCGCCTGCATCAGGTAGCCCCGGAAGAAGTACTCCTCCCCTGCGGCCTGGAACGGCGTGGTGAGGAACACGATCACCGCGAGCAGGGCGGTGGTGAGGGTGAAGTCGTTGAGCTTCAGGTCCCCGACGGGCCCCGCGTCACCGGGGACCAGCTGACCGACCACGATCGAGGCCACCAGCGCCACGACCGAGAGGCCGATGCAGGCCCAGAAGAACGACCACCGCATCTTCGGCTGCACCGAGGTCAGCCAGCGCGGCCGCATCCGGTGCACCACCCGCATCACCGCCCAGGTCGCCAGGATCAGCGCCCCGAGGGAGATGTTGAGCAGCAGCAGGAACGTCGGTGTGACCGTGCTCAGGTCACTGACCTTCGTCAGGTTGTCCATGAACGGGCCGGGCTGGAACGCGGCGATCACGAACAGCGCGCCGGCCACCAGCACCTGGACGCCGAGGAACAGCACCATCAGCAGGGCGAGGCCGGCCAGCGGCTTCCACCAGCGGTAGCTCCAGGTGCGCAGCATCAGGTGGTACGGCACCGGCCCGGGGTGCGGGTAGGACGGCAGGGCGCCGGCCGCGGGGACCGGGAGGCCGCCCTGACCGGCCGGCGCGCCGTACGGGCCGGCGTACGGGCCCTGCGGGTAGCCGGGGACGGCGTACGGCGGCTGCTGCCGGCCGGTGTCCGGCGGCGGGGTCGGAGGCGCTGGGTACGCCGGCGCGGGCCGCTGGGAGGGGTACTGCGGAGGCGGCCACGAGCCGGAGGGCGCACCCTGCTGCGGACGCGGTTCGCCCTGCTCCGGCGTGTGCTCGCTCATCGGCCCCTCCCAGGGTCTGCTGTCACGGACGCTCAGGCGTCCTGGGCGCTGCTCAGTCTGCCCAACGAACGGTCCCTGCCCAGCAGTTCCAAGGATTCGAAGAGCGGTGGCGAGATCCGCCGACCGGTGACCGCCACCCGCACGGGGCCGAAGGCGTTGCGCGGCTTGAGCCCCATCTCCTCGACCAGCGCGGTCCGCAGCGCCTCGTCGATGGCCTCGGTCGTCCAGGTCGGCAGCGCCGCGAGCGCCTCGTGCGCCGCCTTGACCACGCTCCGGCCGTTCTCGTCGAGCAGCTTCGCGGCGTCGGCCGGGTCGCGGGTGAAGCCCGTCTCGTCGACGAACAGGAAGCCCAGCATGTCGACGGCCTCCGCGAGCGTGGTCATCCGCTCCTGCACCAGGGGCGCCGCGGCGGTGAGCAGCGCCCGCTGGTCCTCGCCGACCTCGGAGCCGAGGACACCGGCGCCCTGCAGGTAGGGCACCATCCGCTCGGTCAGGTCCTCGACCGGGAGCGCCCGCAGGTGCGTGGCGTTGATCGCCTCGGCCTTCTTGAGGTCGAAGCGGGCAGGGTTGGGGTTGACCCGCTCGATGGTGAACGCCTCGACCATCTCGGTCATCGAGAAGATGTCGCGGTCCTCGGCGATCGCCCAGCCGAGCAGCGCCAGGTAGTTCAGCAGCCCCTCCGGCAGGAAGCCCCGGTCGCGGTAGCCGAGCAGGTTCGCCTCGGGGTCGCGCTTGGAGAGCTTCTTGTTGCCCTGGCCCATGACGTAGGGCAGGTGACCGAAGCGGGGCGTGACTCCGGTGCCCACCCCGATCTCCGCGAGGGCGTCGTAGAGCGCGATCTGGCGGGGCGTGGAAGAGAGCAGGTCCTCGCCGCGCAGCACGTGCGTGATCTCCATCAGCGCGTCATCGACCGGGTTCACCAGCGTGTAGAGCGGGTGACCGTTGCCGCGCACCAGCACGTAGTCGGGCACGTTCTCCGGCTGGAACGTGATCTCCCCGCGCACCAGGTCGTCGAACGTGATCGCCTGCTCGGGCATCCGGAAGCGGACGACCGGGCGACGGCCCTCGGCCTCGTAGGCCGCGACCTGCTCCTCGGTGAGCGTGCGGCAGTGCCCGTCGTACCCGGGAGCGCGCCCCTCCGACCGGGCCTTCTCGTTGCGCTCCTCGAGCTCTTCTGCCGAGCAGTAGCAGCGGTAGGCACGGCCGGCCTCGAGCAGCCGGGCGGCCACGTCGGCGTAGAGGTCGTAGCGCTCGGACTGCCGGTAGGGCCCGAAGGGGCCGCCGACCTCGGGGCCCTCGTCCCAGTCGAAGCCCAGCCAGCGCATCACCTCGAGCAGCGTGTCGTAGGACTCCTGGGAGTCGCGGGCGGCGTCGGTGTCCTCGATGCGGAACACGAACGTCCCGCCGTGGTGGCGCGCGAACGCCCAGTTGAACAAGGCGGTCCGGGCCAGACCGACGTGCGGGCTCCCGGTCGGTGAGGGGCAGAAGCGCACCCGCACCGGAGGCATCGGGCTGTCAGTCACGGGAAACCACCTTGTTCGCCAAAGAGCCGATGCCGGCGACGGTCACTTCGACCTCGTCGCCGACGTTCATGGGACCGACACCCTCGGGGGTGCCGGTGAGGATCACGTCGCCGGGCAGCAGCGTCATCACCGAGGACACGAACGCGACCAGCGACGGGACGTCGAAGATCATGTCCTTGGTGGAGCCGTCCTGAACCAGGTCACCGTTGAGGTGCGTCTGCACCTTGAGGTCGGCGGGGTCGAGCTCGGTCTCGATCCACGGGCCGAGCGGGCAGAAGGAGTCGAAGCTCTTGGCCCGGGTGAACTGCACGTCGCTGCGCTGCAGGTCGCGCGCGGTGACGTCGTTGGCGACCGTGTAGCCGTAGATCACCTCGGCCACCCGCTCGGGGGTGACGTCGCGGCAGATCCGCCCGATCACCACAGCGAGCTCGCCCTCGTAGTGCAGGTTGCTGGTCTGCCGGGGGTAGAAGATCGGGTCGCCGGGGCCCACGACCGAGGTGTTGGGCTTGAGGAACATCAGCGGCTCGGCCGGGACGTCGCCCCCCATCTCGGCGGCGTGCGCGGCGTAGTTCTTGCCGATCCCCACCACCTTGCTCCGTGGCAGGACCGGCGCGAGCAGCCGGACCTCGGAGAGCGGCACCTCCTTGTCGGTCAGCTGCACGCCGACGTACAACGGGTCGCCGGCGAGCGCCACGATGACGGAGTCGTCGCCGGGGATGCCCAGCTCGTCGACCTCGCCCGTGACCACGCCGTACTGCGGGTCGTCTCCAGTGGTGAACCTAGCGATACGCACCATCTGAGCCTACCGGCGCGGCGGCGACCCGCCCGCCACTACCCTCGGCCCTGTGCAGACACGTGGATCCGGGACCGGCGTGCTGCTCGACGAGCCGACGTGGACGGCCCGCCGGGCGGCCCACGAGGCACGCGTTGACGCCTGGGTCCAACCGCATCTCGAGCGGCGCCGGGCCGGTCTGCCGCACCCGGTCGAGGACTTCCTCTTCACCTACTACTCCCAGCGTCCGGCCGGCCTGCGCCGCTGGCACCCGGGGTACGGCGTCGTGCTGGCCGGCGCCGAGGAGTACCTCCCGGTCAAGGGCTACGCCGCCGTCCCGGGCGGTGCCGCGGTCTCCGCCCGGCACCTCGCCGCGCAGCGGCCCGTGCTCGAGTCGCTGCACCGGCTGCTGGGCGCCACCGCCTCCCGGGCGCCGCAGCTCGGCTGCTTCGGGATGCACGAGTGGGCGATGGTCTACCGCCAGGATCAGGAGCAGGTCCGGCACGCCGCCTGGCCGTTGCGGCTCGGGCCGGACGGCACCGACGGGGTCGTCGAGTCGCACCGGATCGCCTGCTCGCACTTCGACGCGTTCCGGTTCTTCACCGACGCCGCCCGGCCGCGCAACCTGCTGCAGCCCGGCCGCGACGACCGGCCCGCCTTCGAGCAGCCGGGATGCCTGCACGCCGGGATGGACCTCTACAAGCACGCCTTCCGACTCACCCCGCTGGTGGCCTCCGAGCTGGTCGCGGACTGCTTCGAGCTCGCCCGCGAGATCCGGGTGCTCGACATGCGCGCCTCGCCGTACGACCTCTCCGCGCTCGGCTACTCCCCCGTCCGGGTGGAGACCGCCGAGGGCAAGCAGGAGTACGTCGCCGCCCAGCGTGCGTTCGCCGAGCGGGGCGCCCCGCTGCGGCAGCGGCTCGTCGAGGAGCTCGCCCGCCTGCTGTCCGTCGAGGTTCCGGCCGCCGGCGAGTGACCACTGCCCGGGACCGGGCCGGGGTTCCTCGGTCTTTCCCTCAGGCCAGCTGGTTGAACAGCCACCGGTGGCCGAACGGATCGCGCAGCACGGCCACCCGGCCGGCGGGCGAGTCCTCCGGGCCACGGTCGAGCGTGGCGCCCCCCGCGACCGCCCGGCGGGTGAGGGCGTCGACGTCGCCGGTAGTGAGGTGCAGCGTGACGGAGGCGCCGCGCTGTGGGTCCGGCGCCTGGACGTGCAGCTCGGGATGCTCGTCGGCCATCATCCAGCTGGCGCCGTCGACGCTGAGCTGGGTGTGGCCGATCCGGCCGTCCGGCATCACGATCGGCTCGTAGGTGACCCGGGCGCCGAGGTGCTCGACGTACCAGTCGATGGCGCCCCGGGCGTCCCGGACCGCGAGGTAGGGCGTCAGCTCGGCCATGTGTCTCCCCCTCCGTCGTCGTCAGCGACCAGGGTCGACCCCGCGGCGGCGGCCGGTCAAGCACCGCTCGGACATGCACTCGACCCGCCGCGCGAGCACCGGCACGCTCGGCGTGCGCTCGGACGGTCGGCGAGTGCCTGTCCGAGCGGCTGCCGAACCGCACCGCGACGATCCGCCGGCTCGGGCTAGGTTCGGGGCATGGACGAGGAGTACGGCGACCTGCACGACGACATCACCGACGTGCCGGGCATCCGGGTCGGCCACTGGACCGACCCGGTCGGCCTGACCGGCTGCAGCGTCGTGCTCCCGCCGCCGCACGGTGCGGTCGCGGCGGTCGACGTCCGGGGCGCGGCCCCGGGCACCCGGGAGACCGACCTGCTCGCCCCGGGCCGGCTGGTCGAACGCGTGCACGCGGTGGTCCTGGCCGGTGGCTCGGCGTTCGGCCTGGCCGCGGCCGACGGGGTGATGTCCTACCTCGCGGAGCGGGGCGTCGGGCTGCCGACCGGGCACGCGGTGGTGCCGATCGTGCCCGCGGCGGTGGTCTACGACTTGGGCGTGGGCTCGGCTCAGGCCCGGCCGGACGCCGCGGCCGGGGTGCACGCGTGCGTGGACGCGGAGCCGGGCTCGCCGTGCGGGAACGGGCTGTTCGGCGCCGGGACCGGGGCGACGGTCGGCAAGCTGCTGGGCCCCGACCGGGCCGTCGACGGCGGGATCGGCACCGCGTCGCGGGCGCTGCCCGGCGGCGGCGTGGTCGCCGCGATGGCCGTGGTCAACGCGGTCGGCGACGTGGTGGCCGCCGACGGCACGGTGCTCGCCGGCGTCGGCGCGGTGGAGACCCTGCTCGCGGACGGGCTGGCGCGTGCTCCGCTGGCCGCCGCGAACACCACGCTGGTCGTGGTCGCCACCGATGTCGTGCTGACCCGCACCCGGGCGCACCGGCTGGCGGTGGTGTCGCACGACGGGCTGGCCCTGGCGGTGCGGCCGGTGCACACGTCGTACGACGGCGACACGGTCTTCGTGCTGAGCACCGCCGACGGGACCGGCCGGGAGGAGGAGCCGGTGGTGCTGGAGACGGCGGCGGTGGAGGTGGTGGCCCGGGCGATCCGGAACGCCGTTGCGACAGCGACGATGGACACCGTTGCGACAGCGACGATGGACACCGTTGCGACAGCGACGACGGGCACCGTTGCGACAGCCGAGCGGGGCGAGGCTCAGAGCGAGACGTAGAGCTTGCGCAGCTGGTCCTGCACCGACCAGGTGGCGCGCTCGCCGCGGGTCAGCCGCACCAGCACTCCGGGCTCGAGCCGGATGCTCTCGCCGTCCTCGAAGCTGACGGTGCCGGATCCCTCGAGCACCAGGAAGAGCTCGTCGGTCTCGGTGTCCTCGGCCACGCCGGCGGTCATCTCCCACAGCCCGATCCCGCCGTGCTCGGTGTCGAGCAGCTCGGCCAGCCGGGCGCGTGGCTCCCCGTCGACGACCACGTCGCCGGCGGGGAGGTCCTCGGAGAGCGCCGCGGTCCGGACGTCCGGCGAGAGCAGGCGGTGGCTCACCGGGACGCGGCCTGCTCGTCGGCGACGAGCAGCGCCTCGTCGAGGATCGCCAGCCCGTGCCGGACCTCCTCGTCGCTGGTCGTGCACGGCGGCACCACGTGGATCCGGTTGAAGTGGGCGAACGGCCACAGTCCGCGCTCCTTGCAGGCGCCGACGACGGCGTTCATCGGGGCGGCGTCCGCGCCGGTGGCGTTGTAGGGCACCAGCGGCTCACGCGTCGTGCGGTCGCGCACCAGCTCCACGGCCCAGAACACCCCGAGGCCGCGGACCTCGCCCACGCTGGAGTGGCGCTGCGCGAGCTCGCGCAGCCCCGGCCCGATCACGTCGTCGCCGAGGTGCCGGGCGTGCGCGAGGATGCCTTCCTCCTCGAAGACCTCGATCGAGGCCACCGCCGACGCGCAGGCCAGCGGGTGCCCGGAGTAGGTGAGGCCGCCCGGGAACGGACGGTGGTCGAAGGTGGCCGCGATCTCGTCGCTGATCAGCACCCCGCCCAGCGGCACGTAGCCGGAGTTCACGCCCTTGGCGAAGGTGATCAGGTCCGGTTCGACGTCCCAGTGGTCGACGGCGAACCACTCGCCGCAGCGGCCGAAGCCGGCCATCACCTCGTCGGCGACCATCACGATGCCGAACTCGTCGCAGATCTGCCGCACCCCGGCGAGGTAGCCGTCCGGCGGCACGAGGATCCCGTTGGTGCCGACCACCGACTCCAGCAGGATCGCCGCGATCGTCTGGGCGCCCTCGACCATGACCAGGTCACGCAGGTGCTGCAGCGCGCGCTCGCACTCCTCCTGCTCGGTGGTGGCGTGGAAGGCGGACCGGTACAGGTAGGGGCCCCAGTAGCGCACCACTCCCGCGGCCCCCGGCTCGGAGGCCCAGCGCCGCGGGTCGCCGGTGAGCGCGATCGCGCCGGCGGTGGCGCCGTGGTAGCTGCGGTAGGCGGCCATCACCTTGTGCCGCCCGGTGTGCAGCCGCGCCATCCGGACGGCGTTCTCGACCGCCTCGGCACCGCCGTTGGTGAAGAACACCTTGTTGAGCGCTCCGGGGGCCCGCTCGGCGATCATCGCGGCGGCGCGGCTACGGGACTCCTCGGCGAACGCCGGCGAGACGGTCAGCAGCCGGCCGGCCTGCTCCTGGATCGCCGCGACCAGCTTCGGGTGCTGGTAGCCGATGTTGACGTTGACCAGCTGCGAGGAGAAGTCCAGGTAGCGGCGACCCGAGTGGTCCCAGAACCAGGAGCCCTCGGCGCCGGCGACCGGCATCGGGTCGATCGTCGCCTGCGCGGACCAGGAGTGGAACACGTGCGCACGGTCGAGGCGGCGTACCTCGGCCTCGTCGAGGCGCCCGTGCGCGGCGGTCGGCCCAGCGGGGGCGCCGGTCGCGTCCGGCGTCGTGGTGGTCATCGCGCTCACCGGGTCCGCGGGAAGCCGAGGTCGACCGAGGAGGTCGCCGGATCCGGCCAGCGGGAGGTGACCACCTTGCCGCGGGTGTAGAAGTTGATCCCCTCGGGGCCGTACATGTGGGAGTCGCCGAACAGCGAGGACTTCCAGCCACCGAAGGAGTAGTAGGCCACCGGGACCGGGATCGGCACGTTGATGCCGACCATGCCGACCTCGACGTCGAACTGGAACTGCCGCGCGGCCCCGCCGTCCCGGGTGAAGATCGCGGTGCCGTTGGCGTACTGGTTGGAGTTGATCAGCGCGACCGCCTCCTCGTAGGTCTCGGCGCGCACGACCGACAGCACCGGACCGAAGATCTCGTCGGTGTAGACGCTCATCTGCGGGGCGACGTGGTCGAGCAGCGTGGTGCCGAGGAAGAAGCCCTCCTCCGGTACGGCGCTCTCGCGGCCGTCCACGACCACCCGGGCGCCGGAGCTCTCGCCGGCCGCGATGTAGCCGGCCACCTTGTCGCGGTGCTCGGCGGTGATCAGCGGACCCATGTCCGTGCCGGGCTCGGCGCCGTCGCCGATCACCAGCTTGGGCAGCCGCAACGCGATCGCGTCGACGAGCCGGTCCCCGACGTCGCCGACCGCGACCACGACCGAGATCGCCATGCAGCGCTCACCCGCGGCACCGTAACCGGCCGACACCGCCGCGTCGGCGGCCAGATCGAGCTCGGCGTCGGGCAGCACCACCATGTGGTTCTTCGCGCCACCGAGGGCCTGCACGCGCTTGCCGTGGGCGGTTCCGGTCTCGTAGATGTACCGGGCGATCGGCGTCGAGCCGACGAAGCTGACCGCGGCGACGTCGGGATGCACGAGCAGCCGGTCGACCGCCTCCTTGTCGCCCTGGACGACGGTGAAGACGCCGTCGGGCAGCCCGGCCTCCTTCCAGAGCTCGGCGAGGAACAGCGCCGCAGAGGGGTCCTTCTCGCTCGGCTTGAGGACGAAGGCGTTGCCGGTGGCGATCGCGTTCGCGCACATCCACATCGGCACCATGACCGGGAAGTTGAACGGCGTGATGCCGGCGACCACCCCGAGCGGCTGCCGGATCGAGTACACGTCGACCCCGGTCGACGCCTGCTCGGAGAACCCGCCCTTGAGCAGGTTCGGGACCCCGGTGGCGAACTCCACGTTCTCGAGGCCGCGGGCGATCTCCCCGGCCGCGTCGGAGAGCACCTTGCCGTGCTCCGCGGTGACGATGTGGGCGAGCTCGTCGGAGCGTTCGTGCAGCAGCTGGCGGAACGCGAACAGCACCTCCGAGCGCCGCGACAGCGACGAGCGGCGCCACTGCGTGGCTGCCGCGCGGGCGGAGGCCACCGCGGCGTCGACCTCCTCCACCGACGCGAGCGCGACGTCGGCGCTGCGGGCGCCGGTGGCGGGGTTGAAGACGGGTGCGGTGCGGCCGGAGGTGCCGGCGACGCGGGCGCCGTCGATCCAGTGGTCGATGGAGGTCGTGGTCATGTCCCGCACAGTACGCGTCACCACGGTGCCGCACAATGTCTGTTCTGCTATGTTACAAAACATGCTCGACGTCCTCTCGCGGCACCTGACCGACCCGTCCAGCCGGGGCCTGGCGCAGGCGGTCAGCGCTGCCATCCGGGTCGGCGAGCTGACCGAGGGCGACCGGTTGCCTCCGATCCGGTCGGTCGCCGCCCACCTGGGCCTCTCCCCCACGACGGTGAGCGCGGCCTGGAGCCTGCTGGCCCGGGCCGGCACGCTGCGCACCGACGGCCGGCGCGGCACCACCGTGGCGGCGACGCGGGCGGCCCCGACCCGCTACCGGCGGGCGCTCGAGCACACGCAGTCCTTCGCGCTCGACCTCTCCTCGGGGGTCCCCGACCCCGCGCTGCTGCCCGACCTCGGCGCGGCGCTGGCCGTTCAGGCCACCACGTCGGACGGCGCGCGCGCCGGGCACAGCAGCTATCTCGACGACCCGACGCTGCCGCGGCTGGCGGAGGTGCTGAGGGCCGACTGGCCCTACGCCGCGCAGGGGCTGACCGTCGTCGACGGCGCCATGGACGCGGTGCAGCAGATCGTCGCGCTGCACCTGCGGTGGGGGGACGTGGTGCTGGTCGAGCACCCGTGCTTCCCGCCGCTGCTCGACCTGCTGGAGTCGGTCGGCGCCCACGTCCAGGGGCTGCGGATGGACGACGAGGGCGTGCTGCCCGCGGAGCTGGAGGCGCACCTGGGCGCGGCCCGGATGCTGGTCCTGCAGCCACGGGCGCAGAACCCGACCGGCGTCTCGATGACAGCCGGCCGGGCCGAGCAGCTGGCCGCCGTGCTCGCGGGGAGCGGGGTGCTGGTCGTGGAGGACGACGCGGCCGGCGCCACCTCGGCCGCCGACGCGCTCAGCCTGGGGCGCTGGCTGCCCGCCGACACCCTGCACGTCCGGAGCTTCTCCAAGTCCCACGGCCCGGACCTGCGGCTGGCCGCGGTCTCCGGCCCGTCACGGATGATCGACCAGCTCAACGACCGTCGCTACCTGGGGCAGGGCTGGTCCAGCCGGCTGCTGCAGGGCGTGCTGCTGCACCTGCTCACCGACGAGGAGGCCGTGCGTCAGGTGGAGCGGGCACGCGGCGCGTACGCCGGCCGGCGGGACAGGATGCGGAGCTCGCTGGCCGACCACGGGGTGAGCGTGACGGCCGCGGACGGCATCAACCTGTGGCTGCCGGTGCGCGACGAGGTGGGCGCGCTGCTCCGCCTGGCCAGCCGCGGGATCGGCGCCGCCGCCGGCACCCCCTTCGAGGTGCTGCCCCGCGAGCCGCGCGGCCAGCAGCACCTGCGGGTCACGGTCGGGCTGCTCGCGGACGACCACGACGGGGTCGCCGAGGAGCTCGCCGCGGCGGCCGGGACCGGGTCCTGGTCCGGCCCGCGCTGAGCCTGGCACGGCTCGCCCCGACCGGACCCGGGCCGGGTCGGCGGGCTCCGCACCTCCTCCGTGTTGTGCCACCAGGACGCGCCGGCGGGGTGCAGAATGACGCCGCGGGGCATCGCGGCAGCATGCCAGCAGGGAGACGCGCAGATGCTCCGTTACATCGACGAGCTCCAGCTGCTGCACGCCATCCGGCTCGCCGTCGTCGCCACCGACACCGACGGCCTGATCACGTTCGTCAACGAGGCGGCCGCCGATCTCTACGCCGACCGGGCGGAGGCGCTGCTCGGGCGGGACGTGGCCGCCCTCCTGGTGCCCGAGCGTGACTCCGACTTCCCCTTCGTCCTCGACGAGGTGCTCGCCGGCAACACCTGGCGCGGTGACCTGCCCGTGCGGCGGCCGGGCGGCGAGACGTTCCTCGCCGCCGTCTCCGCCACCCCCGTCCGCGACCGGGACGACGTCGTGATCGGAGCCGTGGTCGTCGCCGAGGACATGACCGAGGTGCGCAGGGCGGAGGCCGAGGCCGCCGCCAGCGAGCAGCGCCTGCGGCTGGCGCACGAGGCCGCCGAGCTCGGCAGCTGGCACTGGGACATGGCCTCCGGGACCACCGTGTGGGACGAGCAGCTCGAGGGGATCTACGGGATGCCGCCCGGCGGCTTCGACGGCACCTTCGAGGCCTGGGAGGCGACCTTGCACCCGGAGGACCACGACCGGATCATGGCGGTTGTGGAGGAGGCGGTCGCCGCCCGCTCGTCGTACGTCCTGCGCAACCGCATCTTCTGGCCGGACGGCACCGTGCGCTGGATCGAGGCGCACGGCAAGGTCACCACCGACGAGCGGGGCGCCCCCACCGGCACGATCGGCTGCGTGCGCGACGTCACCGAGCAGGTACTGGTGCAGCAGCGCGAGGCGGACGCCGCGGAACGGGCCCTGCTGCTGCAGGAGCTGACCGCCGACTTCGTCAGCGCGTGGACGCCGGCGCAGGTCGAGACGGTGCTCGCCGCCGGTCTGGCACGGGTGCGGGAGATCTTCCGCGGGAGCATCGAGATTCAGGTGCCGCGCGAGCTGCCGACGGTCGGCGACGGCGGCGCGTTCCTTGCCGGCACGCACCGGCCACTGTCCCTGCAGGAGAGCCAGCTGCTCGACACGCTCGCGTCCCAGTACGCCATCGCCGCCGAGCGTGCCGCGCTCCAGGCCCGCACCGCCGACATCGCCGAGCAGCTGCAGTCCAGCCTGGCGGCGAGTCCGCTGCCCACGATCGAGGGCTTCGAGCTGGCCGCGCACTACGCCCCCGGCGGTGACGAGCTCGAGCACGTGGGCGGCGACTGGTACGACGCGGTGCGGACCTCCGAGGGGTCGCTGGCACTGGTCGTCGGCGACGTGATGGGCCGCGGCGTCCGTGCGGCCACCACGATGATCCGGGTCCGGGCCGCGATCCGCGGGCTGCTCACCGTCGACCCGGCTCCGCAGGCCGTGCTGCGCTCCGCGGACGACATGATGACCCGCGACGCTCCCGACCAGTTCGTCACCGCCGTCTCGGTGCTGGTGGACCCGGCCACCGGTCTCCTCACCCTCTGCAACGCCGGGCACGTGCCGGCTCTGGTGGTGCACCCCGACGGCAGCACCGAGGCGCTCGGCGCCGGCTCCGGCGTACCGCTGGGGATCCTGGCCGACCTCGAGCGCGGCGTGACCCGGCAGCACCTCGAGCCCGGGGCGCTGCTGGTGCTCGTGACCGACGGCGTCGTGGAGTCGCGCGACCACGACCTCGACGAGGGCATCGCCCGGCTGCGGGCCACCGCGGCCCGGCTGCGGGAGCGGCCGCTGCAGGAGCTCGTCGACGGGCTCGCCGGCCTGGCGGACGCGTCCCTGCGCGACGACGTCACCGTGGTCGCGGCGCGGGTGCGGTGATCGTCTGGCCCGGCCGGACCTAGCCGCGCGCGGCTTCCGGCTCGAGCGCGCCCGGCTGCTGCTCCGGCTGCTCTCCGTGGCGGCGCAGCCCGAAGGTGACCCCGTCGACCAGCGCGCCCCAGGACGCCTCGATCACGTTGGCCCCGACCCCGACCGTCACCCACGAGGACTCCCCGTCCGTGGTCTCGATGAGCACCCGGGTGACCGCGTCGGTGCCGTGGCCCTGGTCGAGGATCCGGACCTTGTAGTCGATCAGCTCGAACTTCGCGACCTCCGGGTAGGCCTGCCCGATCGCCTCGCGCAGCGCGTGGTCGAGGGCGTTCACCGGCCCGTTGCCCTCGCCGGTGGTCAGGATCCGCGCGCCGCCGGCGTGCAGCTTGACCGTTGCCTCGGAGAGCGCCTCGCCCCCCGGCCGCGAGTCGGTGATGACGCGCCAGGACTCCACGTCGAAGTACGACGGGCGCCGGCCCTCCACCTCCTCGACGAGCAGCAGCTCGAAGGAGGCGTCCGCCGCCTCGAAGGTGAAGCCCCGCGACTCCAGGTCCTTGACGCGGGCGGTCACCCGGGCCACCAGGTCCTGGTCCTCCCGGCTGTCGGTGAGGTCGAAGCCGAGCTCGCGGCTCTTCAGGTGGATCGACGCGCGCCCGGCCATGTCGGAGACCAGCAGCCTCATGTCGTTGCCGACCCGGACCGGGTCGAGGTGCTGGTAGAGGTTGGGGTCGACCTTGATCGCGCTGGCGTGCAGGCCGGCCTTGTGCGCGAAGGCGCTCACCCCGACGTACGGCTGCCGCGAGGCGGGCGGGACGTTGGTGACCTCGGCGACCGCGTGCGCGATCCGGGTGGCCTCGCGCAGCGCACCGGTGGGCAGCACCGGCCGGTCCAGCTTCAGCTCGAGGTTGGCCACCACCGAGACCAGGTCGGCGTTCCCGGTGCGCTCGCCGTAGCCGTTGAGGGTGCCCTGCACGTGGGTGGCGCCGGCGTCCACGGCGGCGAGGGTGTTGGCGACGGCGCAGCCGGTGTCGTTGTGGCAGTGGATGCCGACCCGGACGCCGGTGCTCAGCACGTCGTCGACCACGTCGGCGATCCACGACGGGAGCATGCCGCCGTTGGTGTCGCAGAGCGCGACCACCTCCGCGCCGGCCTCGGCCGCGGTGCGCAGCACCTCGAGCGCGTAGTCGCGGTTGGCGCGGTAGCCGTCGAAGAAGTGCTCGGCGTCGAGGAAGACCCGCTGGCCCTCCGCGCGCAGGTGGCTCACGGTGTCCCGGACCATCGCCAGGTTCTCCGCCAGCGTGGTCCGCAGCGCCAGCTCGACGTGCCGGTCGTGTGACTTCGCCACCAGCGTGACCACCGAGGCACCCGACTCACGCAGCGCGGCCACCAGCGGGTCGTCCGCCGCCGGCACCCCGGCCCGCCGGGTGGCACCGAAGGCGGCCAGCGTCGCGTGCCGGAGGTCCAGCTCGGTCCGGGCGCGGCGGAAGAACTCGGTGTCCTTGGGGTTGGCCCCCGGCCAGCCGCCCTCGATGTAGCCGACCCCGAGGTCGTCGAGCTGCCGCGCGATCGCCAGCTTGTCGGCGACGGAGAGGTTCAGCCCCTCCTGCTGCGCACCGTCGCGCAGCGTCGTGTCGTAGACGTGGAAGGCGGCGTCCACGCGGTCCCGGGGGTGACGGGGGTCGGTGCTCATCTGTGGTCCCTTGTCTGGATCCGGTCGTGTCAGCGCGGCGCGGTCGGGCAACAAAAAGACCTCCCGTGGTCACGAGAGGTCTGCGCGTCCGGCCGGGCCGCACGCGCTAGCTGATAATGATCTGCTGCTGCACGGCGTCGAGTCTGCCACCGTTGTCCGCGATCCGGAACCCGGTCCCACGATCCGGTCTGCTCCGCACTGCCCCGGACGGGCGGTTGCCGGGCCCGGTGCGCGGGAGTAGACAGGCCGCAGGGCCGCCGGAATAGCGGCCCACCCGGACACGAAGGAGAGACCCGCATGACGATCCCGGTGGAGCGGGTCAGCAGGCCCGGACGGGTGGCCGAGCCGGGTGAGGGCATCGGGATCGACGAGCTGCGGCTGGCCGGCCGCAACCACGCGATGCCGCTGGAGATGCTGCGCGCGGAGCTCACGCCGCCCGGGCTGCACTACGTGCTGACCCACTACGACGTGCCCGACGTCGACGCCGCCACCTGGCGCCTGGACCTCGGCGGCGAGGTGGAGCATCCGATCTCCCTGTCGATGGCGGACCTGACCGCGATGCCGAGCCGGACCGTGCGCGTCACCCTGGAGTGCGCCGGCAACGGCCGGGCGGGGCTCTCGCCGCGCCCGGTCAGCCAGCCGTGGCTCACCGGCGCGGTCGGTACGGCGGAGTGGACCGGGGTGCCGCTGCGGGACCTGCTCGCCGACGCGGCGCCGACCGGCTCCGCGGTGGACGTCGTGTTCACCGGCCACGACCACGGCTTCGAGCGCGGCGTCGAGCAGGACTACGCGCGCGGCCTGAGCCTGGCGGAGGCCGACGCGGACGACGTACTGATCGCCTTCGCGATGAACGGCGCACCGCTGCCGGCCCAGCACGGCTTCCCGGCCCGGCTCGTGGTCCCCGGGTGGTACGGCATGGCGCACGTCAAGTGGCTGCGCAGCATCACCGTCATCGACCATCCCTTCGACGGCTACCAGAACGCCGCCTACCGGCTGCGTCAGCAGCCCGACGACGAAGGTGTGCCGGTCACCCGGATCGAGCCCCGGGCGCTGCTGATGCCGCCGGGCGATCCCGACTTCATGAGCCGGGACCGGGTCCTGCGGCCGGGCCCGGTGCGGCTGCGCGGGCGGGCCTGGTCCGGCTGGGGCGGGGTCACCCGGGTGGAGGTCAGCACCGACGGCGGCGCGACCTGGCGCGACGCGGCCCTCGGGCCGGACGAGCACCGCTGGGCCTGGCGGGAGTTCACCCTCGACTGGGAGGCCGGGCCCGGCGAGCACCTGCTGCGCGCGAGGGCGCACGACGCGACCGGCCGGGTGCAGCCGGTGGAGCCGGCGTGGAACCGCGGCGGCTTCACCAACACCGCGGACGACCCGGTGCGGGTCGTCGTGCTGGACGGCTGAGCCGCGCGGGTCGGCGGCGCGGGTCGGGAGGTCAGAGCCGGCCCAGGAGCCGGCCGAGCAGCGTGCCGCTGCGCCACGGCGCCCCCGGCTCCGGAGCCCAGCTGACCCCGCCGTCGACGACGGCGTACACCAGCACGCCGAGCACCAGCCCGACCGCCGCGACGACCGTCCAGCCGACCCACGGGTCCCGGGTCACGGCGGCGACGACGCGGTAGGTCGGCAGCCGCAGCCGCTTCGCCCCCGGACCCCACCACAGCGTGAACCCGAGCACTCCCCCGAGCCCGATCAGCGCCCAGGACAGCGGCAGCCCGACCAGCGCCAGCGCCAGCCCGGTGAGGGAGGTGACCACCCCCGCCCAGGTCACCAGCATCAACGTGCCGCCGGTCGCCACCAGGAGGTACCACGGCGACGAGGCGAGGGTGAGCGGCGCGTCGTACCAGCGCCTCCGGCCCCGCAGGTGCTGCCGCTCCCGCGCGGCCTCGGTGGTCCAGGAGACCGTCCGGACCGCCAGCGCGAGCGCGGTGAGGACGAGGAAGGTGAGGTACGGCGCGGCCGCGAAGCCGAACGCGACGACGGCGAGGCCGCCCCCGAGGAGCAGCAAGCGCTGCGCCCGGGCGGTCGCGGTCGGCCGTCCCGGGGTCGGCGGCACCAGCCGGGGCCGCTGGTCGGCGCCCCGGCTGGGCGGCGGCGGCATCATGTACGGCTCCCGGGCCGGGACCATCGGCGGGACGCCGCCGGGGGCCGGGTGCGGGCCGGCGACGGTCAGCGGCGTGGTGGTGCCAGGCCCGGCAGCCGGCCGGCCCGGCCCGGGCACCGTCAGCGGCGTCGTCGTACCGGCGACGGCGGCCGGCGGCGGTGTCGCCGGCGTCCAGGAGCCGGCACCGGAAACCGGTGCCCCGGACCCGGTGACCCGCGCGGTGGGGTCCGGGTCCGGCTGGGCCAGCACGTAGGGCAGCGTGGGGTGCTCGACCGGGACCTCAGCGGCGGCCGCGGGTCCGGCCGGGCCCCGCACCGCGGCCAGCAGCGCACCGGTGCTCGGCCGCTCGTCGGGCTCCGCGGCGAGCGCCGCGCGCACCAGCGGCAGCAGCTCCTCCGGCACCCCGGTCAGGTCGTGCTCGCCGCGCCGCACGCGGTCCATGATCGCCATCGCCGGTCCGGTGCCGAACGGGCCGCGCCCGGTCGCGGCGAAGACCAGGGTGGCCGCCCACGCGTGCACGTCCGACGCCGTCGTGGCGTCCTCGCCGTAGAGGATCTCCGGCGCCAGGTAGCCCGGCGTGCCCAGCAGCCACCCGGTGTGGGTCAGCCGCGGGTCCTCGGCGAGCCGGGCCAGACCGAAGTCGATGAGCACCGGCGAGCGGCCCTCGAGCAGCACGTTGGACGGCTTGATGTCGCGGTGCAGCACACCGACGCTGTGCACCGCGATCACGGCCTCGGCGAGCCCGGCGGCGAACCAGCGCAGGTCCGCACCCCGGATCGGTCCCTCCTGCTGGACGTGCTGGTGCAGCGAGAGCCCCGGGACGTAGCGGGTGGCGACGTACGGCGTCTCCCCCCAGGGGTCGGCGTCGATGATCTCCGCGATCCGCGGGCTGCTCACCCGTCGCATCGAGCTGACCTCGCGGGAGAGCCGCTCGCGCGCCTCGTCGTCGCCGATGATGTGGGTGCGCAGCACCTTGAGCGCTACCCGGTGGCCGTCCGGCCCCTGCGCCAGGTGCACCACCCCCATGCCGCCCTCGCCGATCTTCGTCAGCAGGCGGTAGGGACCCACCTGGACGTCGGCGGGCCCGGAGCTCGTGGCAGTCACCGTTCAACGGTAGCCGAGCGGGGGCCGCCCCCGCCGTGCGCACGCCGGGGCGTGACCAGGACGTGACCGGGCCGGCCGGTCCGGGCGGTCCGGGTTCAGACGACGCGGTGCATCCAGCCGAAGGTGTCCTCGGCGCGGCCGTACTGGATGTCGACGAGGTTCTGCCGGACCTGCTGGGTCACCGGACCGGTCAGCTCCGGGTCGCCGACCTCGCCGTCGCGCCACTTCAGCACGCCCACCGGTGTGACCACGGCCGCCGTACCGCAGGCGAAGACCTCGGTGATCCGGCCGGACGCGACGCCCTCGCGCCACTCCTCGACCGAGACCTTGCGCTCCTCGACCCGGTGACCGAGCTTGCCGCAGAGCTCCACGATCGAGTCGCGGGTGATCCCCTCGAGGATCGTGCCGGACAGCTCGGGGGTGACCACGGTGCCGTCGTCGTGGACGAAGTAGAGGTTCATGCCGCCGAGCTCCTCGACGTAGCGGCCCTCGCTCGCGTCGAGGAAGACCACCTGGTCGCAGCCGTGCTCGGTGGCCTCCTGCTGCGCGACCAGCGAGCTGGCGTAGTTGCCGCCGGTCTTGGCGGCACCCATCCCGCCGCGACCGGCGCGGGTGTACTCCTCGGTCAGCCAGATCGAGACCGGCTTGAGCCCCTTGGCGAAGTAGGCGCCGGCCGGCGAGGCGATCACGAGGTAGCTGACGTGCTGCGAGGGCCGGACCCCGAGGAAGGCCTCGGAGGCGAACATGAACGGCCGCACGTAGAGGCTCTTCTCGCCCGCCGCGTCCGGCACCCAGCGCTCGTCGGCCCGCACCAGCGCGTCGACAGAGGCGACGAAGTCCCCGACCGGCAGCACCGGCAGTGCCAGCCGCTGGGAGGAGCGGACCATCCGGGCGGCGTTCGCCTCGGGCCGGAACGTCCACACCGAGCCGTCGGCGTGCCGGTAGGCCTTCATGCCCTCGAAGATCTCCTGCGCGTAGTGCAGGACCGCGGTGGCCGGGTCGAGGGTGAGCGGGGCGTAGGGCGTCACCCGCGCGTCGTGCCAGCCGGCCTGCGGGGTCCACTCGGCCATGAACATGTGGTCGGTGAAGTGCACGCCGAAACCGGGGTTGGCGAGGATCTCCGCGAGCCGCTCGTCGCCGACCGGAGTGCTCGTCGCGGTGACCTCGATGTCGAGTGACGTCTCCATGAGGGGCACGTTAGCCCAACCTCTCTGCGCTCGGTCCCGCGGATTACCACGGGATGTCGGCGATCTGATGCTTCCCATGGGCCGTGGCCCATGGGAAGCATCAGACGTCCGGCATCCCGTGGTGTTCTGGGGTCAGGTGAGGCGGGCGGCGATCGCGTCGCCGACCGCAGCGGTACGGCGGCCGCCGCCCGCGACCGTCCCGGTCCGGCCGGCCAGGTCGGCCACCACCGCGTCCTCGACCCGACGGGCCTCCTCGGCGAGCCCGAGGTGGTCCAGCAGCAGGGCCGCGGACAGGATCGCCGCCGTCGGGTCCGCCTTCTGCTGACCGGCGATGTCGGGCGCGGAGCCGTGCACCGGCTCGAACATGCTCGGCGCCGTCCGGTCCGGGTTCACGTTGCCGCTCGCCGCGAGGCCGATGCCGCCGGTCACGGCGCCGGCGAGGTCGGTGAGGATGTCCCCGAACAGGTTGTCGGTGACGATCACGTCGAAGCGCGCCGGGTCGGTGGCCAGGAAGATGGTGGCCGCGTCGACGTGCAGGTAGTCGACGCTCACCTCGGGGAACTCCGGCGCCACGGCGGCGACGACCCGCGACCACACCGCGCCGGCGTGCACCAGCACGTTGGTCTTGTGGACCAGCGTGAGCTTGCGCCGCGGGCGGCGGGCCGCCCGGGCGAAGGCGTCGCGGACGACGCGCTCCACCCCGAACGCGGTGTTGATGCTGACCTCGGTGGCGACCTCGTGCGGCGTTCCGGGACGGAACCGCCCCCCGTTGCCGACGTAGGGCCCCTCGGTGCCCTCCCGGACCACCACGAAGTCCACCTCACCGGGGTCGGCGAGCGGCGACACGGCGCCGGGGTAGATGCGCGAGGGCCGCAGGTTCACGTAGTGGTCGAGCTCGAAGCGGAGCTTGAGCAGCAACCCCCGCTCGAGGAGGCCCGCCGGCAGGGCGGGGTCGCCGGGCCGGCCGCCGACCGCGCCGAGCAGGATCGCGTCGTGCTCCCGGATCTCGGCGAGGACCGCGTCGGGGAGCACCTCGCCGGTGGCGAGGTAGCGCTCGGCGCCGAGGTCGTAGCGGGTGGAGTCGAAGCTCACCCCCGAGGCGCTGCCGGAGGTCACCGCGTCGAGGACCTTGAGGGCCTCGGCCGTGACCTCCGGACCGATCCCGTCGCCGGGGATCACGGCCAGGCGGATGGCCCGGCCGCTCTCCCCGGGGACGCCCGGAACGTCTGGGTGGGGTCGCTGGGACTCGATGGGCTGCTGCGCTTCGTCGCTCACCCGGCGAAGGCTAGTTGTCGTCGGGGCGCTGACCGCCGTTGTCTCGCAGGTCGAGTGCCTGCTGCAGCGCGCTGTAGGTGCCGCCCTCGGGGTCGTGCCGGGCCGGGCCCCACTCGGGGTACATGTCGTACATGGTCTGCTCCTGAAGATCGACGAAGGGTCTCGGTGCTCTTGCTGGGTGGTGCGGAAGACCGGGCGGGATTGCCGCCGTCGCGGTCGAGGGGGTCTCCGCTGCCAGCCGAAGAGGATCGATCTCGGGTGCGGGTCACGCGACGCTCGAGGTGATCTCGGAGGAGCTCTGCGGTGGCGGTGCTTCACTGCTCGCGGCGGAGGATCTTCGTAGGGCCGGACATGCCGAACTCCGCGGCGAGGTGGCCTTACTTAAGAGGCCCCGCCACGGCGGTCGATAAGTACGAAGAAGCTCCGCATGGTGTCCGAAGGCTAACAACCCGGTCGCCGGGTGCGCAGCGGACTTCTGCGAACATTCCGCTATGTGAGACGACATCTCGGGTAGTGGTCAGCACCGGCATCTTTGAGAGACTCACCGCATGAGCGCACCCCCGGAGCTGCCCGAGATCGTCTCGCGGGCGTTCGACGTCTCCCGCACCCGAGGCTACGTGTCCTTCTGCCGCAACGAGACCGGACGCCTGCTGGCCACGCTGGCAGCCACCCGGTCGGGCACGCTGGCCGAGTTCGGCACCGGCTGCGGCGTGGGGACGGCGTGGCTGCGCAGCGGGGTCCGCGACGACGCGCGGATCATCAGCGCCGAGCTGGACCCGCGGCTCGCGGAGGCCGCGGGCGAGATCTTCGAGGCCGACGACCAGGTGGAGGTGCTCTCCGCCGACTGGTCCACGATGCGCGACCACGGTCCGTTCTCACTGCTCTTCCTCGACGCGCGGGAGCCCAAGAACGCCGGCGCGGACACGATCATCGACCTCGTCGAGCCCGGCGGCGTCGTGGTCCTGGACGACTTCACCCCCTGCTCCTCGTGGCCGCCGGTCTACGAGGGCCGCGTCGACGTGCTGCGCGAGCAGTGGCTGACCGACGAGCGGTTCACCACCGTCGAGGTGATGGTGGCCCCCGACGCCTCGGTGCTGATCGCCACCAAGCGCTGACCCCGGAGGCCGCTCCCGGGCCGGGACTGAGCCTCGGGTTGAGCAATAGTGCATGACTCCCCTACACTTTGCGACGAGGGGAGTACTTCCCGAAGTCCTGGTCGGTCATTACGGCGCCCCACGGCGCCTCGACCCGGCACCCGCACCTCCCGCGGGTGAAGGAGACCTCAGACATCGTCTGAGGAGACCTCTGTGATCCTGGCCGCGCAAGCCCAGCCCACCCTCGACTCGATCGGCACTCCCCTGCTCTGGGCCGCCTCCATCGCCGGGGTGCTCGTCCTGCTCGCCCTCGACTTCCTCATCACCCGGCGCCCGCACGCGGTGTCGATGCGGGAGGCCGTCGGCTGGTCGTTGTTCTACGTCGCCCTGCCGCTGGCCTTCGCCGTCTACGTGTGGAACGGCTACGGGTCCGAACGAGGTTTGGAGTACCTCACCGGCTACCTGGTGGAGAAGTCCCTCAGCGTGGACAACCTCTTCGTGTTCATGCTGCTGCTCGGCGCCTTCGCGGTGCCCAAGGTGCTCCAGCAGCGGGTGCTGCTCTACGGCATCATCGGCGCGCTCGTCCTGCGGGGCATCTTCATCGCCCTCGGCGCCGCAGCGCTGTCCCGCTTCGACTTCATGTTCCTGCTGTTCGGTCTGGTGCTGGTCGCGACCGCGGTGAAGATCCTGCGCGACACCCGCGCCGGCACCGGCCACGAGGTCGACGTCGACAAGATCCGCAGCGTGCGGTTCCTCCGCCGGTTCATGCCCGTGACCGACGCGTACGACGGTCCCCGGCTGCTCGGCCGGGTCGACGGCCGGAGGGCGGCGACGCCGTTCGCCCTGGTGGTCGTCGCGGTGCTCGCCACCGACATCGTGTTCGCCGTCGACTCGGTCCCGGCCGTCTACGGCATCACCAGCGACCCCTACCTCGTCTTCGTCACCAACGCCTTCGCCCTGCTCGGCCTGCGAGCGCTGTACTTCGTGCTGGAGGGCGCCCTGTCCAAGCTGGTGCACCTCGGCTACGGGCTCGCGGTGATCCTTGCCTTCATCGGCGGCAAGCTCGCCCTGCACTGGGCGCACCTGCGGTGGGAGCAGGTCCCGGAGATCCCGACGCTGATGTCGCTGGCCGTGATCGTCGTGGTGCTGGTCCTGACCACGGTGAGCAGCCTGGTGGCCGGCAAGCGCGCCGAGACCCGGTCCGAGGAGGACCGGGTCCCGGAGACGCAGGATGAGTCGGCTCGGCTCAGCGGCGGGTGATCGCCCAGGTGCCGTCGGCCAGCGGCTTGTCGGGGTGCTGGATGTTGACGAACATCGTCTTCGGGTCCTTCCCGAAGTAGATGCCCGAGGTCTCCGCGTTCTCGTCCGTCAGCGAGGCGAAGAGGTCCAGCCCGTCGGCGGCACCGTCACCGTCGGTGTCCTTGCGGGTCGCCCAGATGTCGCTGAAGTCGTTGTCCTCGACGATCCAGAGACGACCACCGGGGCCCTCGGCCAGGTTGTCGGGGTTGTTGAAGCCGGTCACTCCGGCGGACTTGTCCTCGGCCGGGACGTTCAGGCCGGGGAGCACGAAGGTGCTCAGGGTCTTCTGGCCCAGGTCGATCGCGACCACCCGGTCCTCGCTGGTGTTGGCGACGTAGAGGACGTTGCCGATGATCTCGACGTCCTCGGGGCGGCCGAACTCCGTGGCACCGACCGCGTCCGACGCCGCGTTGCCGTCGGCGGCGGCGAGCGTCTGGTCGAGCGCGACCCACTCGAAGGAGCCGACCTTGTCCTTGAAAGTGTCCGGGGACCACTTCTGCTCGGCCGCGGAGAGGCCGCTGAGCCGCAGGGCGTAGAGCCGGCCCTCGGAGAGGTCGCCGCGACGGGTGGGCTCGAACTTGTAGATCGAGCCGCCGTTCAGCTCGTCGATCACGTAGACCGAACCGTCGGCGCCGACGCCGATGCCCTCGTGGCGCATCACGCCGATCTGCGGTCGCGCCTCGACGCGGACGGCGCGGGTCGGGTCCTTCGGGTCCAGGAAGACCTCGTGGACCTGTCCGCCGTCGCGCTCCTCGCCGAAGAGCAGCGTGCCCCACGGCGTCCACTCGATGCCGTCCACGCGACCCCACGCCGGGTCCTGCACGAGGACCTTCGCGTCGCCGGTCTGCAGGTCGACCACGACCATGGCGGCGTTGGCACCGACCTCGTGGGTGCGGTACAGGTAGCGGCCGGCCTGCGGGCCGGTCTCGTTCACGGTGTTCATGTCGCTGAGGTCGTCCTGGCCCGGGAAGACGTCCAGGACGGTCTCGTCGGCCACCAGGTGCTGGCTGTAGCCGTCCGGGACGAGGTAGGGCTCGGTCCAGGAGTCGCTCGCCTGGCCGTACGCCGAGCCCGGGATCGGCTCGAAGGAGAACGGTCCGGCCGCCTGCGCGGGAGCAGCGAGGGCGGCGAGCGCGACGAACGTGCAGCCGGCAGCGCCGGCGATCAGGTGCTTGTTCACGAAGTTCCTCCAGGGTGGGTGCGGGGACGCCCCCACCCTGGTGAGCCACGGTGAACGGATCCCTGACGTGAGGTGTCCGGGGGGACACGGCGACACGAAAGGGACGGGTCCTACTCCGTGAGGTCGACGGCGCGCACCGACACGGCGCCCATGGCCTCGCGGATCTGCTCGAGGACTGCGGCGGGGATCGCGGAGTCGACCGACAGTGCGACGAGCGCGTGCCCGCCCTTGGTGTCGCGGGCGACCTGCATGCCCGCGATGTTGACCTCGGCGGCCCCGAGGATCCCGCCGACGGTGCCGACCATGCCCGGCCGGTCGGTGTAGCGGAGGAAGGCCAGGTGCTCGGTGGGCTCGATGTCGACGTCGTAGCCGTCGACCTCGACGAGCCGCTCGCGCTGGGCGAGCCCGATCAGGGTGCCGGACACGGAGACCTGCGACCCGTCGGCGAGCGTGCCGCGCAGCGTGATCAGGTTGCGGTGGTCGGGGCTGTCGACCTCGGTGACCAGGCGTACGGCGACCCCGCGCTCGGCCGCGAGCAGCGGAGCGTTCACGTAGGAGACCTGCTCCTCGACCACGTCGGCGAACACCCCCTTGAGGGCGGCGAGCTCCAGCACCTTCACGTCGTACTGGGTGATCTCGCCGCGGACCTCGACGTCGAGCTGCTGCGCCACCTCGCCGGCCAGGCCGGTGAAGATCCGGCCGAGCTTCTCGGTGAGCGGGATGCCGGGGCGCACGTCCTCGGCGATCACGCCGCCCTGCACGTTGACCGCGTCGGGGACCAGCTCGCCGGAGAGCGCCAGCCGCACCGACCGCGCCACCGCGATGCCGGCCTTCTCCTGGGCCTCGTCGGTGGACGCGCCCAGGTGCGGGGTGGCCACGACGTTCTCGAACTCGAACAGCGGGCTGTCGGTGCAGGGCTCGGTGGCGAACACGTCCAGGCCGGCGGCGGCCACCCGGCCCTCCTTCACGGCCAGGTAGAGCGCGTGCTCGTCGACGATGCCGCCGCGCGCGGCGTCGACCAGCACCAGGCTGGGCTTGACCCTGGCGAGCTCGTCCTCGCCGATCAGACCGATGGTCTCCGGGGTCTTGGGCAGGTGCACGCTCATGAAGTCGGACTCGGCGAGCAGCTCGTCGAGGCTCACCAGCCGGACGCCCATCTGGGCGGCACGGCCGGCCTGGACGTAGGGGTCGTAGGCGATCACCTTCATGCCGAAGGCGCTGAGCCGCTGCGCGACCAGCACTCCGATCCGGCCGAGGCCCACGATCCCGACGGTCTTCTCGTAGAGCTCGATGCCGGTGTACTTGCTGCGCTTCCACTCGCCGTTCTTCAACGCCGCGTTCGCCGGCGCGACGTGGCGGGCGGCGGCCAGCATCAGCGCGACGGCCAGCTCGGCGGCGGAGACGATGTTGGAGGTGGGCGCGTTGACCACCATCACCCCGCTCTGGGTGGCGGCCTTGACGTCGACGTTGTCCAGGCCGACCCCGGCCCGGGCGATCACCTTGAGCCGGCGCCCGGCGGCCAGCGCCTCGGAGTCCACCTTGGTGGCGCTGCGCACCAGGATCGCGTCGGCGTCGGCCAGCGCCGGCAGCAGCTCGGCGCGGTCGGCGCCGTTGCAGTGCCGGATCTCGAAGTCCGGGCCGAGCGCCTCGACGGTGGCGGGGCTGAGCTCTTCGGCGATGAGTACGACGGGCTTGCTCACTTCGGCTTCCTCAGTGCTTGTCGGTCGGCTGACTGGCCGTCCTCCCCGCCTGCCCGGGCCCCGGGTGCGAGGGCGACCTGCACGACGCTGTGCCCGCCGGCAACCCTACCCGATCGGACTCTCCGTCGCGGCCGGTGTCCGGCTCATCGCGAGGGGCCGGGCCACACGTAGGGAAGGTCGTCCGGGACGTCACTGAACAGCGAGCGGTAGTGCTCGGGATCCTTGCGCAGCAAGGCGGAGCGGTGACTGCGGTGGAACGCCTCGTCACCGAGCCAGACCGGCAGCGCCGCGGCCTCGCGGAGCTCGGGCTGGCTGCGCACGGTCGAGGTCCCGGCCTCCCGGAGATCGGTCACCAGGGTGGTCGCACACGTGTCGGCGAACCCCCGCCCGACCCAGACCTCGCAGCAGGTCAGGGCGTAGCGCACCAGCGCCTCCTCATGGCCCTTCCACATCAGCACGGCCGGGTGGTGGCGCCAGCCGTAGCCGGGGCGGACCAGCCCGCGGAGCACCTGGATGCCCTCGACCCGCTGCTTGCCGAGCCGCTTGTCGTCCAGCGAGCGGGCGGAGCGCTCGAAGTCGGGGTAGGGCAGGAACGTCTGCATCGGCGCCGCGTCAGACCGGGCAGCCGTCCGGCCCGCAGGCCGCGTCCTGGTCGGCGCCGACCACCGTCAGGGTCGGGTGGGCGGCGGCCCAGGCCCGCTCCAGGACGTCGGCGAAGACCTCCACCGGCTGCGCCCCCGAGACGCCGTACGCCCGGTCGACGACGAAGAACGGCACCCCGCTCGCCCCGAACGCCTGTGCCTGCGCGACGTCGGCGTGCACGTCGTCGGTGAACTCCTGCGAGCCGAGCATCTGCTCGACCCGGGCGGCGTCGAGGCCGGTGTCGGCGGCGACCTTGCGCAGCACGTCGTGGTCGGCGACGTTCTCGGTGCGGGTGAAGTACGCCGCCAGCAGCGCCTCCTTCAGCTCCCCCTGCAGGCGCGGGCCGCCCTGCTCGAGCGCCAGGTGCAGCAGCCGGTGCGCGTCCACGGTGTTGCCGCGCAGGGTGCGCTCGAGGTGGTACTCGAGACCCTCCTCGGCGGCCACCTCGCTGACCCGCTGGAGCATCTGTCGGGCGCCGTCCACTCCGCCGCCGTACTTGCGGGCGATCACCTCGACGACGGGCTCCGTGGAGTCCCGCGGAGCCGAAGGGTCGAGCTCGAAGGAGCGGTAGACCACCTCCACCTCGTCGGCGTGCTCGAAGCCGGCGAGGGCGCGCTCGAGGCGACGTTTGCCGATGTAGCACCACGGACACACGACGTCGGACCAGATCTCGATGCGCATACCGGTCCCAACGTCTCGAAGCGACCGGTTCTTCCCGGACGTCCGACGCTGCGGCGCGCCGGCGCGGGAACCGGTCAGCCGGTCCGCTCGGGAACCCGCGGACGGGCCGGCGACCGGGACGACCGGCCCCGCGCCTTGACCAGGAAGATCGTCATGGTCGGGACGACGTAGAGCAGCCACGCGACCCCGGCCAGCACGCTGGTCACCGGCGAGATGTTGAAGACGCCCTTGAGGACGACGGCGAACCACGACGAGGGATCGAGCACGTTGCTGACGTCGAAGAGCAGGGAGTCCTCCCCGGGCAGCACCCCGGCCTCCTGGAGGTCGTGCACCCCGTAGGAGAGCACGCCGCCGGCGACCAGGACGAGGAAGCCGCCGGTCCAGGTGAAGAAGCGCGACAGGTTCAGCCGCAGCGCACCGCGGTAGAGCAGGTAGGCCAGCACGACCGCGGTGGCGAGGCCCAGTGCGGCCGCGATCAGCGGGCGCACGCTGCTCGCGCCGCCGGACGTGGCCGCCCCGGTGGCCGCCCACAGGAACAGCGCCGTCTCGAGGCCCTCGCGGCCCACCGCCAGCAGACCCACCACCACCAGCGACCAGCCGCCGGCGTCGGCGGCCCGGTCGATCCGGCCGCGGAGCTCGCCGCCCATCCCCCGCGCGGCGGCGGCCATCCAGAAGATCATCCAGGTCACGAAGACGACCGCCAGGACCGACAGCAGCCCGCCGATGAGCTCCTGCGCCTCGTGGCTGAGACCCCGGGGACCGAAGGTCAGTGCCGCCCCGAAGCCGAGGCTGAGCACGATCGCGGCAGCGACCCCGCTCCACAGCTGGGGCAGCAGCCGGCGGCGGTCCGACTTCACCAGGTAGGCCACGAGGATGCTGACGATCAGCCCGGCCTCGAGGCCTTCCCGCAGGCCGATGAGGAAGTTGGCGAGCATGAAGGGCGCTCCGATCCAGTAGGTAAGGCTTACCTTAGTTCGAACTACCAAGGATGTCGATGCGGGGTCCCCGCCCGTGCCGTGCCGGCTAGCCCGGCCGGGTGCGCGGAGGGACGGCGCTCACACTCCCCCGGGCGCGCGGCGGCAAGCGCTCCGACATGCACTCGAGAGCCCGGCAGGGCCGCGCCCCGCCTGGGGCGCCGCCCGGTAGCCCGCGAGTGCATGTCGCACCGCAGGTGCTCGTCGCCGCGGGGGCCAGCCTCCGGGTGCGGGAGGGCCGGGCCCGCGGCCAGCTGACGCTCCCCTCGGGCGCGCGGCGGCAAGCGCTCCGACATGCACTCGAGAGCCCGGCAGGGCCGCGCCCCGCCTGGGACCTCGCCCGGTGGCCGGGAAGTGCATGTCCCACCGCTGGTGCCCCTCCCCCGGGTCGGGCGGCCCCGCCCGCCGGGCGCGGGAACAGCCGGCGGCACGTGAGCCACCGGGGCGGCGGCAACACCGGTACGCCGGCCTGGGCGGCCGCGACCTGGGCCCGGACGCGACTGAGCCCCCGGACGGTGCCGGGGGCTCGGTCGGTGCAGCAGGTGGGCAGGCCGATCAGCGGGTGGAGGTGCCCTCCGTGTAGTCGCTGTCGTGCGACTTCACCCAGCTCATCATCTTGCGCAGCTCACGGCCGGTCTTCTCGATCGGGTGCTGCTCGCCCTGGGCGCGCAGCGCCTTGAACTCCGGCGCGCCGGCGTCCTGGTCGTCGATGAACCGCTGCGCGAAGGCGCCGTTCTGGATGTCGGCGAGGACCGCCTTCATGTTCTCCTTCACGTGCGGGTCGATGACCCGCGGGCCGGAGACGTAGTCGCCGTACTCGGCGGTGTCGGAGACCGACCAGCGCTGCTTGGCGATGCCGCCCTCGTACATCAGGTCGACGATCAGCTTCAGCTCGTGCAGGCACTCGAAGTACGCGACCTCCGGCTGGTAGCCGGCCTCGATCAGCGTCTCGAAGCCGTACTGCACCAGCTGGGAGGCGCCGCCGCACAGGACCGCCTGCTCGCCGAAGAGGTCGGTCTCGCACTCCTCGGTGAAGGTGGTCTTGATGCCGCCCGCGCGCAGGCCGCCGATGGCCTTCGCGTAGGACAGGGCGAGCTCCCAGGCCTTGCCTGTCGCGTCGACCTCGACGGCGACGAGCACCGGGACGCCGCGGCCCTCGGTGTACTCGCGACGCACCAGGTGGCCGGGACCCTTGGGCGCGACCATCGCCACGTCGACGCCCTCGGGCGGCTCGATGTAGCCGAAGCGGATGTTGAAGCCGTGCCCGAAGAAGAGCGCGTCACCCTCGACGAGGTTCGGCTCGACGGCCTCGGCGTACAGCTTCCGCTGCACGTGGTCGGGCGCGAGGATCATGATCAGGTCGGCCTCCTCGCAGGCCTCGTTCGGGGTGAGCACCCGCAGGCCCTCGGCCTCCGCCTTCGCCCGGCTCTTGGAGCCTTCGGGCAGCCCGACGCGGACGTCCACGCCCGAGTCGCGAAGCGAGAGCGCGTGCGCGTGCCCCTGGCTGCCGTAGCCCAGCACCGCAACGTTGCGGCCCTGGATCACCGACAGGTCGGCGTCGTCGTCGTAGAACATCTCAGCCACGATGGGCTCTCCTTCTTCTGGTGTGTCAGACACATCTGGCTCGGGGTCGGTCGGGGGTCAGGCGGGGTCGTGGTGGAGCGGTCCGGGAGCCGGGGCGTCCACCACGGGTACGTCGTTCAGGCGGGTGCGGAGAGTGAGGCCGGGACCGGGACGGGCTTGAGGTTCCGCTCGCTGATGGAGCGTCCGCCGCGTCCTATCGCCACCATCCCGGACTGCACGAGCTCGCGGACGCCGAACGGCTCGACCACCCGCAGGAAGTCCTCGAGCTTTCCGGCGTTGCCGACCACCTGGATGGTGACGGCGTCGGTGGCCACGTCGACCACCTTGGCACGGAACAGCTGGACGACTTCGAGCACCTGGCTCCGCGACGTGGCGTCGGCCTTGACCTTCACCAGCAGCAGCTCGCGGGAGACCGCCTGGGTCGGCTCGAGCTCGACGATCTTGATCACCTCGACGAGCTTGTTCAGCTGCTTGGTGACCTGCTCGAGCGGCGACTCCTCGACGCTGACCACGATGGTCATCCGGGAGACCTCGGGGTGCTCGGTCGGCCCGACCGCGAGGGAGTCGATGTTGAACCCCCGGCGGCTGAACAGGCCGGCGACCCTGGCGAGGACGCCGGGCTTGTTCTCCACCAGCACGGACAGCGTGTGCTTGCTCATCGGTTCCACTCCCGCTCTCGGGGTCCTCGGGTGCTCACAGGTCGTCCTCCTCGAAGACGGGCGCCATGTCCCGGGCGAACTTGATGTCGTCGTTGCTGGTGCCGGCGGCCACCATCGGCCACACCATCGCGTCGCGGTGCACCCGGAAGTCCACGACCACCGGCACGTCGTCGACCTGCATCGCCTTCTCGATCGTCGCGTCGACGTCCTCCGGCGCCTCGCAGGCCAGACCCACGCAGCCGTAGGCCTCGGCGAGCTTCACGAAGTCGGGGATCCGCTTGGACTGCAGGTCGGTGTTGGAGTAGCGCTCGTTGTAGAACAGCGTCTGCCACTGCCGGACCATGCCGAGGGACTCGTTGTTGATGATCGCGACCTTGATCGGGATGCCCTCGATCGCGCAGGTCGCGAGCTCCTGGTTGGTCATCTGGAAACAGCCGTCGCCGTCGATGGCCCACACCGTGGTGTCCGGGCAGCCGACCTTGGCGCCCATCGCGCCCGGCACGGCGAAGCCCATCGTGCCGAGGCCTCCGGAGTTGATCCAGGTGCGCGGGTTCTCGTAGCTGACGAAGTGGGTCGCCCACATCTGGTGCTGACCCACGCCGGAGACGTAGATCGACTCGGGGCCGGCGATCTTGCCGAGCCGCTGGATGACGTACTGCGGGGAGAGGGACCCGTCGGAGGGCTCGTCGTAGCCCAGCGGGTACTTCATCTTCACCCCGGCCAGGAACTCCACCCAGGCCTCGTAGTCGCCGGAGCGGCCCTGCTCGGCCTCGGCCTGGAGCGCAACCACCAGGTCGGCGATCACCTCGCGGGCGTCGCCGACGATCGGGACGTCGGTGTGCCGGTTCTTGCCGATCTCCGCTGGGTCGATGTCGGCGTGGATCACCTTGGCGTTCGGCGCGAACGAGTCCAGGTTGCCGGTCACCCGGTCGTCGAAGCGGGCCCCGAGGCTGATGATCAGGTCACTGCGCTGCAGTCCGGCGACCGCGGCCACGGTGCCGTGCATGCCCGGCATGCCGAGGTGCTGCGGGTGGCTGTCGGGGAAGGCGCCGCGGGCCATCAGGGTCGTGACCACGGGGATCCCGGTCGCCTCGGCGAGCACCCGCAGCTCCTTGGAGGCACCCGCGCGGATCACCCCGCCGCCGACGTACAGGACGGGGCGTCGCGACTCCAGGATCAGCCGGGCGGCCTCGCGCACCTGCTTGGCGTGCGGACGGGTCACCGGCCGGTAGCCGGGGAGGTTCAGCTCGGTCGGCCACGCGAACGTGGTCGCCGCCTGCAGGGCGTCCTTGGAGACGTCGACGAGCACGGGTCCGGGTCGGCCCGTGGAGGCGATGTAGAACGCCTCGGCGATGGTGCGCGCGATGTCGTCCGGGTTCGTGACCAGGAAGTTGTGCTTGGTGATCGGCATCGTGATGCCGCGGATGTCGGCCTCCTGGAAGGCGTCGGTGCCGATCGCGGCGCTCGCCACCTGGCCGGTGACGGCCACCATCGGCACGCTGTCCATGTAGGCGTCGGCGATCGGGGTGACCAGGTTCGTGGCGCCGGGCCCCGAGGTGGCCATGCAGACCCCTACCTTGCCGGTGGCGCTCGCGTACCCCTGCGCCGCGTGTCCGGCGCCCTGCTCGTGCCGCACCAGGATGTGACGCAGCTTGGTGGAGTCGAAGAGCGGGTCGTAGGCGGGCAGGATCGCGCCGCCCGGGATGCCGAAGACGTTCTCGGCTCCCGCGCACTCGAGGGCCTTGATCAGGCTCTGTGCGCCGGTGACGGCGGTCTCCGTCCCCGTGGTCGCTGCCGCGCCGGTGGCCTGGTTCGCCATGCTCGCCTTCCTCGTCCGTTCACCCCGGAGGGTGCCGTGCCCAACAAAAAACCCCTCGGCCCGGTGGGCAATCGAGGGGAGGACGCGTCGCTGTCGGTGGTGTCGTCAGCAGCCGCGTCGCGTGCGTACAAGAATGTCGGTTCGCATGGGACCAACCGTCGCCGCAGCCGCGCTCCCTCGTCAAGCAAGTGTGACAGGCGTCCCAACATCTGGACTTTGCGTACCAGCATGTGAACGGATCTCGCTCAGCGAGCGTCGCTGTCGGCCCCGCTCGTCGAAGTTCGCCGGTGCCAGCCACTCCTCGTGCGCCGCGTCCAGGGCCGGCCACTCCCGGTCGGTGATCGAGAACCACGCCGTGTCCCGGTTGCGGCCTTTGTAGACCACCGCCTGCCGGAAGACGCCCTCGAAGGTGAAGCCGAGGCGGACCGCAGCGTCGCGGGACGGCTGGTTCAGCGCGTCGCACTTCCACTCGTAGCGCCGGTAGCCGAGCTCCTCGAAGACGTGCCGGGCCATCAGGTGCATCGCCTCGGTGGCGGCGGCGGTCCGCTGGAGCCGTCGGCCGAACAGGATGCCGCCCACCTCGACGGTGCCGTTGCGAGGGTCGATGCGCAGGAAGTTGGCGAGGCCGACGGGCGTACCGGCGGGGTTCAGGACCGCCACGCTGACCGAGTCGGGGTCCGCGGCGGTGCCGGCCACCCGGGCGGCGAACGACTCCGCGTCCGGGTAGGGGCCGTCGGCCAGGTAGGTCCACAGCGACTCGTTGCCGGGACCGGCGCAGGACGGGTAGAGCGCCTCCGCGTGCTCGGCGCGCAGCGGCACCACGCTGCAGTGCCGACCCGGGAACGGTCCGGGCCGCGGAGGCTCCCGCTCCGACCAGCCCGGCACCGCCCCGCCGATCGGCGCGAATGCCTCTTCCGACCGTCCCATGTGTGGAACTCTAGGTCGGTCCCGGACGCAGCGGGCTTCCGGACCGACCCGACTCGGGAAACCACATGCAGCTTCGCCGCACCAGCGCTGCGCTGGCGCTCGGCCTCTCGGCCGCTCTGACCACCACCCTCGCCGGCCCGGCCGCGGCGGCGACCAGCGAGGACCTCGGGCTGTCGACGCCCCGCGAGGACAGCTACTACCCGGCGTACGGCGACCCGGGCGTGGACACCCTCCACTACGGCCTGGACCTCGACTGGAACCGCGGCAAGCGGCTGCTGCGCGGCGTCGCCGACATCCGGCTGCGCGCCACCGGCACCGCCGATCACGTCCAGCTCGACCTGAACAGGACCATGACCGTCACCGCGGTGAGCGTCGACGGGGTCCCGGCGCTGTTCTCGCACCCCGGCCGGCACCTCGTCATCGACTCCCCCGTCGTGGCCGACCAGCGGTACGACGTGCGCGTGACCTACCGCGGCACCCCGCGGCCGGTGCCCGCACCGACCACCCGCGGCGACTTCAGCGATGTCGGCATGCGGGTCGCCCGCGACGGCCAGCTGTGGACCATGCAGGAGCCCTTCGGTGCGTTGACGTGGTACCCCGTCAACGACCAGCCGTCGGACAAGGCGCTCTACGACATCACCGTGTCCGCTCCCCGCGACTGGGTCGGGGTCAGCAACGGCACGCTGGTCAGCCGCACCCGCACCGAGCGACGCACCACCACCTCGTGGCAGCTGCAGCACCCGACCGCCAGCTACCTGACCACGCTCGCGGTCGGCCCCTACGCCCATCGGCGCGACACCGGCCCGCACGGGCTGCCGCTGCACTTCTGGCTGCCGCGCGGCGAGGTGGCCCGCTACATGAAGGGGCTGCAGCACGTGGGTGCCGACCTGCGCTGGCTGGAGGCGCGGTTGGGTCGCTACCCGTTCGAGTCCGCGGGCGCCGTCGTCGTCCCGGCCGAATCGGCGATGGAGACGCAGACGCTGGTCACCTTCGGCTCCCGCAGCTGGGGCGACGCACTGTCCGGACGCGAGACCATGGTCCACGAGCTCGCGCACCAGTGGTACGGCGACACCGTCACCCCCAGCGACTGGCGCGACCTGTGGATGAACGAGGGCATGGCGATGTACCTCGAGGCGCAGTGGGCCTCGCAGAAGACCTCGATGCGCTGGCGCGACTGGATCTCCTACTTCAAGTGGTCGAACACCTACGACCGGCGGGAGCAGGGCGGCCCGGGCGCCTACGACCGCGGCGACTTCGCGACCAGCTGCGTCTACACCTGCACCGCGCTGATGTACGACAAGCTCCGCCTCAAGCTCGGCGACGAGACGTTCTGGCGGGTGGTCCGCCGGTGGCCGCAGCAGCACCCGGACAGCAGCTCGAACCGCCAGCAGTTCGTGAGCTTCGTCGAGGACCAGACCGGGCGCGAGCTGAGCGGCTTCTTCCGCGACTGGCTCAACTCCCGCACCTGGCCGCCGGCCTGATCCCGAGCGGGGCGGAACCGGCGTGGCGGCGCGTCCGTCACGCAGCGCGCGGGCCGCTCCGCCGGGTCAGGAACCGCTCGTCCCCGCTCCCGGGAGCGGGTCGTCGTCGAAGGCGGGCAGCCCGTCGATGCTCGACCTGTTCTTGGCGCGCCGGTAGTCGAGCAGCCCCTCGGTGCCCTTGCGCTCCATGTGCCCCGGAAGCAGGTCCCGCTCGCCGGCGTACTCCAGCAGGGGGACGCCGTAGCCGCAGGAGTCCGAGACCCGCTCGACGTCCACGACGACGACGGCGCGGGCACCCCGGGTCTCGGTGAACCGTGCCGCCCAGGTCTCGTAGCCGGGGTCGTAGAGGCTGACCACCCGGCCGGTCCCGTGCAACCGCACCACGTTCGGCGAGCGCTCGAACGAGCAGAACATGACCGTGATCCGACCGTTCTCGCGCAGGTGCGCGATCGTCTCGGCGCCGCTCGCGGTGATGTCGAGGTAGGCGACGGTGCGCTCGTCCACCACGACGAACGTGCCGGCGACGCCCTTGGGAGAGACGTTGACGTGACCGCCGCTGGACGGCGCGGTGGCCACGAAGAACACCGGCTGCGCCTCGATGAAGGCGCGCAGCCGGCCGCCGATCGACTCGTGGACCGCGCTCATCCCGGGACCGGGCTCAGCCGCACACCGCGCCGTGAGCGGCGGACTGCACGACCTTGGCGTACTTGCCCAGCACACCCTTGGTGAACTTCGGCTGCAGCGGCGCCCAGCCGTCCCTGCGGGCCTCGAGCTCCGCGACGTCCACGTCGACGTCGAGGCGCTGGTTGGCCACGTCCAGCCGGATCGGGTCGCCGTCCCGGACGAAGGCGATCGGCCCGCCGTCGACGGCCTCCGGGGCGACGTGCCCGACGCACAGGCCCGTCGTACCTCCGGAGAAGCGGCCGTCGGTCAGCAGCAGCACGTCCTTGCCGAGGCCGGCTCCCTTGATCGCGCCGGTGATCGCCAGCATCTCGCGCATCCCCGGGCCGCCCTTGGGCCCTTCGTAGCGGATCACCACCACGTCGCGGGCCTGGATCTGACCAGCCTCGAGCGCGTCCATCGCGGCCCGCTCGCCGTCGAAGACCCGGGCGGTGCCCTCGAAGACCGACTCGTCGAAGCCGGCCGACTTCACGACCGCGCCCTCGGGGCGAGCGAGCCCTTGAGGATCGTCAGGCCGCCGGTCTTGTGGATCGGCGCGGTGAGCTGCCGGATGACGTCACCGTCGAGGTCCGGGGGTGCGATCTCCTCCAGGTTCTCCGCCAGCGTCCTGCCGGTCACGGTCAGGCAGTCGCCGTGCATCAGGCCCGCCTCGAGCAGCGCCTTCATCACGACCGGGATGCCGCCGACCTTGTCGACGTCGTTCATCACGTAGCGGCCGAACGGCTTCAGGTCGCCGATGTGCGGCACCTTGGCACCGATCCGGTTGAAGTCGTCGAGGGTGAGGTCGACCTCCGCCTCGCGGGCGATCGCCAGCAGGTGCAGGACCGCGTTGGTGGAGCCGCCGAGCGCCATCACCACGGTGATCGCGTTCTCGAACGCCTCCATGGTCATGATCTGCCGGGCGGTGATGCCCTTGCGCAGCAGGTTCACCACGGCCTCGCCGGAGCGGTGCGCGAAGCCGTCGCGGCGGCGGTCCACCGCGGGTGGGGCCGCGGAGCCCGGCAGGGACATGCCGAGCGCCTCGCCGACGGCGGCCATCGTGTTGGCGGTGTACATGCCGCCGCAGGCGCCCTCGCCGGGGCAGATCGCCCGCTCGATCCGGTCGACCTCCTCCCGGGTGATCTTGCCGGCCAGGCAGGCGCCGACCGCCTCGAAGGCGTCGATGATCGTGACGTCGCGGCCGTCGACCTGGCCGGGCATGATCGAGCCGGCGTAGAGGAAGACGCTGGCGAGGTCGAGTCGCGCGGCGGCCATCATCATGCCCGGCAGCGACTTGTCGCACCCGGCGAGCAGCACGGAGCCGTCGAGGCGCTCGGCCATCATCACGGTCTCGACGCTGTCGGCGATCACCTCACGCGAGACCAGCGAGAAGTGCATGCCCTCGTGACCCATCGAGATGCCGTCGGAGACCGAGATGGTGCCGAACTCCAGCGGGTAGCCGCCGGCGGCGTGCACGCCGTTCTTCACGGCCTTCGCGAGCCGGTCCAGCGACAGGTTGCAGGGGGTGATCTCGTTCCAGGACGAGGCGACGCCGATCTGCGGCTTGGCGAAGTCGTCGTCGCCCATGCCCACCGCGCGGAGCATGCCGCGCGCCGCCGCGCGCTCCAGGCCGTCGGTCACGTCGCGGCTGCGGGGCTTGATGTCGGGGGTCTCTGGCATGAACCGGATCGTACGCCGCGGGCCGGGCGGCGACCCGTCGACCGCCGCCTGGCGAGAACGACCGGCGCCGCCCGGCGGCCTTCTCCGGAAGCAGCTCGCGACTCCTACCGCTGCGGCTCGGTGTCTCCGAGCTGCGGGTCACGCACCAGCCGGAACATCACCAATGCCTGTACCTCCTCGATCGAGGCCACCCCGTCCCAGGCGGCGAGGAACGACCACCGTCCATGACCGTCGCTCGCGCGGTGACCCGGCCCTCGCCACCGGAGCCGGTCCTCCCACGGTCCCTCGTCGGAGCCCTGCCGGATCCGGCACACCTGCAGCTGTGTCTCTCCGGCCTTCACCGGAAGCACGAGCTCGGCCAGGAACCCGCCCTCATCGGTGAGCGGCACGACCACGTCGATCGCGCGCGCGAACGGGAACAGACGGTCGAGAGCAGCTTCGAGCCGCATCAGCGGCCTCCGGTCGACGAGACCTTCGACCATGACGACGTCGGGTGCACCGCCAGGGCAACGAACACCAACACAGGCTCAGAGCTCGGCGGCCCGCACGCAGAGCACGTCGGGCAGGTGCTCGGCGACCGGACGCCAGCTCTCCCCCTCGTCGGCGCTCGCCATCACGGTGCCGTCCCGGCTGCCGAAGTAGATCCCGGCCGGGTCGCCGCCATCGGCGCACATCGCGTCACGCATCACCGCGGAGTAGAAGTCGTCCGGCAGCCCGCGACCCAGCGCCTGCCAGCTCCCCCCGGCGTCGGTGGAGCGGTAGACCCGGCAGTCCCCGTCGACCGGGTAGCGCGCGTCGGCGCCGCCGAGCGGCAGCACGAACACCGTCCCGCCTCGGCGCGGGTGCGCGACGACCGGGAAGCCGAAGTCGCTGGGCAGTCCGTCGGCGATGGAGGTCCAGGAGTCGCCGCGGTCGTCGCTGCGGTAGACGCCGCCATGGTTCTGCGCGTAGAGCCGGTCCGGGTCGTCGGCGTCGCGGGCCACCTTGTGCACGCACTGGCCGAACTCGGGGTACTGCACCTCACCGGGGAAGAACTCGGCCTTGATGCCGACGTTGGCCGGCGCCCACGTCTCGCCGGCGTCGAAGGTCCGGTAGACGCCGCCGGTGGACATCGCGACGGTGAGCTGGTCCGGGTCGGTCGGGTGCGGCAGCAGCGTGTGGATCGCCTGACCTCCGAACCCCGCTCCCCACTGCGGGCGGTGCGGGTGGTCCCACAGCGAGCGCACCATCGTGAAGCTCTCGCCGCGGTCGGTGGAGCGGAACAGCGCCGACGGCTCGGTGCCGGCCCAGACGACGTCCGGGTCCGCGGGGGACGGGGCGATCGACCAGACCGCCTCCAGGCTCGCGCCGGTGTCCTCGGGGAACTTGATCGCTCCCTCGTCGCTGCGCTGCCACGTCCGGCCGAGGTCGTCGGAACGGAGCAGCTGCGGTCCCCAGTGCCAGCTGCGGCTGGCCATGAACATCCGCGGGCTGTCCGCGCGCCGGTCGAACGCGACCGCGTGCACCTCGCTCCTCAGCTCGTCGGGCCCCTCCAGCTTCCAGTCGACGCGGTCGGCGCTGCGGGCCAGCCAGAGCCCCTTGCGGGTGCCGATCATCAGCACGGTCTCGGTCATGACACCCCTCCTCGGGCCGGTCCCGACGACCGGCCCCGGTGTACAGACCGGCACGCTACTCCGAACTCATCGGTGGGTCGCTCAGAATTGGTGGCGCCCCCGGAGTTCCCGCAGCCAGTCCCCGGCCAGCGGGATCTGCCACTGCTCGACGAGCTGCTCCGCCCGGTCCGCGTGCCGCGTCGCCGCGTCGCCCTCACCGCCGGCTGCGGCCGCGAGGGCGAGGAAGGCGTCCACCGGGCCCAGTGCGCAGTGCGCGCCGGCCGTGAGGGCGCGGCCGGCGTACGGCGCCAGCGCGGCGTACGCCCGACGTCCCAGGACCGCGTCGCCGAGCCCGAGCGCGGTCTCCGCCGCACAGCCCCACAGCAGGGGCGACGCCCAGGTGTCGGCGTCGAGCTCGAAGGGGTGCTTCTCGGCCATCGTCCGGGCCCGGTCCACCTCTCCGCCGCGCAGCAGGCAGACGACGGCGAGAGGGCCGAGCAGCGTCTCCGCCTCGACCACCGCGACCAGCTCGTCGACCACGGCCAGCGGGGTGCCCCGCCACAGCGCCAGGCTGACCACGGTGAGCAGGTTCTCGCCCTCGACGAGGCCCATCAGCTGCATCAGGCGCTGCATCCGTTCCAGCCGGTCCTCGCACTCCTCGAACCGGCCGGCCATCGCCAGCCAGGGCACCTCGGTGGCCGCCAGGATCACCAGGGCGTACTGGTGGCGCAGCCGGGTCGCCTCCCGCTGCGCCAGCGTCAGCGCCGGTCCCAGCTCCTCCACCCGGCCCAGCTCCCCCACGACCACGGCCCGCAACGTCGCGGCCACCGCCAGCCGCCGCTCGTCGCCTGACGCCTCGGCCAGGGCGACGGCCTCGCTCAGCCAGACGAGCCGGTCCGCCGCCGTCGCCGGGACGAACAGCGCGATCTGCGCGACCATCAGCGCGTCCAGCAGCAGCCCCGGCTCGCCGATCCGGCGTGCCATCGCCACGGCCTCCGCGATCCATGACCGGCGCTGGTCGAAGTCGGCCGTGAAGTACAGCTCGTTGGCGAGGCCGAGCAGCACCAGGCACCGGGACCGGCTGTCGCCACCGGGCAGCCGGGCCAGGCAGCGCCTGAGGGCACCGACCACGACCTCGTTGACCTGTCCGAAGGGAGCAGAGCTCCACAGGCTCAGCGTCATCGCCGTGGCCGCCGCGGCGACCCGGTCGTCGTCCCCCAGCCGTTCGGCCAGCGCGACCGCCTCCACCTCGACGTCGACCACGGCCTGCCAGTGGCCGCTCCACCGTCGGGCGTCGATCAGCTGCATGAGCAGCTCCCAGCGGTCGACGTCGGTCGCCGCCGGATCCCGCTGCTGCGCCTCCAGCGCCGCGACCAACAGCTCCGCGGACTCGTCGTGGGCGTGCAGGCGCCGGGTGGCGGCGGCGGCCGCAGCCGCGGACGGCCAGGCCCGTGCGGCGTGCCCCGGCCCGGCCTCCAGCCAGTGCCGGGCCTGCTCGGTCTCGCGGCCGCGGCCCTCCAGCGCCTCGGCGACCCGGACGTGCACCCGCGCCCGGCGGGTCGCCGGCAGCGCGGCGTACACGGTGTCGCGGACCAGCGCGTGCGCGAACGCCCAGCGGTCCACGCCGTCCTCGCGGACGAGCCCGGCGACCCGCGCCGGCTCGAGCAGGTCCAGCACGTCGTCCTCGTCGAGGCCGCCGGCCGCGGCGACCGTGCCGGTGTCGAACTCGCGGCCGACCACCGAGGCTGTCCGCAGCACGGCCCGGGTCGGCTCCTCCAGCCGCTCGATCCGGCGGACCAGCACGTCGTGGACGGCGGTCGGCGGGTCGGGCTCGGCGAGCAGGGCCGCCAGGTCGCCGCCCTCGGCCGCCAGCCGGGCGTACTCCACGAGGAAGAACGGGTTGCCGTCGGTGCGGAGGGCCAGCGACTCCGCCTCCACCGCGGACGGGCGGTCGTGGGTCACCGCGGTGACCACCTCGGCGGCCCCGGCGGCGTCCAGGCCCGTGAGCTCCAGGCGCAGCGCGTGCCGGCGCGCGAGTGACTCCGCGACGTCCGCCAGCGCCTCGCGCGGCGGCGGGTGCGGGCGCCAGGTGCCGACGACTGCCAGGCGTCCCTCCTGCACGGTCTCCACCAGCAGGCGCAGCACGCGCAGCGAGGACCGGTCGGCCCAGTGCAGGTCGTCGAGCACCAGCAGCAGCGGACGCTGCGCCGCGGCCTCGTGGATCGTGGCCACCACGGCCTCCCAGGAGCGGAACTGGGCGCCCTCGTCCTCGCGGTCGCCCGGGGCGGCCCGCGGGAGCTCCGCCCCGAGACCGGCGAGCACCGGGCGCCAGGGCCACAGCGGCGGCGCGCCGTCGTCCTGCGAGCAGCTGCCGACCAGCACAGTGGCACCTCGGGCACGTGCGAGCGCGGCGAGCTCGGAGGTCAGCCGGGTCTTGCCGATCCCGGGATCGCCGGTCACCGCGGCGAAGGCTGGCCGGCCGGTGTCGGCGGTGTCGAGGAGCCCGGCCAGCACGGCCAGCTCCGCGGACCGGCCGACCATCGGCCAGAAGTTCGGGCCGGCACCGCCGGCCGCGCCATTGGGGGCGGTCGGGGTGGTCGGGGTGGTGGGGCCGGTGGGGGTGGTCGGGGCGACGGCTCCGGGACCGGCCGGCCCGGGGAGGGACCGGGCGTCGGCCGCGGGCACGGGCCCTGGAGCGGACGGGCCGCGGGTCGCGACTCCGGACGGCGGCGGGGTCCAGTCCAGCCCCGGGTCCTGCGCCAGGATCGCGCCCTGCAGCTTCCGCAGCTCGTGGCCCGGCTCGAGCCCGAGCTCCTCGACCAGCAGCGTGCGGATCTCGCGCAGCACCTCCAGCGCCTCCGCCTGCCGTCCCGACCGGGTGAGCGCGAGGGCACGCAGCGCCCAGAGCCGCTCCCGCAACGGGTGCGCGGCCGTCAGCGCCTCGAGCTGGCCGGCGACCGTCGAGTGGTGGCCCCGCGCCAGCTCCGCGACCGCGCGGTCCTCCAGCGCCAGCAGCCGCAGCTCGCCGAGCCGGGTCCGCTCCGCCTCGGCGGCGGGTGCGTCCTCGAGCTCGGCGTAGGGGTCGCCGCGCCACAGGGCGAGTGCCTCGTCGAGTCGGTCGACCAGCTCGGCGAGCTCCTCGGCCGACGGGTCCGCGCCGACCCGGTGGTGCTGCTCGGTGACCAGCTGGTCGAACCGGGTCGCGTCGAGGGCCTGGGCCGGGAGCCGGAGGGCGTAACCGGAGTCGACGGTGACGAGCACGCTGGCCGGCGCCCGGCGTTCCCGTTGCGGCTCGAGGGCGCGGCGCAGCCCGGCGACGTACGACTGCAGCGTCGCGGAGACCCCCGGCGGCGGCGCGTCCGCCCAGAGCAGGTCGACCAGGGTGTCGACGGGCACCGGACGGCCGGCATGCAGCGCCAGCGCCGCCAGCAGCTCCCGCTGCTTGCGGGTGCCCAGAGCGACGCTGTCCGGGCCCCGACGGACCTGCACCGGCCCCAGCACCGCGACCTCCACGTCGGCAGCATAGGGCGCCGCGGCCGTCCCGCGGGCCCCCTTCGGGCAGCCCTGCAGGGTCCGGCACCGCGGACCCCCGGTCGACCCCCAGTCGATCCCCAGAGAGCTCCCAGAACGGCGCGGCACGGTGTTCTCACCAGTTCATCTCGACCCTCCGCAGGAGAGCTCATGACCAGCCAGACCTTCCCCGCCCGTCCCGCCACCGCGCACGCGGCCGCCCCGATCGCCGCCTCCGCCCTGCGGCACCTGTGCGCCGGCCGGGTGCACGTGGCCGGCGACCCCGGCTACGACGCTGCCCGCGGCGCCTGGAACGCCGCCGTCGACCAGCAGCCGGCCGCTGTCGCCCTGCCCCGCAGCGCCGGTGAGGTCGCCGAGGTGGTCCGCGCCGCCGTCGCCGCCGGGCTCCGGGTCGCTCCGCAGAGCACCGGGCACAACGCCGGGCCGCTGGCCGCGCAGGACCTCTCCGACGTCGTCCTGCTCCGGACCTCGCAGATGAGCGGGGTCAGCATCGACACCGAGCGCCGGGTCGCCCGGGTCGAAGCCGGCACCGTGTGGCTTCCCGCGGTCGAAGCCGCGGCCGAGCACGGCCTGGCCGCCCTGCACGGCTCCTCCCCCGACGTCGGCATCGCCGGCTACTCCCTCGGCGGCGGCATCGGCTGGTACGCCCGCAAGCTCGGTCTCGCCACGAACAGCCTGACCGCCGTCGAGATGGTGCTCGCCGACGGCAGCACCGTGCGTGCCGACGCCACCGAGAACCCCGAGCTGTTCTGGGCGGTGCGCGGCGGAGGCGGCAGCTTCGGCGTCGTCACCGCGCTGGAGTTCTCGCTGTTCCGGATCGCCACGGCGTACGCCGGCATGCTGATCTGGGACGTCGCCGACGCCGAGCGGGTGCTGCGCCGCTGGGCCTCCTGGGCGCCGGCAGCCCCCGACGAGGTCACCACCTCGTTCCGGGTGCTCCACCTGCCGCCGCTGCCGGACATCCCCGAGCCGCTGCGCGGACGGTCCGTGGTCGTCATCGACGGCGCCGTGCTCGGCACCGACGTGCACGGCCGCGAGCTGCTCGGCGACCTGCGGGCGCTGCGGCCCGAGATCGACACCTTCGACCGGGTCCCCGCCGGGTCGCTGGTGCGCCTGCACATGGACCCGGAGGGTCCGACGCCGGTGGTCTCCGACACCACGATGCTCGGCTCCCTGCCGGACGCCGCGGTGGACGCCTTCCTCACCGAGATCGGACCGGGCTCCGGCACCTCGCTGCTGATGGGCGAGCTGCGCCAGCTCGGCGGGGCGTTGGGCCGTCCCCACGAGGGCGGCGGGGCCCTCTCGCACCTCGACGCGGCGTTCGTGGGCTTCGCCGGAGCGATGGCGCTGACCCCGGAGATGGCGGCGCAGGGGCACGCGGACGCCGTCCGGCTGACCGGCGCGCTCTCCCCGTGGGCGAACGGCCGGCAGTACCTGAACTTCGCGGAGAACCCGGTCGACCCGCGGACCGCCTACGGCGCCGAGGCGTGGCGCCGGCTGGCCGGGATCCGGTCGGCAGTCGACCCGGACGGCGTGTTCGTGGCGAACCACCGGGTCCCCCGGCTGTTCGAGAACGGCCGGGTCACCGTCTGACCGACGGGGCGACCGACCCGCGGGTGCCGGGGCCTCCCGGCACCCGCGGCTCAACCGAGGAGCTCGACGTGCAGCGCGTCGAGGTCTTCGGCCCCGCTGGGCTCACCGACCAGGTTGCGCAGCACCCCGTCGTCGCGCCACCGCGGCACCAGGTGCACGTGGAAGTGCGGCACCTCCTGGCCGGCCGCCGTACCGCTGCTCTGGAACAGGTTGATCCCGTCGGCCCGGAGCCGGCCGACCAGCAGCCTCGCGGTCTCCTCGACCACCGGCGCCACCTCCGCGAGCACCTCGGCGCCGCCCTCCAGCAGGTCGCTGACGTGCCGGGTCGGCACCACCAGCGAGTGGCCCCGGGACAGTGGGGCGATGTCAAGGAAGGCGACCGCGTCGGGTGAGGACGCGATCACGAAGGCCTCGGCCTCACCGGCGACGATCTGGCAGAAGATGCAGGAGCTCACGGCTAGTAGTCGCCGCTCATCACGTTGACCAGCGGCTGCCCGGTCGCGTAGCGCTCGAGCTGCTCGCGGACCAGCCGGTAGGCACGGGGCTCCATCGCCGAGGTCGCTCCCCCGACGTGCGGGGAGACCAGCAAGTTCGGGCAGTCCCACAGCGGGTGCCCGGCCGGCAGCGGCTCCGGGTCCGTGACGTCGAGCGCCGCGCACAGCCGGCCGCTGCGCAGCTCGGCGACCAGGGCGTCGGTGTCCACGACCGGGCCGCGGGCGACGTTGACCAGCAGCGCACCGTCCTTCATCCGGGCCAGCGCCTCGGCGTCCATCAACCCACGGGTCTCGTCGGTCAGCGGCACGATCAGCACCACCACGTCGGCCCGCGGCAGCAGGTCGGGCAGGTCGCCCATCGCGTGCACGCCCTCGCGCTCCGAGCGGGCCACCCGGACGACCTGCGTCTCGAAGCCGTCGAGCCGGCGTTCGAGGGCGGCGCCCACGGCGCCGTACCCGACGATGAGCACGGTCCGGTCCGCGAGCGCCGGGCGGGTGCCGTGGATCCACTCGTGCGCGTCCTGGGCGCGGACGAAGCCGGGGATCCCGCGCAGCGAGGCGAGCATCAGCGTCATCGCCAGCTCGGCCGTCGAGGCGTCGTGGATGCCGCGACCGTTGCAGAGCAGGACCCCGTCGGGGACGTGCTCGCGCAGGTGGTCCACACCGGCCGACTGCGTCTGGACTACACGCAGCGAGGTCATCTTCTCCATGGCCTTGACGTCGACCTCGGAGAAGCCGTACGACGGTACGTAGAACTCCACCTCGGAGACAGACCCGGGAAGCACCTCGAGCTCGTCCGGCACCACCACCTCGTAGCGCAGGCCGGCCGGCGGCTCACCGAGCAGGGACGGGTCGAAGGGCAGCCAGACCAGAGGAGTGCTCACCTGATCGACCCTAGTCGGGGAGCCGGAGCGCGTTCACCTGGGCGTCACACGACGGAGACGGCGTTGTCGTCACAGCCTCGTAGTGTCGGCCACGGCGACCGAACCTGGCAGCACAGGCAGCTGGCCCAGACAGTCCGCCAGAGCCACCAGCACCACCAGACCGAGCAGCACCAGCAGGGCGCCCAGCGCCCGCAACCACCGTCAGGAGGCGACGTGCGGATCGACCAGCAGCTCAGAGGACTGGCCCGAGATCTGTCCCGCTGGCCGGTGGCCAGCCAGGAGACCGCCCGCCGCAACGCGATGGTGGCCAGCACGGCGCTCACCCAGCGCCGACGGGAGCTCGACGAGGTCGAGGAGTTCCTCCGCCGGCACCACCGGGCCTCTCGCCACCGCTCCGCCTGACAGCCCGGCAGCAGCGCCACGCACCCCGGGTCGGGCACACTTCGCCCATGGCCAGCAACGCCGAGCGCGCCCTGCGCGCCGTCCCCGACCTCGAGGAGGTCGACGCGCCGTCGGACCTCGCGCTGAGCTTCCACGACGTGGTCAGCGACGACGGCACGCGGCTGCGGGCCTGGTCCAACGACGTGGACGGTCCGACCGTGCTGCTCTGCAACGGCCTGGGCACCAGTGCCTATGCGTGGCCGGCGCTGCTGCGGGCCGACTGCGGCGTGCGGGTGCTGTCGTGGAACCACCGAGGAGTCGGCGGCTCCGAGCGTCCGGCGGACTCGGCCCGGGTCGGCATGGACGCCTTCGTCGAGGACGCGCTCGCGGTGCTCGACCACGCGGGAGTGGAGTCGGCCGTGGTCGCCGGCTGGAGCATCGGCGTCAACACCGCCTTCGAGCTGGCGGTGCTGCACCCGCACCGGGTGCGTGGCCTGTTCGCAGTGGCCGGGGTGCCCGGCGGCACCTTCGCCTCGATGGGGGCGCCGCTGATGCTGCCGCGGCTGCTGCGCCGGCCGCTGGCGCTCGGGCTGACCTCGCTGCTGCACCGCACCGGCGGCCTGCTCACCCCGGTCACCACCCGGCTGCCGGTCGGTCGGCGGGCCGCGCAGGCGCTCACCCACACCGGCTTCATGCTGCCCACCCCGGACCTCGAGCCGGTCGGCCGGACCGTGCGCGAGTTCCTCACCACCCCCGTCGACTGGTACATGCACCTGGCCCGGATCGCCGCGCAGCACCCCCGGGTCCCGCTCGGGGGATCACCGTCCCGACCGCCTTCGTCGCCGGTCACTTCGACCTGCTCTCCTCCGCGCAGGACATGCGGACGGCCGCGGCCCGGATCCCGGAGGCGACGTACGCCGTGCTGAGGGGCTCGCACTTCCTCCAGCTCGAGCACCCGGAGTGCGTCCACGAGGAGCTGCTCGCCCTGGTCGCGCGGGCGCACCCGGACGGAGCACCGGTGAGCGAGCGCGAGCCGGGCTGAGCGCGACGGCCACCGGATACGGTGGACGGGGTGAGACGCTCCGTGGCCGCCCTGGTCCTGGTCCTGGTCCCCGCGGCCGCCTGCTCCGGCAACGCCGGCAGTCCCGCCGGTCTCGGCGAGCAGCCCCCCACCCCGCAGCCCACGACGCTGACCGGTGAGCCGGCCCCGGCATCACCCCCGGGGTCTGCACGGTCACCGGAGTCGACGGGGTCGTCCGGGCCGGCCGGGTCCCCGGGGCAGTCGCCGCGGGAGGTGGGCCGGCCCCGCGTGGTCGCCACCGTGGCCCGCGGGCTGGCGGCGCCCTGGGGCATCACGTTCCTGCCCGACGGGACCGCGCTGGTGGGCGAGCGGGACACCACCCGGGTGCTGGCCCTGGCACCCGGCGGCCGGCCGCGGGAGGTGGGCCGGGTCGCGATCGCCACGCCGCAGGGCGAGGCCGGGCTGCTCGGCCTCGCGGCCTCCCCGGCCTTCGCCGAGGACCGGCTGGTCTACGCCTACGTCTCGACCGCGGCGGACAACCGGGTGGTCCGGATGCGGTACGCCGGCGGCCGGCTGGGGGCGCCCGACCCGATCCTGACCGGTATCCCGAACGGGTTCATCCACGACGGGGGCCGCCTGCTCTTCGCCGAGGACGGCACGCTGTTCGTCTCCACCGGCGAGACCGGCGAGCCCGACCTGGCCCAGGATCCCGACTCCCTGGCCGGCAAGATCCTGCACCTCACTCCCGACGGCGCACCGGCCCCCGACAACCCGGTCAAGGGCTCCCCGGTCTGGACGATGGGGCACCGCAACGTGCAGGGGCTCGCCTTCGACGACCGCGGACGGCTGTGGGCCAGCGAGTTCGGCGCCAACACCTGGGACGAGCTGAACCTGATCGACCGGGGCCGCAACTACGGCTGGCCGCTGGTGGAGGGCCGCGGCGACCGGGAGGGCTACCGGGACCCGTTCGTGCAGTGGCGCACCTCCGAGGCGTCACCGTCCGGGCTGGCCTTCCACGCCGGGTCGCTGTGGCTGGCCTCGCTGCGCGGGCAGCGGCTGTGGCAGGTGCCCGTCACCGACGCCGGCGTGGGCAGGCCCCGCGACTGGTTCGTCGGCGCCTACGGACGGCTGCGCACGGTGGTGGTCGCACCCGACGGCAACCTGTGGGTCACGACGTCGAACCGCGACGGCCGCGGGAACCCGGCCCCGCAGGACGACCGGATCCTCGAGGTCGCCGTCGAGTGAGGGTCAGTGCTTCTTGCCAGGCGGCAGGAACTCGGTCTTGGACGCCTCGGTCTTCGCGTGCTTGTCGGCACGCTTCTCCTTGAGGGACTTGCCTGCCTTCTTGGACAGGTGTTGCCGGGGGGACTTGTCGGCCATGGTCGCTCCTCATCGGAAGCCGGAACGGCTTCGCTGTCCCGACAGTACGCCCTCGGTGTCCCCCGCACCCGTCGACGGACGGGGCCGGTCCGGACCAGCTCCGGTGGACACACGCACCACCCGGACCCGGCGCCGGGCCCGGCGCAGCGTCGCCAGCACCGCCGGCCCGAGCAGCAGCAGCGCCACCGAGTTGGTGATCGCCCTCCCGGTGTCCCAGCCCCCGGTCGAGGTGAGCAGGGTGTAGATCAAGAACCGGTGCAGGTTCTCCGTGAGCGGGTCGCCCGGCACGAACGACAGGCCGCCCTCGTGGCCCGGCAGCGCGATCCCCATCGCGTAGGGCCAGCTCGACATGTTCATCAAGAGGCCGAAGCCGTAGGCGGCGACGACGCCGTACGCCACCAGCAGGGCGATCTCGGCGCGGCCACGCAGGCGCCCCGAGCGGCGGCCCGGCAGCAGCCCGGCGCCCAGACCCACCCAGGCCGCGGTGAGCATCTGGTACGGCAGCCACGGCCCCACTCCCCCGGTCAGCAGCGCGGAGGCGAACAGCGACGTGCAGCCGAGCACGAAGCCGAACCCGGGGCCGAAGACGCGGCCGGCCAGGATCAGCAGGAAGAACACCAGCTCCAGGCCGGCGACCCCCGCGCTCACCCCGCGCAGCACCGCGTTGACCGCGCTGAGCACCCCCAGCACCGCCAGCGCCCGGGAGTCCATGCCGCCCTCGGACAGCTCGGCGAGCACCACCACGATCACCACCGGCAGCAGCGCGAGGAACAGGAACGGCGGCTGCACCTGGGCACCGGTGGTCGGCACCCGGACCAGCAGCGGCCACAGGAACATCATCAGGCCGGCCAGCGTCGCGACGCCGAGGACCAGCCCGGACCGCGGCAGCAGCGGCACGACCCCGCCCTGGTGGCCGCGCCTCATCGCAGCGCTCCGCTGACCTGGGCGACGGTGAGCCACTCCGGCCCGAGGATCTTCGACACCTGGGGCGCGAACGCCGGGGTCTCCGCGACCACCGCGGCGGTGGGCCCGGAGGAGACCACCTCCCCCTCGGCGAGCACCACGACCCGGTCGGCCACCTCGGCCACGAACTCCACGTCGTGGGTCGCCACCAGCACCGCCCGGCCCTCGGCGGCGAGCGCCGCGAGGATCCGCGCCAGGGCCTCCTTGCCGGGGTAGTCCAGGCCCCGGGTCGGCTCGTCGAGCAGCACCAGCGGCGGCTCCGCGGTGAGCACGATCGCCAGCACCAGCGCCAGCCGCTGCCCCTCGGAGAGGTCGCGGGGGTGCCGGTCGTCGGGGACGCCGGGCACCAGCCGCTCCAGCAGCGTCCGGCAGCTCCCGGCGGGCCGGTCGGACTCGTGGTCGGCGGCGGCGCACTCCTCGGCGACCGTCTCGAGGTAGAGCAGGTCGGCGGCGGTCTGCGGCACCAGTCCGCTGAGGGTACGGCGGCTGCCGGGAGCCAGCTTCGCCGGATCCGAGCCGGCCACGCGGACCGACCCGCGGTCGCGTGCCTTGCTGCCCTGGATCGTCCAGAGCAGCGTCGACTTGCCGGAGCCGTTGCGCCCCATCACCGCGAGGATCTCGCCCGCGGCGACGCTCAGGTCGACGTCGCGGACCGCGGGCCGGCGGCCGTGGGAGACGCTCACCCCGCGGACCTCCAGGACGGGTCGGGCCGCGGACCCGACGCTCACCTGCGGGGGCGCCATCGTGGAGGTCCAGCCCCGGGCCCGGCGGCGGGCCTCGCGCACCGAGAGCGGCAGCGGGTCCCAGCCGGCCAGCCGGCCGAGCGCCACGATCGGCGGCACGACGGGAGCCTCCCGCAGCACCTCCGCCGGCGGACCGACCCGCAGCCCCCGGTGCTCGATCAGGCAGAGCCGGTCCGCGAACGGCACGACCCGCTCCAGCCGGTGCTCGGCGATCAGCACGGTGATCCCGACGTCGTGGGCCAGCCGGGTGAGCGTGGCGAGCACCTCCTCGGCGGCCGTGGAGTCCAGCGCCGAGGTCGGCTCGTCGAGCACGAGCAGCCGGGGGTGCATGGGCAGCACCGAGCCGATCGCGACCCGCTGCTGCTGGCCGCCGGAGAGCGTGGCCAGGTCGCGGTCGCGCAGCTCGGCCAGCCCGAGCAGGTCCAGGGTCTCCTCGACCCGGCGGCGCATGGTGGCCGCGTCGAGGCCGAGCTGCTCCATGCCGTAGGCCAGCTCCTCCTCCACCGTGTCGGTCACGAACCCGGCGGCCGGGTCCTGGCCGACGTACCCGACCAGGTGCGCGCGCTCGCGGGGCGGCAGCTCGACGACGCTGCGGCCGTCGACGAGGACGTCGCCGGTGAGGGTGCCGCCGGTGAACTGCGGCACCAGCCCGTTGAAGGTGCCCAGCAGCGTGGACTTGCCGACGCCGGTGCGCCCGGCGACCACGACGAACTCGCCGTCCTCCAGGACCAGGTCGACGTCGCGCAGCACCTGCTGGTCGTCGTAGCCGAAGCTGAGACCGCTCAGCTCGATCATCGACGGGCTCCTTCCCGCGGGAGTACGGCGTCCTGCGGCGGCGGGCTGGCGAACGCCGGGATCCCGGCCACCAGGATGCCTGCCAGCAGCGTCACGGTGACCGCCGGGGCCTCGTCGAGACCCGGGTGCATCAGCAACGGGTGGGACCGGCCGACCCAGACGAACACGGTCGCCGTGACCAGCCCGCACACCGCGACCGCGGTCTCGGCGACCCGCCACGGGTCCGGCCGGTAGCGGCTGCGCTCGACCCGCCGGCCGGCCGAGACGAAGCCGGCCAGGGCCAGGAGGCAGCCGGCCACCAGCATCGGCGCGGCGAGCAGCCGCGGCGCGGTCAGGTCCAGCACCGCGTAGATCCCGACGCAGATGCCCAGCAGCCCGACCACCATCAGCGTGCCGGTGGTGCGCCGCTGCCCGGCCGTCGCCGAGCCGGAGCGGCCGTAGCCGCGGGCGTCCATGCCGGCGGCGAGCCGCATGGACCGCTCGAGCGCGTCCTCGAGCACCGGCACCACCAGCCGGCGCAGACCGCCCCACCGGCTGGCCGGCTCACCACGCAGGGCGCGCGCCGCCCGGACCCGCTGGACGCTGTCGGCGAGCTGGGGCAGCACGGTGACCGCGACCACCAGCGCACTGCCGATCTCGTAGAGCGCGGCGGGCATCGACTTCAGCAGTCGCTTGGGGTTGGCCAGCGCGTTGGCGGCCCCCACCGCGATCACGATCCCGGCCAGCCGCAGCCCGTCGTACAGCCCGGCGAGGATGTCCTCGGTGGTGATCGGCCCGAGCAGCCGGATGCCCGCGGCCCAGTCGGGCAGGGGGATCTCCGGCAGCGCGACCAGCACGGTGCCGCCCTCGGAACCGCCGAGCAGCACCCGGAACACCACCCGGATCACCACGATGCCCAGCCCCAGCCAGAGGTAGAGCCGGAACGACCGCGCCCAGGGGTGGTCGCCGTGGCGCAACGCGACGACGAACGCGGCTGTGGCCATGACGAGCACCAGCAGCAACGGGTTCGTCGTCATCGACGCCGCCGTGCCCAGCCCGATGGCCCACACCCACCAGGCGAGTGGGTGCAGGTCACGGGCGACGCGGGCGCCGGTCATGGTCGGCTCACAGCGGAGGGCGTCCCCGTCTGCGTACGACGAGCGCGGTGGCCGTTCCGGCGAGGACGGCCCCGAGCAGCCCCAGCGGCGCCCACAGCGGGAGCCGGCCCTCCTCGACCGTCGCGGCCGCGGGCGCGGTCTGCGGCGTCTCGGCGGCAGCCGCGGGCGAGGTGACCGGGCCGGTCGGGGCGACGCCCGGCGAGGCCGCCGCTGTGGCGGTCCTCCCCGCCGCGTGGCGTCCCGACCTCCCGGACCGGCCCGGGTGGGCGCGTTTCGTCGTGCCGGCCCCGTCGGACGCAGCCGACGCGGGACTCCCGCCCTTGCTCGTGCCCGCCGCGGGCGCCGCCCTGGTCGAGACGGCGGCGGTCGGGCCGGTGGGAGCGGGCGCCGTACCGGTCCCGGCCGAGCCGGTCCCGCCCGTGGCGGTCCCGCCGCTGCCACCGGTCCCGCCGGCGCCCCCGGTCCCGCCCCCGCCGGCCGACGCGGTGGGCGCGCTGGTCGGGGACTTCGTCGGCGTCGGGGTGCCGGCCGTGGCCTGCGCCGGTGCGGCGCCCGGCGGGTTGGACCCGGTGTCGCCGTTCCAGGAGAAGGCGATCGACCCGCCGGAGGGGACCTTCAACGACCCGGCGCCCTGGCTGGAGTAGGTCCACGTGGCCGAGGTGCCGTCGGACCACCACAAGCCCCAGTAGGCGTTCGAAGGTGGCGTCTTCGCGCAGGGGTCGGCCGTCGGCTCCCCGGAGACCTGGCAGACGAAGCCCGGCTGGCTCCTCACATAGCTGAGCGTGAAGCCGGCGGCCGGAGCGACCTGGTCCGCGGTGCGGCCGGCGCCGTTCGGGTCGCAGCCCTTCTGGACGCCGCCGCCGAGCTCCTTGAAGTCGACCACCACGTTCACCCCGCCGCCGCTGCAGAAGCCGCCGGCGGCGCTCGCGGGAGCGACCACCGGCGCGGCCAGCAGGGTCGCCGCCACGGCGCCGAGCGTGACTGCGGCCCCGGCGAACCTGCGGACGCTGCTCATCGGCGCACGGTGAACGTGGCCGCGCCGTCGCGGTGGGGGAACTCGCCGAGCACCCGGACCGTCACCTCGCCGAGACGGCTGCCGACCCGGAACCGGGTGGTCAGCCGGCCGCGTCGGTCGGCCTCGGTGCGCCGGACCTGCTCGCCGCGGTAGCGGACCACCACGGACTCCCCGGGCGCGAGACCCGTCGCGGTCACGGTCTGGATCCCGCGACGCGGCACGGACCGCTGGGCGAGCTCGACGGAGAACCGGGCGCGGCCCAGGACCGATACGGTGGTCGAGGCGATCGTGCCGGCGCCGGTGCGCAGCGACACGGTGGTCTCCCGGGTGCCCCAGGGCATCCGGAGGTCGGCCGCGGCCCGGCCGGCGCTTCCGGCCGTGCGTGCCGTCGCCTTCGCGCCGCGGACGAAGCAGACCCGCGAGCCGGGGGCTGTCCCGGTCGCGACCAGCCGGGCGTCGCGGCCGGCCCGGACGTAGTCCCGCGGGCCCCGCAGGGCCGGGGCCGCGGCGGCAGGTGCCCAGCGCAGCGCGGGGAGCGCCTGGGTGCTCGCCCGGCGCCACTGGTCGCGGCTCTCCACCGGGATCGCACCGGTGCGACCCGCCGCGACGGAGGCGTCGTCGTAGCCGATGGCCCCGGTCTCGGCGGTGAGCCCGGAGGGGCACCGGCGCGGCTCGTCGGCCTGCCGGGCGCGCACCCACGCGGCGGCCCGGCGAGCCGCGGAGGTCTCCCCCGCCTCGCCGAAGACCCAGCCGGCCAGACCGGTGCTGTTGGTGTTCGCAGCCTCGGTGGCGGTGCCGCCACCGAGCGCACCGTTGCGCTGCTGGCGGCTGCGCAACCACGTCGTCGCCGCCCCGATCGCGTCGTCGACCCGGGTGGCGAGCGCCGGGTCGAGCCCCGGCAACGCGGCGATCCGGATCAGCTGCAGCGTGGCCAGCGACGTGGCGTCGGGGTCGGCCTGCCCCGCGGGGTCGTCGGCCCGGACCCCGGCGTTGCAGCTCTGCTCGGCCGCGGTCTCCGCGGCGAAGGTGAGCCGGAAGTAGCCGGCGAGGCACTGCTGCTGGAGCAGGAAGCCGGTCGCGTCGTCGGCCAGGGGCGAGCCCGCGGCGGTGAGCCCACGGGCGGCGAAGGCCTGCCCGATGGTGTTGCTGTAGTCGCCGTAGGCGCTGACGTCCTTGATCCGCCCGTTCAGCCGACCCCCGGTCAGCACGACCGACTCCATGCGGCTGACGAGGTCCTCCCCGCCGAACGTGCGGGGGTCGCGGTCCTGGCTGGTGGCCAGGGACAGTACCTTCGCGACCGCGCCGGCGTACACGTCGTCAGGAGCGTCGAAGTCGACGCCGGTCGTGTAGGAGTCCACGTGCGCCGCGAGCGCGTCGGTGATCGCAGTGACCGCGCCCTGGTGCCCGCCGGCCGCGTCGAGCGCGAAGCCGGCGTCGGCGGTGAGCCCGTAGTCGGCGAAGTCGTACTGGTCGTTGTGGAGCAGGCCGCTCGCGTCGAGCTGACCGGTCAGCCAGTCGGCCCCGACCAGCACGGGACGGGGGTCGGCGCCGTCGGGGACCAGGCTCGCGGCCGAGCCGGCAGAGGTGGCGGCCGGTGCGGAGACCGCAGCCGCCGGCGCGGCCAGGGCTGCCGGCGCGGGGCCGGCCAGCGCGAGGCCGGTGAGGGTGGCACTCGAGAGGGCCACCGCCGCCCGGCGACGTGCCCGACCGGTGCGCGCGATCGGGTGGCCGGTTTCCCGGGGGGATGAGGGCAGGACGTTCATGGTGCCTTTCCCGCTGCACGCAGACGGGAGGCAGGGACGCCACCCGCTGCTTTCCACGACAGCGTGTGTGTAAGGACGCGTCACAGCGGGTGTTCCGGCTTGTCGCCTGCTCCGGGGAGCAGGCGACCTACGGTTGCGGGTCAGCGCCGGATTCGGACCGGCTTCCCCCACCTGTGGGCGTGAGTTGGGTGGCCCAACCGGGCCGCGCCGAGGCTAACACGACACGGCCCTGTCAGCCGAGCTTCTCCAGGATCAGCTCACGGACCCGGCCGGCGTCGGCCTGGCCGCGCATCTCCTTCATCACCGCGCCGATCAGCGCCCCGGCCGCGGCGACCTTGCCGTCCCGGATCTTGTCGGCGACCTCGGGGTGCGCCGCGATCGCGGTGTCCACCGCCGCCGAGAGCGCCCCGTCGTCGGAGACCACCTCGAGGCCACGAGCGGTCACGACCTCGTCGGGGGTGCCCTCGCCGGCGAGGACGCCGTCGAAGACCTGCCGCGCCAGCTTGTCGTTGATCCGACCCTCGTCCACCAGAGCCTGCACCCGCGCGACGTCGGCCGGGGTGACGCCGAGCGCGTCGAGCTCGACGCCCTGCTCGTTGGCACGCCGGGCCATGTCGGAGAGCCACCACTTCCGGGCGCTCTGCGGGGAGGCCCCGGCGGCCACGGTCTGCTCCACCAGCAGCAGGGCTCCGGCACCGACGGTGTCGCGCATCTCCAGGTCGGAGAAGCCCCAGGCCTCCTGCAGCCGGGCCCGGTGCACGCGCGGCGGCTCGGGGAGCGCGCCGCGGAGCTCCTCCACCCACTCCGCCGCCGGTGCCACCGGCACCAGGTCGGGCTCCGGGAAGTAGCGGTAGTCCTCGGCGTCGGACTTCTCCCGGCCCGAGGTGGTCACCCCGGTGTCCTCGTGCCAGTGCCGGGTCTCCTGCACGATCGATCCGCCGGCGGACAGGATCGCCGCCTGCCGGCCGATCTCGTAGCGCACCGCGCGCTCCACCGAGCGCAGCGAGTTGACGTTCTTGGTCTCGGTGCGGGTGCCGAGGGTGCCGGCGCCGGCGGGGCTCAGCGACAGGTTCACGTCGCAGCGCAGCGAGCCCTGCTCCATCCGCACGTCGGAGACCCCGAGGCCGAGCAGCAGCTCGCGCAGGTGCGCGACGTACGCCTTGGCCACCAGCGGCGCCTTCTCGCGGGTGCCCATGATCGGCTTGGTGACGATCTCGATCAGCGGGATCCCGGCGCGGTTGTAGTCCACGAGCGAGTGGTCGGCGCCGTGGATGCGGCCGGTGGCGCCACCGACGTGCAGCGACTTGCCGGTGTCCTCCTCCATGTGCGCGCGCTCGATCTCGATGCGGTGCCGCTCGAGGCCGCCCTGGCCGTCGTCGATCTCCACCTCGGTCCAGCCGTCGAAGGCGATCGGCTCGTCGTACTGCGAGGTCTGGAAGTTCTTCGGCATGTCGGGGTAGAAGTAGTTCTTCCGCGCGAACCGGCACCACGGCGCGATCCGGCAGTTCAGCGCCAGGCCGATCCGGATCGCGGACTCGACGGCCTTCTCGTTGACCACCGGCATCGCCCCGGGCAGGCCGAGGCAGACCGGGCAGACCTGGGTGTTCGGCTCCGCGCCGAACTCGGTCGGGCAGCCGCAGAACATCTTGGTGGCGGTGTTCAGCTCGACGTGGACCTCCAGGCCCAGGGCCGGGTCGAAACGCTCGAGCGCCTCCTCGAAGGAGAGCACCTCGGGGCTGGTCGTCGTGCTCATGCCGTCACTCCCGTCAGGTCCGGGGCCTGGCCGAGCAGCGGCCCGCCCCAGCGGTCGGTCAGCAGCGCCTCCGCGGCGGCGCCGACCCGGTAGACCCGGTCGTCGGCCATCGCCGGCGCCAGGATCTGCAGCCCGGTCGGCAGGCCGTCCTCGGCGGCGAGCCCGCTGGGCACCGAGATGCCGGGCACGCCGGCGAGGTTGGCCGGGATCGTGGCCAGGTCGTTGAGGTACATCGCCAGCGGGTCGTCGAGCTTCTCGCCGAGCTTGAACGCCGTGGTCGGCGCGGTCGGCGAGACCAGCACGTCGGCCTGCTCGAACGCGGCGGCGAAGTCGCGGCTGATCAGGGTGCGCACCTTCTGGGCCTGGCCGTAGTAGGCGTCGTAGTAGCCGCTGGAGAGCGCATAGGTGCCGAGGATGATCCGGCGCTTCACCTCGTCGCCGAAGCCGGCGTGGCGGGTCGCCCGCATCACCTCCTCGGCGCTCGGGTCGTCGATCCCCTCGGGCAGCACCCGCAGCCCGTAGCGCATCGCGTCGAACTTCGCGAGGTTCGAGGAGGCCTCGGCCGGCAGAATCAGGTAGTACGCCGCCAGCGCGTGCACGAAGCTCGGGCAGGAGACCTCGACGACCTCGGCGCCGGCCTCGACGAGCAGCTGGACCGCCTCGTCGAAGCGTGCCTGGACGCCGGACTGGTAGCCCTCGCCGGTCAGCTCCTTGACGACGCCGATCCGGACGCCGGACATGTCGCCGCCAGCCCCCTGGCGCGCGGCCTCGACCAGTGCCGGGACCGGCTGGTCGATGGAGGTCGAGTCGCGCGGGTCGTGGCCGCCGATCAGCTCGTGCAGCAGCGCCGCGTCCAGCACGGTCCGGGTGACCGGGCCCGCCTGGTCCAGGGAGTTCGCCAGCGCCACGAGGCCGTAGCGGGACACCCCGCCGTACGTCGGCTTGACGCCGACCGTCCCGGTGACCGCTCCGGGCTGCCGGATGGAGCCGCCGGTGTCGGTGCCGATCGCGAGCGGGGCCTCGAAGGCGGCGACCGCGGCGGCCGACCCGCCGCCGGAGCCGCCGGGGATCCGGTCCAGGTCCCACGGGTTGTGGGTGGGCCCGTAGGCGGAGTGCTCGGTGGAGGAGCCCATCGCGAACTCGTCCATGTTGGTCTTGCCGAGGATCGGCAGGCCGGCCGCGCGGAGCCGGGCGACCACGGTGGCGTCGTACGGCGGCACCCAGCCCTCGAGGATCCGAGACCCGCAGGTGGTCGGGAGGCCCTGGGTGGTGAGCACGTCCTTGACCGCGATCGGCACCCCGTCCAGGGCGGAGGCGGTCGCGCCGGAGGCGCGGCGATCGTCAGCGGCGCGGGCCTGCGCGAGCGCGCCCTCGGCGTCGACGTGCAGGAACGCGTGGACGGCGCCGTCCACCTCGGCGATCCGGTCCAGGTGGGCCTGGGTCAGCTCGACCGAGGAGGTCTCCCCCGCTGCGAGCGCGTCGGCCAGCTCGGCCGCGGTGCGGCGGATCAGGTCGCTCATCAGGCCTCCTCGCCCAGGATCCGGGGCACGCTGAAGCGCTGACCCTCGACCTCGGGCGCACCGGCGAGCGCCTGCTCGGCGGTCAGCCCGGGGACCACCACGTCGGCGCGGAACACGTTGGTGAGCGGCAGCGCGTGGGAGGTCGGCGGGACGTCCTCGGCGGCCACGTCGCTGATCGCTGCGACGGAGTCGAGGATCACCGCCAGTTGGGGCGCGAGGTGGTCCAGCTCGGCGTCGGACAGTTCGATCCGCGCGAGGTCGGCGAGGTGTGCCACCTCCGCACGGGTGATCTCAGGCATGCGGCTGCTCCCAGGACGGTGTCGGAACCACCCATCCTAGGGTGCCGCGGGAGCCCGGCCGGGTCGCGGGTCGCCGCGTGGGCCGCAGTCACCGGGGCTGCGTCCCGGGTCCGTCACAGCACGGTCGCTCACACCGGGGTCGGCGGCCGCCACGGCTTGAGCCAGTCGGTCTCCGGCCAGCCCTCGCGACCGGCGACCAGCTCGTACATCGTCGCGCCGTCGACGGCCTCGCGGATGATGTCGGCGTGGCCGGCGTGCCGGGCCAGCTCCTCGACCAGGTGCAGCGCCACCCAGCGGACCGACCAGTGCTCGACGTCGCGGGGGAACCAGGGGGCGTCGTGCGGGACCGGCACCGGCGTGTCCGGGTCCGCCTCGTGCAGCGCCCGCAGGGTCAGCCCGGCCTGCCGGTCGAAGCGGGCGAGGACGTCGTCGAGCGTCTCGTCCTCGCGCATCACGAAGTCGTCGGCGTACTCCGCCATCCGTTCCGCGGCCGGCCGCCCGTCGGCCGGCGGCGGCTCCGGGGCGTGCTCGATCCGCTCCACCCAGCCCCGGCTGCTGCGGGTGACGTGCTTGATCAAGGCGCCGACCGACAGCGTGCTGGGGGTCGGGGTGGCCCGGGCCTGCTCGTCGGTCAGCCCGAAGGAGACCGCCCGGAAGGCGTCGAGCTGCTGGGCGACGTAGCTCACGAGTCCGTCGCGCTCGGTGGTGAAGGGCGGGGCGAGTGCCGGCATGGCAGGAGTCCTCTCGGGTGGGGATGCTCAGAAGCGGTGGGCGTAGAGGTCGCGCAGCAGCGCCACCTCGGCGCCGTGGTGGATCACCTCGCGGTTGATGTGCAGCACGAGCTCGCTGATCGGGTGCTCCGCCCACGGTCCCTCGGCAGGACCGCAGGGCCGCCCGAGCCCGTCCTCGCCGAGGGCCCGGACCCCGGCGGTCCAGGCGGCGTAGGCGGTGTCGAGCTGGCCGAGCGCGACCGCCGCCGTGCCGGCGTACTCCCAGTGCTCGTAGTCGCACGGCGGGCCGCCGAAGTGTGCGGCGACCCGGGCTCCGAGCACGCCGACGACGAGGTGGGCCAACCTCCAGGCGATCGTGGTGACCGGGGCGGGGACCGGCGCCGGGTGGGTGAAGTCGATGGCGTGCGCGCCGGTGCCGACCTGCAGCCCGGCGGTTCCGGCACCGCGCGGGCGCACGCTCCAGGCGCCGGGCACCGGCTCCCAGAGGTACTCCTCGTCGTTCAGGCCGGCGAGGCGGGGCCGCAGCTGGTGCTGCCAGTGGAAGTCGAGCTGCTCGACCAGCTGCGCGTTGAGCCCGGCGCGGGTGTGGGTCGTCATGGCCACGATGCTTCCAGCACAACAGGACAGTTCCTGTCCTCTGCGTCTGGGACACTGCGGGCATGGCGCAGACCACGACCGGGCGGGTGCTCCAGCTCCTCGGGCTGCTGCAGTCCCGGCCGGTGTGGACCGGACCGGAGCTCGCCGAGCACCTCGGCGTCACCGTGCGCAGCGTGCGCCGCGACGTGGACCGGCTCCGCGACCTCGGCTACCCGGTCCAGGCCAGCAAGGGGGTCGGCGGCGGCTACCGGCTCGGCGCCGGCCGGGCGCTGCCGCCGCTGCTGCTCGACGCCGAGGAGGCGGTGGCGGTCGCGGTCTGCCTGCGGCTGGCGGCCGGCGGCACGGTGGCCGGGGTCGGCGAGGCGGCGCTGCGGACGATGACCAAGCTCGACCAGGTGCTGCCCGGCCGGCTCCGGGCCCAGGTGGCCGCGCTGCAGGAGGCCACCGTCACCCTGGAGTCCAGCACCACCGCGGTGGACCCGGAGGTGCTGCTCACCCTGGCGCGGGCCAGCCGCGACCACCGGCGCGTCGAGCTCACCTACCTCGCCCACGGCGGCGAGGAGTCGCAGCGCCGACTCGAGCCGTATCAGATGGTGGCGACGGGCCGCCGGTGGTACCTGCTCGCGTGGGACCTCGACCGGGAGGACTGGCGGTCCTTCCGGCTGGACCGGATGAGCGCGGTGCGAGCCACCACCTGGGGCTTCCGGCCCCGGGAGGCTCCCGACGCCCGCGCGTACGTCGCCCACTCGATCACCCGGTCGCCCTACCGGCACGTGGCGCGGGTGCGGTTCGAGGCCCCCGCCGCCGTGGTGTCCGACCGGGTCCCGGCCACCGCGGGCACCGTCGAACCGGACGGCGCGGACGCCTGCGTGCTCACCACGGGCGCCGACCACCTCGAGCACCTGTGCGTCTACCTCGCCCAGGTCGGTGCGCCCTTCACGGTGCTCGACCCGCCGGAGCTGCAGGAGGTCGTGCGTCGGCTCGCCGACACCCTCACCCGCGCCGCGAACGCCGTCCCGTCGGACCGCCGCTAGGGTGCACGGCGATGCACCCCTCTCAGCTCGATGCCGGCGCGGCCGGCACCTGGATGCTCGGCCACCGGGCCGTGAACCGGATGGGCTTCGGGTCCATGCGCGTCACGGCCGGCCAGGACCGTGAGCGGGCGATCCGGGTGATCCGGCAGGCCGTGGAGCTCGGCGTCGACCACATCGACACGGCGGCGTTCTACTTTTCCCCCGGCGGGATCCTCGCCGTCGGCAGCGGTCCGACGAGGCACGCGACCGAGCTGATCCGTGAGGCCCTCCCGGCCGGTTCGGACGACGTCGTCATCAGCACGAAGGTCGGGCCAGGCTTCGACTCCGCGGGCCGCTTCTTCATGGCCACGACGGCCACGCAGCTGCGCCGGCAGGTCGAGGAGAACCTCCGCCGGCTCGGCCGGGACTGCCTCGACGTGGTCAACCTGCGGATCCTCCGGAAACCCGGCGAGGACTCGATCGCCGATCGGTTCGGCGCGCTCGCCGAGATGCGCGACGCGGGCCTGATCCGGCACCTCGGCCTGTCGAACGTGCGGGTCGACCACATCGACGAGGCCCAGGCCATCGCACCGGTGGTGTGCGTCCAGAACGCCTATGCCGTGGACCTGCGGCGCGACGACGACGTGCTCGAGGTGTGCGCCCAGCGGGGCATCGCCTTCGTGCCTTTCTTCGCGCTCGCCGGGACCCGGCGGGAGGCCGGAGCGACCACCGAGCACAGCCGGGCGGTCCAGACCGTGGCAGCGGCCCACGGGGTGTCGCCGCACCAGGTCCGTCTCGCCTGGACGCTGCACCGGGGCGCCCACGTGCTGGCGATCCCGGGCACGGGTGACCCTGCTCACCTGCGCGAGAACGTGGCGACCGCGGCGCTCCGGCTGAGCGAGCAGGACCTCCTCGCCCTCGCCTGAGCCGGACCCCGCCGGGCGGCACCGCTCCGGCTCGGCAACCACCCGTCGGTGTCATTGACCCCTCTGCCGGTGCGGCGTTGAGTCGGTGGGTGCGGGGGAACTCAGGCCCTATCCGCAGGGAGACCCATGACTTCCACACTGGCCAGTCCGGGCCCCGAGCTCAGCGCCTCGTTCCACGGCGAGACGATCCGCCCCGGGGACCCCACCTACGACGCCGCTCGGGCGATCTACAACGGCAGCATCGACCACCGGCCTGCCCTGGTGGTCCGACCACACGGCGCCGCCGACGTCATCGACGCGGTGGCCTACGCCCGCGCCTCGGGACTGCCGGTCTCGGTGCGCTGCGGCGGCCACGGCGTCGCCGGCACCGCGGTCGTCGACGGCGGTGTCCTCATCGACCTCGCCGCACTGAAGGGGATGCACGTCGACCCCGACCGGGGCACGGCGGTCGCCCAGGGCGGCATGCTCTGGGGCGAGTACGACCGGGAGGCCGAGCTGTTCGGCATGGCCACCCCGGGCGGGCGGGTCACCACCACCGGAGTGGGCGGGTTCACCCTCGGCGGCGGCTACGGCTGGCTCTCCCCGGTGTTCGGGCTCACCTGCGACAACCTGGTCGCCGCCGACCTGGTCACCGCCGACGGCCGGTTCCTGCACGTCAGCGACGACGAGCACCCGGACCTGATGTGGGCGCTGCGCGGTGCCGGAGCGAACTTCGGCGTGGTGACCGCCTACGAGCTGCGCCTGCACAGGATCCCGGCGGCACTGACGGCCGGGATGATCGTCGTGCCCAACGACGAGCACGCGAACGAGGTGGTCCGCGGCTACCGCGAGATCGTCGAGCAGGCCGACGAGCGCCTGGTCACCGCGTTGGTGGCGGTGCTCGCGCCGCCGGAGCCGTTCGTGCCGCCCGAGCTCGTCGGCACCCCGGTGCTGGCGGTGGTCGCCGCCTGGGTCGGTGACCCCGCGGAGGGCGAGGACGCCGTACGCCCGCTGCGCGAGCTGCTCGCCGGCGGCGTGGACCTGGTCCAGCCGATGCCCTACACCGCCTTCCAGGCGATGATCGACGGGTTCGCCCCGCGCGGCTGGTTGAACTACCACCGCGGGCAGCACCTGGCGAGCCTGCCGGACCAGGTCCTCGACGACTACCTCGAGGTCGGTCGGAGCATCGGCTCGCCGATGACGCAGGGCGTGATCTTCCGCAACGCCGGTGCCGTCAGCCGGGTCCCCGAGGAGGCCACGGCCGCCGGCAACCGGAGCGCGCCGTACATGGCGCACCCGATCGCCTGCTGGGCGACTCCCGAGGAGACCGAGCGGGAGATGGCGTGGGTACGTCGTTTCAGCGCGGCGGTGGAACCCGCGGCCACCGGCGGGACCTACCTCAACTTCGAGCCCGGCACCGGCGCCGCGGACCTCCGGGCCGGCTTCGGCGAGGAGAAGCTGCGCCGGCTGGTCGCGCTGAAGGACGAGTGGGACCCGGACAACCTGTTCCGCTCCAACCACAACGTCCCGCCGACCGGCTGGCAGCCGCCCACGGTCCCGACGCAGCGCAGCCGGTAGCTACTCGCCGACCTGGGCCTTCTCGCGGGCGGCCTCGGGGCCGTCCGCGAGCAGCACCCGGAAACCGTCCTCGTCGAGGATCGGGACCTTGAGCGACACCGCCTTGTCGTACTTCGATCCGGGCGAGTCGCCGACCACCACGAAGTCGGTCTTCTTCGACACCGACGAGGCGGCCTTGCCGCCGCGCGCCAGGATCGCCTCCTTGGCCTGGTCGCGGCTGTAGTCGGGCAGCGACCCGGTGACCACGATGCTCAGCCCCTCCAGCGTCCGCGGCCTCGACTCGTCGACCTCGTCGTGCATCCGGACGCCGGCGGCCCGCCACTTGTCCACGATCGCGACGTGCCAGTCGACCTCGAACCACGCCTGGATCGACTCCGCGATCACCCCGCCGACGCCCTCGGCCGCGGCGAGCTCCTCCACGGTGGCCGCCCGGATCGCGTCCAGCGACCCGAAGTGCTCGGCGAGCGCCCGGGCCGCGGTCGGGCCGACGTGCCGGATCGACAGCGCGACCAGCACCCGCCACAGCGGCTGGTCCTTGGCCGCGTCGAGGTTGGCCACCAGCCGCTCGCCGTTGGCCGAGAGCACGCGCCCCTCGCGGACCGCCTCCTCGCCGTCGGTCTTCTTGGCGGCGCGGGTGTAGAGCGGCACCCGGGCGATGTCGGCGGCGGTCAGGTCGAACAGGTCGCCCTCGTCGGTGACCACCCCCGCCTCGAGCAGCGCGATCGATCCCTCCCAGCCGAGGGCCTCGATGTCGAAGGCGCTCCGGCTGGCCAGCGCGAACAGCCGCTCGCGCAGCTGCGCCGGGCAGGAGCGCGCGTTGGGGCAGCGGATGTCCTTGTCGCCCTCCTTCTCCGGACGCAGCTCGGTGCCGCAGGCGGGGCAGCGGGTCGGCATCTCGAAGGCCCGCTCGGTGCCGTCGCGCAGGTCGACGACCGGCCCGACGATCTCCGGGATCACGTCACCGGCCTTGCGGAGCACCACCGTGTCGCCGATCAGCACGCCCTTGCGCGTGACCTCGAACGGGTTGTGCAGGGTGGCCATCTCGACCGTCGACCCGGACACCTTGACCGGCTCCATCACGCCGTACGGCGTCACCCGGCCGGTGCGGCCCACGTTGACCCGGATGTCGAGCAGCTTGGTGTTGACCTCCTCGGGTGGGTACTTGAAGGCGATCGCCCACCGGGGCGCGCGGGAGGTCGACCCGAGCCGGCGCTGCAGCGCGACCTGGTCGACCTTGACCACCACGCCGTCAATCTCGTGCTCCACCGAGTGCCGGTGCTCGCCGTAGTGGTCGATGAACTCCTGCACCCCGGCCAGGTCCGCGACGACCCGGACCCGGTCGCTGACCGGCAGGCCCCACGCGGCCAGCGCGGCGTAGGCCTCGGACTGCCGCACGGCGTCGAACCCCTGGTGGGCGCCGACGCCGTGGCAGACCAGCGCCAGCGGACGCGTGGCGGTCACCCGCGGGTCCTTCTGCCGCAGCGAGCCGGCGGCGGCGTTGCGGGGGTTCGCGAACGGCGGCCGGCCCTGCTCGACCATGGACTCGTTGAGGGTGGTGAACGCCGCCACCGGGAGGAACACCTCGCCGCGGACCTCCACCAGCGCGGGCACCGGGTGCTCCTCGGTGCCGGTCAGCCGGTCCGGGATGTTGTCGATGGCGCGGACGTTGGGCGTCACGTCCTCGCCGGTGCGGCCGTCGCCGCGGGTGGCGCCGCGGACCAACCGACCGTCCTCGTAGAGCAGGTTGAGCGCCAGCCCGTCCACCTTGAGCTCGCAGAGGTACTCCGCGTCGGTGATGCCCTCGCGCTCGATCCGCGCCGCCCAGGTGGCGAGCTCCTCGGGCGAGAACGCGTTGTCCAGGCTGAGCATCCGCTCCAGGTGGTCGACCGGGGCGAAGTCGGTGGAGACCGCGCCGCCGACCTTCTGCGTCGGCGAGTCGGGGGTCCGCAGCTCGGGGAACTGCTCCTCGAGCTCCTCCAGCCGCCGCATCCGGGCGTCGAAGTCGGCGTCGGAGAGCGTCGGCGCATCGAGGACGTAGTAGCGCCAGCGCGCCTCCTCGACCTCCTCGGCGAGCTGCTGGTGCTCCTCGTGGGCCGCGGGCGTCGCGGCGGCGACCTCGGCTCCGGCGCTCTCGGGGATCTCGCTCATGGCGCTATCTTGCCGCCCCGCACCGACATCCAACCGCACCCATCCCCTCGGCCCGCCGCGACGAACGGCGCACGTCACCGGCTCACCACCCACCCGAGAGGATCGAGGCATGACCGAGCACTCCCCCGGCCCGTCCCTCACCCGCCGCGACCTCACCGAGCCCCGGGGTCTGGTGCTGATGCTGCACGGCGGCCGCGCGGACGGGCTGACGCCGGTCGACGACCGCAGCGCCTCGTGGCGGCGGTCGCGCTGGATGATGGAGCACATCGGCGGCCGGGTCACCCGGGGCGGCGCCGCGCTCTGGCTGCTGCGCTACTCGGTGCGCGGCTGGAACGCCCGCGGCGCCGCCGGTCCCTCCCCGGTGCCCGACGCCCGCTGGGCCCTCGAGGAGGCACGCCGGGCCTACGGCGACCTGCCGGTCGTCCTGCTCGGCCACTCGATGGGCGCACGGACCGCCGTCGCGGTGGCCGACGATCCGAGCGTGACCGGCGTGGTCGCGCTCGCGCCGTGGCTGCCGGCCGACGAGCCGAACGCAGCGCTGGACGGCAGGCACCTCGCGGCCGCGCACGGCCGGTCCGACAAGATCACCTCGGCCCGGCAGACGCAGGAGTTCGTCCGCCGCGCCGAGCAGGTCGCCGCCTCCGCGACCTTCACCGACATGGGCCGGGTGGGCCACTACATGTTCCGCGACATCCCGGCCTGGAACGCGTTCGCGGTCCAGCGCTCGCTGACCCAGCTCGACGCGGCCACCGGTCGCCGGTTCACCCCGTAGCGCGAACCGGCGACCCGCGGCTCAGTAGCCGTACCCGCCGCCGCCCCCGCCGCTGGTCTGGGTGACCTTGGAGCCGTCCGGGCGGACGACGTACCAGATGCCGTCCAGCCCCTGGCCCTTCACGTCACCGGGGGCGGAGTCCTGCGCGAAGCGGTAGAGCGGCCAGCCGTCGTAGGTGGCCTGGGGTGTGCCGTCGCTGCGCCGGATCGTGCCGAGCAGCTTCTTCTCGACCCCGGTCCCGGCGGTCGGCGTCCCCGTCAGCGCGGGCCACAACGCCAGGCAGCCCGCCTCGCAGTTGCTCTTCTTGCCGCGCACGTCGGGGCTGTAGGTGTAGAGGGTCATCCCGCGGCCGTCGACCACGATGCTGCCGAAGCTGCTGTCGGCGGCCCCGACCTTCGCGGCACTCGTCCGGGTCGCGGCCCCGGTGCCAGACTGGGTGGTGGACGAGCTCGACGGGCCGCTGCCCGCGCCGTAGCCGCCGCCGCAGGCCGCCAGCAGCTGGGTGCCCGCGAGCAGCAGCCCGCCGACAGCGGCGATCCTGGTCGGTCTCATGGTTCCTCCGAGGGGGGTGGGACGGGATGCGCACCTCGCGGCGCCGCACCCGGCCGGACCTTCCGGCGCGGGTGGTACGGCCCCGCGCCGGCAAGGGATTGCGCTCCGGCGCAATCCGTTCCGGGCGCGCCGACGTACACCCCGACATGAGCGCTCCGTCCCTCGCCGCACGGGCCGACGACGCCGCCCTGCTGGCCGGGCTGGCCAGTGGCGTCGAGGCCGCCGAGGTGGCCTTCGTCCGGCGCTTCCAGGCGCAGGTCTACGGGCTGGCCATCGCGATCACCCGGGAGCGCGGCCTGGCCGAGGACGTCAGCCAGGAGACGTTCCTGCGCGCCTGGCGGGCCGCCGCGGCGTACGACATCCGCAAGGGCTCGGTGCTCACCTGGCTGCTCTCCATCACCCACAACCTCGCCGTCGACGCGGTGCGTTCGCGACGGCCGGTGGCGGTGGACGACGAGGTGCTCGAGGCATTGCTGGTCGGCACCCTCGGCGAAAGCTCGGAGGAGGCCCTGGTGAACCGGCTGGAGTCGGCCCGGGTGACCGCGCGGCTGCGGACCCTGCCACCGGAGCAGGCCCGTGCGGTGGTGCTCGCGGTGATCGGCGGCTGCACCGCCGCCGAGGTCAGCGCCCGGGAGGAGATCCCGCTCGGCACCGCGAAGACGCGGATCCGGACCGGGCTGAAGAGGCTGCGCGCCGCGCTGGCGCCGGAGGAGGGGGTCCACCATGGCTGAGCTTCCGCGGTCCCACCCGACCGACGCCCTGGTCGCGCTGGCGCTGGATGAGCTCGGCCCCGGGGAGCGGGACGCGATGGTCCGGCACCTGTCGGACTGCCCCCGCTGCCGCGGCGAGTACGACGCGCTCGCGGCCACCGTGGAGGAGACCTTCGCCGCCGCGCCGGCGGTCGACCCGCCGCCGGGGTTCGAGGCCCGGGTGCTCGGCGCCCTCGCCGACCAGCGCCGCACCGGGCGCCCCGAGCCGGCGGTGGTGACGGCGGCGCCGGCCGGCTCCGAACCGGGGGTGCGGCACGCGGTGCGACGGGGCCCCCGACGCGGGCAGAGCCCGGTGCGCCGCCGCTGGGTGGCGGCCGCAGCAGGGTTGGCGGCGGGCCTGGCCATCGGGCTGGTGGGGGCGCAGAGCCTGTCCGGACCGCAGCCGCCGGCGGTCACCCTCTCGGCGCACGCCGGGACGCTGCGCACCTCCGCGGGCACCGCCGTCGGGACGGTGGTCTCCGGGGTCGACGCCCGCGGCCCCGTGCTGGTCGTCTCGGTGCGCGGGGCGCAGCCGGGCATGAGCTACACCTGCCGGCTGCGGCTGCGGGACGGCCGCACCGTCGAGGCCGGCTACTGGACGGTGCGCGGCCGCACCGGGACCTGGGTGGTGCGCGCCCCGGCCTCGCGGGTCGCCGAGGTGGTCATGGTCTCCGGCGCGGGCACCGGACCGGTCTGGTCCCGCACCACCCTCTGAACCCGCGCGGCCGCAGCCGATCGGGCCGAGCCGGTCGGCGCGGACCGATCGGCGCGGACCGATCGGCGGGAACCGGTCGGCGGGAACCGATCGCCCGGGACCGGAATATCCGGTGGCACCGCGCGGTTCGCCTCCCGTATCGTCTCGATGGAACGAAACCGTTTCGTTCCATCCCGACCTGCGAGGAGGTGGCGGCATGGTTCCCCTGGACGGCGTACGTCCCCGGGTCGAGGGCGCCCGCGAGGCCGAGATCCTCGACGCCACCCTGGACCTGCTCATCGAGGCCGGCTTCGACCGGCTCACCATGGACGCCGTGGCCGCCCGGGCCCACGCCGGCAAGGCCACGTTGTACCGCCGCTGGTCCTCCAAGTCGTCACTGGTGGTGGACGCGCTGCTGCGCTCCAAGCGCGCCCACGACCTCGCCGACGTCGACACCGGCAGCCTGCGGGGCGACCTGCTGACGACGTACTGCGGGGCCGGAGGGCTCGCCGACAAGGACAACGCGATCGTACTGGCCTCGGTGATGACCGCGCTGCACACCGATCCCGAGTTCGCGCAGGAGTTCCGGAGCCGGTTCCTCGCCCCCAAGCTCGAGATCAATCGTCACATCTACGCCCGCGCCCAGGCGCGCGGCGAGCTGCTGCCCGGCATCGACGTGGAGCTGATCTCCGCGGCGCTCGCCGGGATCCTGCTGCACCGGGTCTTCCTGCTCGGCTTCCCGGTCGATCCGACCGTCATCGAGACCGTCGTCGACCAGATCATCCTCCCGGCCGCCACCGGCCGGCCGTACTCCGCTCACCCCGAAGGAACGTCATGACCACAGGAACCACCCCGGTCTCCGCACAGGAGACCGGCCACGGCCACCGCCATCTCGGGTGGGCGCTGGTGCTGATCTCGGTGGCGCAGCTGATGGTGGTGCTCGACAGCACCATCGCCAACATCGCGCTGCCCTACATCCAGGAGGACCTGGGGATCTCCAACGCCAACCTGGCCTGGATCGTCACCGGCTACGCCCTGGTCTTCGGCGGCTTCCTGCTGCTCGGTGGCCGGCTCGGTGACCTCTACGGCCGTCGCCGGGTGTTCATGCTCGGCGTCACGGTGTTCGCGGTCGCCTCGCTGCTCGGCGGCCTCGCGAGCAACGAGGGGCTGCTGCTCGGGGCCCGGGCCCTGCAGGGCCTCGGCGCGGCGATCGCCTCCCCCACCGCGCTGGCGCTGATCACCACGACCTTCCCGGCCGGCCCGGCGCGCAACCGCGCGTTCGCCGTCTACGCCGCGATGTCCGGCGCCGGTGCCGCGGTGGGGCTCATCCTCGGCGGCTGGCTGACCGGCCTGAACTTCTCGATGCTCGGCGCCGACGTCTCCGGGTGGCGGCTCACCTTCCTGATCAACGTGCCGATCGGCATCGCGGCCGCGCTGGCCGCCCCCGGGTCCTCGCCGAGAGCGAGAAGCACCCCGGCGAGCTGGACCTGCCGGGCGCCCTGTCCGGCACCCTCGGCCTGATCGGCATCGTCTACGGCCTCACCCGCGCCGGCCAGCCGCAGCACGGCTGGCAGGACGTCTGGACGATCGTCTCGCTGGCCGCCGGCGTGGCGCTGCTGATCGGCTTCGTGCTGATCGAGCGGGTCGTCGAGCACCCGCTGATGCCGTTCCGGATCCTCGCCAACCGCACCCGGGCCACCAGCTTCGTGGTGATGATGCTGGTGCCGGCCGCGATGTTCGCGATGTTCTACTTCCTCAGCCTGTTCGTGCAGAACGTGCTGGGCTACAGCCCGCTGAAGACCGGCTTCGCGTTCCTGCCGTTCAGCTTCGGCATCGTGCTGGCCGCGACGATCTCCTCCAAGCTGATCAGCCGGGTCGACCCGCGCTGGCTGGCCGGGATCGGCACCGCGCTCGCCGGCTCGGCGCTGTTCGGCTTCTCCCGGCTGCCTTACACCGAGGCGCCCGGCAACCTGGGCGTGCACGCCGACTACCTCACCGACCTGCTGCCGTTCATCGTGATGATGTCGCTGGGCATGGGGCTGACGTTCGTTCCGCTCACCCTCACCGCCGTGCACGGTGTCGGCGACCGCGACTCGGGCATCGGCTCGGGCGTGCTGAACACCATGCAGCAGATCGGCGGCGCTCTCGGCCTGGCGACGCTGTCCACGGTCGCGGTGCACTTCTCGACCGAGAAGGCGCAGTCGCTCGGAGCCGCGCTCCAGGCGGCCGGGTCGGGCAACGGTCCCGCTCCGTCGGCCGCCGAGATGGACCGGGTCCGCGGGCTCGTGGAGCAGGTCGCGTTCACCGAGGGTGCCACCCACGCGTTCCTCACCGGCGCCGGCATGATCTGGCTGGGCACCCTGATCGCGGTGCTGTTCCTCAACGTCAAGCACGAGGAGCTGGCCTCCGACGGCGCCGACCCGGTGCACCTGGCCGCCTGACCCCCGGCGCTCCCCGGGCGCGTCCCCGGGCGCGGATTACCACGGGATGTCGGATGTTTGATGCTCCCCATGGGCCACGGCCCGTGGGGAGCATCAATGTTCCGAGGGAAGCAGTGGTACGGCGGCGCGCCCGCCGCTCCGGATGCCCCGACGCGCTCCGTGGCGCATCAGCCGGGCTGCGCCTCGCTCGGGGTGGCTGCGATGTCGTCGAGGAACCGGAGCGCCCGCTCGACGAGCAGGGCGGTCGCCGCCGGGTCGTACGACGGCAGCGAGGAGTCGGTGAACAGGTGCTCCTTGCCCGGGTAGAGAAACAGCTCCGCCACGTCGGTCGAAGCGACGAGCTCCCGGGCCGCGTCCAGATCGCCGCCCTCCTCGGTGAAGAACGGGTCGGCGTCCATGCCGTGCACCTGGACCGGGACGTCGTCGGGCCACCGCTCGCCGAACTCAGCGACAGGCATGCACGCATGGAAGAGCAGCGCGCCCCGGGTGCCCGCACGGGTCTGGGCCAGCTTCTGGGCAGGCATCACCCCCATCGAGAAGCCGGCGTAGACCACGCCGTGGGTCGGCAGGGCTTCGGCTGCGGCCACGCCGCGTTCGAGAACGGCCTCGAAGCCCGCCGCACGGGCGAACGCCATGCCGTCCTCGATCGTGGCGAACGTGTGACCCTCGAACAGGTCCGGCGTGTGCACGGTGTGCCCCGCCCGTCGCAGCTCGTCAGCGAAGGCCACCACTCCCGCGGTGAGCCCCTGGACGTGGTGGTAGAGAACAACCTCGGCCATCGACACTCATCCCCTCAACGATTGAACCAATAGTTTGGAACGTTCTGTGAGAGTAGTCTGTTCGCGCCATGACCAGCAAGACCCCTCCTGACTACGAGCTCGCGGACCGGATCGCGCTGACGACGCCCGCGCAGGTCCGCGCGATCAGCAACCCCCTGCGCACCACGATCCTGAGCCTGCTCCACGAACGGGCCGCCACCGTGACCGAGCTGGCCACCGCGGTGGGTCGGCCGAAGAGCACGATCGCTCACCACGTCAAGGTGCTGACCGCGGCGGGTCTGGTGTGCGTCGTACGCACACGCCGGGTCCGCGCGATCGAGGAGCGCTTCTACGGTCGCACCGCCCGCATGTTCTACGTCGCCGTCGAGCAGAGCGCCGACGAGCCGGCGCTGCCAGGAGACTTCAACGACTTCGAGGTCGCGGCCCGGGAGTCGGCAACCGCCTACCAGGACCGACGGCTGTGGGGCTTCATCCGGCATGCCCGCCTCTCGGAGGACCGGGCCGGCGAGTTCTGGGAGCGCATCGCGGCCCTCGTCAGCGAGTTCGACCAGCTCCCCAGATCCGGGGAGACCGTCTACGGCTTCGCCGTCGGCATCTACCCCACCGACCATCCCGCCCTGCCGGAGAGCCGAGGCTGACCAGGCCGCGTCGGACCGGACCCCACCAACGCCTGCCTCGACCTGCTCGCCGAACGCCGGCCGGAGCCTGACACCGGCCGCGATGACTTCCCCTGCGGTGCGCAGCCTCCGGGCGTCGTGCCCCTCGGCTCGGCCCCGAGACCGTTGCCGGACGCATAGAGTGCCAGGGTGGCTGTGCCCGTACTGCGCACCGAGCGCTTGGTCCTGCGGGGCTGGGGCGAAAAGGACCGCGCGCCGTTCGCCGCGCTCAACGCCGACCCCGAGGTCATGGAGCACTTTCCCGCGCCGCTCACCCGCGCCGAGTCGGACGCGTGGGTGGATCGGATCGAGCGGCACTTCGACCGGCATGGCTTCGGCTGGTGGGCGCTCGAGGCCGAGGAGGGGTTCATCGGCTTCACCGGACTCGCCGTGCCGCGGTTCCACGCCGGCTGGATGGATGGGCGGGAGCAGCCGGTGGTCGAGGTGGGATGGCGGCTGCGCCGCTCCGCCTGGGGACGCGGTTACGCCACCGAAGCGGCACGGGAGTGCCTGCGTCATGCCTTCGAGGATCTCGGGCGTGAGGAGGTGGTCTCTTTCACCGTGGTCGGCAACACCCGCTCGCGCGCCGTGATGGAGCGCCTCGGGATGCGGCCGCTCGCGCTCTACGACCATCCCGTCGAAGGGCGTGCCGCGTTGCCGTCGGTCTGCTACCTGCTGACGCGACGGGACCGAGGGACGCAGGCATGACGTCCGCGTCGCCGGGGCGACCAGCGGTGGATCCGGGCGAGCTAGCGGTACCTCTCGATGACCTCGGGGTCCTCCTCGGACCAGCCGTGGTCGGCGATGAGTCCCCAGCAGTCCGGCCGGGAGCCGTCGACGTCGGTGACGTCGTACAAGTCCGCGAGCTGCCGGGACGTCACGACCTGTCCGGCGAGCTGCCGGCGACCGTGGTCGGCGGCCAGCGCAGTCACCCCCCGGGCCACGTAGGTCGGGGACTCGGAGATACCGAAGCTCGGCTCTTTGCGGCAGAACTCCCGCCACGTGTCCTCGGTGACGCCGAAGCCCTCCAACATCCGCTCCGACCGCAGCCAGCCGGGCGTCACCCCCACTGCAGCGACCTCGGTGTCCCTGAGCTCGCGGGCGAAGTTGCGCACGAGCCGGTCCACCCCGGCCTTCACGTAGTCGTAGTAGAACCCGACCCCGGGCCGGTCGCCGGAGTTCGCCTCACTGGTCCCGTCGGTCATCTCCACGACCAGCCCCTCTCCCGTGTCCAGGATGAGGGGCAGGGCCACCGCCGCGGTGATGATGTGCGTCTCGACCCCCATGCGCAACATCCGCAGCCCGCCCTCGAGATCGTGCTCCCACAGGGGTGTCTCCCACTGGGCGTACCGGTCCCCGCCGAAGATGTCGTTCACCAGTACGTCGAGCCTGCCTTGCTCGGAACGGATCCGGTCGACGAGGCCGCGCACGGCCCCGACGTCCAGGTGGTCGACCCGCAGGGCAATGCCCTGGCCTCCGGCGGACGCGATGAGGTCCCCGGTCTCCTCGATCGTCTCCGGGCGGTCCATGTCCGAGGGCCCCGCCACTCGACTGGACCGTCCGGTGGCGTAGACGAAGGCGCCCGCCCGCGCCAGCTCCACCGCCACGGCACGCCCTGCCCCTCGGGTCGCCCCCGCCACCAGGGCCACCCGGCCCGAGAGATCTACCCCCATGTCCGTCCCCTTCTTCGCGTGGGGTGAGCGTGCCATGGGCGCGGTGTCGTCGCCAGGGGATGAGCAGTCGCGGACGCCGGCCGGCGGCGCCGAGGAAGCGGCGCGCACGACAGCACCCCGAACCCGGATCCGGGGATCGTGACCCGATGCGCGACCGTCAAGAGCCATGCGGCTGCGAAGGACGGCGTCGGGCTCAGAGGTTGCCCGCGACCTCGGCGCTGAGCCGGAGCGCCTGGCGCGCCCAGTCCACCGAGGCGCCCGCCAGGCCGCACGTGGGCGTGACCACCAGGGACTCCCCCACGGCGTCCGGGTCGAGGCCCAGCATGTCGAGGAAGCGCATCACCTGGTCGGTGAGCCGTTCGGCCGACACCGTCCCCTCGGGTGCGGTCGACGGCACGACCCCCAGCAGCACCGGGCCGCCGGCCTCGAGCAGCTCGGCGAGCGGGTCGTACGCCGCCGGCGCCAGCACGCCGAGGTCCACCGAGACACCCGCAGCGCCGGCTCCCACCAGCAGCCCGACCGGGACGTCCGCGTCGCAGCAGTGCACGATCGGCACCGCACCGGCCGAGGAGATCGCCTCGAAGACCCATTCCAGGGCCGGGGAGGCCTCGGGGGCGTCCACCGAGCGGTGCCGGTGGAAGCCGGAGGCGGTGGGCACCCGGCCGGTCATCACCGCCGGCAGCGCCGGCTCGTCGACCTGCACCCACAGCTCGGACCTGGGGAGCCGGCGCCGGAGGTCGGCCACGTGCGTGCGCAACCCCTCGGCGAGGGCCTGGGCCAGCTCGCGGCGGGCGCCGCGGTCGGCGAGCAACCGGTCGCCGCGCGGCTTCTCGACCGTCGCGGCGAGTGTCCACGGCCCGGTGACCTGCACCTTGAACGTGCCGTCGTAGTCCTGGGCGAGCTCCTCGACCACGTCGAGGTCCTGGGCCAGCAGCGAGCGGGCCCGCCGGTGGTCCGCCCCCGGTGAGCCCTGGCTGCCGGTCAGCCGCCAGCCGGCCGGCTGCAGGTCCGCGTCGAGGTCGGCGAGGACTCCGAGGGACCGTCCGGTCATCGAGGCCTGGACGCCGCGGTCCGGCAGCTCCGGGACGTGGGCGAGGTCGGGCAGCAGCCCGAGCACCATCCGGACGGCCTCGGCGTAGTCGGTGCCGGGCAGTGAGCCGATCCCGGTGGCCCGGGTCATCGGGAGCCCGCCCCGTCCGCAGCCCCAGGAGCGCCGGCAGCCTCAGTCTGGAGAGCGGTCGGGCCCGACCGGCGGGTGGCGCTGATGGTGCACGAGCCGACCACCCGGCTGCCGTCGTAGAACACGGCCGCCTGCCCGGGCGCGATCCCCTCCGCGGGCTCCAGCAGCGTCACCTCGACCTGGTCGCCGCTCACCCGGACCACCGCCCGGTGCTCCTCGCCGTGCGCCCGCAGCTGCACGGTCCCGTGCATCGGGGCCGCCGGCACCGTCCCGCACCAGCGCGGCCGGATCCCGGTCAGGCCGTCGATCAGCAGCGCCGCGCGGGGTCCGACGGTCACGGTGCCCGAGACCGGCTCGATGTCGAGCACGTAGCGCGGCCGACCGTCGTCGGCGGGCCGGCCGATCCGCAGGCCCTTGCGTTGCCCGATGGTGAAGCCGAACGCGCCCTCGTGGCTGCCGAGCACCTCGCCGCTCGCGTGGTCGACGATGTCGCCGTGGCCGGCGCCCAGCTTCTCGCGCAGCCAGCCACCGGTGTCGCCGTCGCTGATGAAGCAGATGTCGTGGCTGTCCGGCTTGCTCGCGACCGACAGCCCGCGCGCGGCGGCCTCCAGGCGGACGTCGCTCTTGCGCGAGTCGCCGAGCGGGAACAGCGAGTGCGCCAGCTGCTCCTGGGTCAGCACGCCGAGCACGTAGGACTGGTCCTTGCCCATGTCCACGGCCCGGTGCATCTCGATCAGCCCGTCCGGCCCGCGCTCCAGCTGGGCGTAGTGCCCCGTGGCCACCGCGTCGAAGCCCAGGGCCAGCCCGCGGTCGAGGACGGCGGCGAACTTGATCTTCTCGTTGCAGCGCAGGCACGGGTTGGGGGTCCGGCCGGCGGCGTACTCCTCCACGAAGTCCTCGACCACGTCCTCGTGGAACCGGTCGCTGAGGTCCCAGACGTAGAACGGGATCCCGATCACGTCCGCGGCGCGCCGGGCGTCGCCGGAGTCCTCGATCGTGCAGCAGCCGCGGGAGCCGGTGCGGTAGGACTTCGGGTTCCGGGACAGCGCCAGGTGGATGCCGGTGACCTCGTGGCCGGCCTCGACGGCACGGGCGGCGGCGACCGCGGAGTCGACCCCTCCGGACATGGCGGCGAGAACGCGCATCGGCTCAGCCCGCCGCGGCGCGGGCCGCACCGACACCGGCCACCGCGCCGGCGGCGCGGGCGCGCTCGACCACCGGACCGATCGCCTCGACCAGCGCGTCCACGTCGGCGGGGGTGCTGGTGTGCCCGAGCGAGAATCGCAGCGAGGACCGGGCCTGCTCCACGGTCCGTCCCATCGCGAGCAGCACGTGCGAGGGCTGCGGCACCCCGGCCGAGCACGCGGAGCCGGTCGAGCAGGCGATGCCGCGGGCGTCGAGCAGCATCAGCAGCGAGTCCCCCTCGCAGCCGGGAAAGGTCAGGTGGGCGTTGCCGGGGAGCCGGTGGTCCGGGGCGCAGACCGGGTCGCCGTTCAGCACCGCGTCGGGCACCTGCTCGATGACCCGGGCGACCAGGTCGTTGCGCAGCGCGCACAGCCGGTCGAAGCGCTCGGGCTGCTGCGCGACGGCCAGCTCGACGGCGGTGGCGAAGCCGAGGATGGCGGGGGTGTCCAGGGTGCCGGAGCGGACGTCGCGCTCCTGGCCGCCGCCGTGCATCAGCGGCGCGAGGTCGAGCTCGCGGCGCACGACGAGCGCCCCGACGCCGTACGGCCCGCCGACCTTGTGCGCGGTGAGCGTGAGCAGGTCGACGTCGGTGCCGGCGAAGTCGACGGGCACCTGCCCGACCGCCTGCACCGCGTCGGTGTGGACCGGGATGCCGTGCTCATGGGCGATCCGCACGACCTCGGCGACCGGCTGCACGGTGCCGACCTCGTTGTTGGCCCACATCACCGACGCCAGCGCGACCGACTCCGGGTCGCGCTCGACGGCGGCCCGGAACGCGTCGAGGTCGAGGCGGCCGAGCCCGTCGACCGGGAGCAGCTCGACCTCGGCGCCCTCGTGCTCCTCGAGCCACACCAGCGTGTCGAGCACGGCGTGGTGCTCGACGGCGGTGGAGAGCACGCGGGTACGGCGACCGTCCGCGTCCCGTCGCGCCCAGTAGAGGCCCTTGACCGCGAGGTTGTCCGACTCGGTCCCCCCGGAGGTGAACACGACCTCGGAGGGACGGGCGCCGATCGCGGCGGCGATCCGCTCGCGGCCCTCCTCCACGACCCGGCGGGCGGCGCGGCCGGCGGCATGCAGGGAGGAGGCGTTCCCGGTGCGGGTCAGCTGGGTGGTCATCGCGGCGACGGCCGCCTCGACCATCGGCGTGGAGGCCGCGTGGTCGAGGTAGACGGTGGCCGGCTCGGCGGCCGCGGCGCGGGTGAGGTCGTTCATCGCATTCCCCAGCGTACGGCGTGCGCGGGCACCGGCTCTCATCCGCCCGTGCCGACCCCCGGCTCGCTGCGCAGCCGCTCGGTCCAGGGGTGGTCGGGGTAGCGGTGCGCGACCGCGTCGCGGAGCCAGGCCCGCCGTTCCGGGGGCAGCAGCGGCCAGGTGTTCGCGAGGTCGATCGCGTCCTTGGGCCGCTGCTGGCGCGCCTTGAAGAGCAGGGTGATCGCCGGGTCGAGGTAGCGGATGCCGTCCGCCGCCACCCAGGTGACCTCGTCGAGGTCGGCGACGAACGAGTCGTCGTGCCGGGACTGCCAGCGCCCCTCCGCGCTCGGGTTCAGGATGCAGTCCACGCGCCACGGGGAGGAGGCGTCGACGCGCATCCAGATCTGGCACAGCGGGTGCACCGGGTCCGGGTGCCGTTCGTCGATCACCCGCATGGTGCCGTCGTTCATGCCCCACAGGTGGAACGTGCCGCCGAGTTGGGCCCGCAGCGCCTGCACGTCGTCGGCGAAGACCACCAGGTCGATGTCCTCGTGGACGCGGCGGACGCCGGTGAACGCCTCGATCGCGTGGCCGCCGACCACCCACCAGGGCGGTTCGAAGCCGGCCATCAGCCGTTGCAGCTCGGCCGGGGCGAGCGGGTCCCAGGGACCGTAGACGTCGAGGAACGCCCGGTCCTCCTCGGTCGGCTCCCAGACGTTCTCGCTCATCTGGCCAGTATCGCCAGCAGCGCCCGGTGGTCGGTGCCGGAGACCGAGGCGGTCTCGGTGCGGGCGACCGCGAACGCGTCGTCGACCAGCACGTGGTCGATGGCGAGCAGCGACGGCGGCCGCAGGCCGAGCAGGGCCGGCCCGTCGGCGGCCGGCCAGGTCGGCTGCCACCCGGAGCCGGCCTCGGTCGCGGCGTCGTCGAAGCCGCGGCCCGCGAGCTCGAGGAGCGGCTCGTGGTCGGGGGTGGTGTTGAAGTCGCCGACGACGACCGCGTCGCCCAGGCGGGCGGCGTCGACCGCGGCGGCGCGGATCACGCGCTGGTCGGCGCGCCACATCCTGGCGTCGCCGATCGGCGGCCACGAGTGCACCGCCACCAGCCGGACGTCGCCGTCGTAGGTCATCGTCCAGCAGCCGAGCCGGGTGTCCAGCCGGGAGACGTCCTCGAGCGGCTTGCGCGCGAACACCATCGTGCCGGCCACCCCGCTCTCCGGCTGCCCCGCCGAGGCGGGGAACCGCTCGTCGATGCCGGCGGCCTGCAGCCGGGCCAGCTCGGCGGCGTCCACCTCCTGCAGCACGAGCACGTCGACCCGGTTCGCCAGCGCCAGCTCGACGACCCGGACCGCGGACGCCTGCCCCTTCTCCAGGTTGGCCGACATCACCCGCAACCGCTCCCCCGGCGCCGCCTGGGCGCGAGCGGTGCCGTTGACGAACGACGGCAGCAGCCACCAGGCGTGCAGGGCCAGACCGGCCACGCTGCCGACCAGCAGCAGCACCGCGAGACCCCGGGCGGCTCCGCGGACGACCAGCACGGCCACCAGCAGGACCACCACGGCCGCGGCGTACAGCACCACGGCGTACGGCGTGAACGAGACCAGCCGCACCCACGCCCCGGCCGCCGGGTGCACCAGCCGGGCGGCGGTCAGCATCCCCGCGGGCACCAGGAGCACGACGAGCAGGATCAGGAGCAGGAGCCGGCGCAGCATCACCGCCCCACGCTAGTGACCGGCACCCCCCCGGAGCGGCGGCCCGCGCCGCGTGTCGCCGACCGCGTCGAGGCGCCGCGGCCGGAGTGGCGGAATATTCGGATGCCGCGGCGACCGTCTTCGTGCAAAATCGTCGCGACATGAAGAGCTGACCCCGTCCCCGCTCGCGTCCGCGGCCCGCCCGGCGAGCGTCCCACGTCCCGTGGATCGGTGGTCCCCATGCCTGCACGCTCCCTCACCCGTCTCTCCCCGCTCGTCGGTCGCGACCTGGCCAAGGCGTACGGCGACCGGGTCGTCCTCGACGGCGTCGACGTCGTCGCCTCCCCCGGCTCCCCGCTCGGGGTGGTCGGCGAGAACGGCGTCGGCAAGTCGACGCTGATGCGCCTGCTCGCCGGGGTGGACGCCCCCGACGCGGGCAGCGTCGTACGCCCCGCGGAGCTCGCCTACCTCCCCCAGGAGCCGGAGTTCCCGGCCGGCGCCGCCGCCCGCGAGGTCCTCGATGCGGCGCTGCGCCCGCTGCACGCGGGGGTACGGCGGCTCGAGGAGCTGGCCGGGCAGCTCACCGGACCGGAGGCCGCCGAGGAGTACGTCGCGCTCCTCGACTGGGCGGTGCAGCACAAGGCCTGGGACGCCGACCGGCGCGCGGAGATGGCCGCGGCACGGCTCGGGCTCGGTGCGGTCCATCCCGGCACCCCGGTCGCCGTCCTCTCCGGCGGCCAGCGCTCACGTCTCGCGCTGGCCGCCCTCGTCGCGGCCCGGCCCGGGTGCGTGGTGCTCGACGAACCGACCAACCACCTCGACGACGCCGGGGTGGCGCTGCTCGAGGAGTTCCTGCGCGACCTGCCCGGCGTGGTCGTCCTGGCCAGCCACGACCGGGCCCTGCTCGAGGCGGTCTGCACGCAGGTGGTCGACCTCGACCCCAGCCACTTCGGCACCGACGGTCTCGGCGGCAACCGGTTCTCCGGCGGGTACGCCGCCCACCTGGCCGGCAAGCGGGAGGCACGACGTCGCTGGGAGGCCGCCTTCGTCGAGCAGCAGGAGGAGCTGGACCGGCTGCGCGCGGCGACCCGGGGCACTGCCCGGCAGGTCGCCCACAACCGGCCGCCGCGCGACAACGACAAGTTCATCTACCACAGCAAGGGCGAGAAGGTGGCCCGGACCGTGAGCCGCCGGGTGCGCGACGCCGAGCGGCGGATCGAGGAGCTGGAGAGCCGGCCGGTGCCCAAGCCGCCGCGCGAGCTCTCCTTCGACCGGGTGCTCGCACGCACGGGCGGATCCGGCCGGGTGGTGCAGGTGCGCGGGCTCGCGGTGGCGGACCGCCTCGCGGTGCCGCTGCTCGATGTGGCGGCCGGGGAGCACCTGCTGGTCACCGGCGCCAACGGCTCCGGGAAGTCCACGCTGCTCAAGGTCCTCGCCGGGGTGCTCGAGCCGACCTCCGGCACCGCCGTGGTGTCGTCGCGGACGACCGGCTACCTGCCGCAGGACGTCACGTTCGCCCGGCCGGAGCGCACCCCGCACCAGGTCTACGCGGCGCTGACCGGGTCGCCGGTGCCGCTCGGCGAGCTGGGCCTGCTGCACCCGCGAGAGCTGTCCCGGCCGGTCGGCGTGCTCAGCGTCGGCCAGCAGCGGCGGCTCGCGCTCGCGGTGCTCGTGGCGCGGCAGCCGGACCTGCTGCTCCTCGACGAGCCGACCAACCACATCTCGCTGACGCTGGCCGACGAGCTCGAGGAGTCGCTGGGCCGCTCGCCCGGCACGGTCGTCGTCGCCAGCCACGACCGCTGGCTGCGCGGCCGGTGGGAGGGCCTGAGCATCGGGCTGTGAGTCGCGGGGCCGGTCGGCGGTCGGCAGCCGGCCGGCGTACCGCTCGCCGGTCGGTTGCGGCCGGCGTACTTGCTCGGCGGTTGCGCGGTCGGCGTACCGCTCGCCGGTCGGTCGCGGCCGGCGCCGGTCGGCCGCGACCGACGTACCGGCGCCCTTCCCACGGAAGACTGATGCTCCCCATGGCCTGCGGGCCATGGGGAGCATCAGACTTCCTGCATACCGTGGTAATCGGCGGGCGGGAGGGGCGTGGTCAGCCCTTGCGCGCGGAGACCTGCTCGGTCGCGGCCGGAAGCACCGCGTGCAGGTCGCCGACGACGCCGAAGTCGACGAGCTCGAAGATCGGCGCCTCCTCGTCCTTGTTGACCGCGACGATCGTCTTCGAGGTCTGCATGCCGGCCCGGTGCTGGATGGCACCGGAGATCCCGTTCGCGACGTAGAGCTGCGGGGAGACCGTCTTGCCGGTCTGCCCGACCTGGAAGGAGTGCGGGTACCACCCGGAGTCGACGGCGGCGCGCGAGGCACCGACCGCGGCGCCGAGCGCGTCGGCGAAGCCCTCCACCGGCTCGAAGTTGCCGCCGGTGCCCCGGCCACCGGAGACCACGATCGCGGCCTCGGTCAGCTCGGGACGGCCGGAGGCCTTGCGCGGCTCGGTGGCGGTGATCCGGGCGGCCTTCGCGGTCTCGGAGATGCTCGGCGTGACGGTCTCCTGGACCGCAGCGCCCTCGGTCTCCTCCGGGGTCGCCGAGTTCGGCTTCACCGTGATGATCGGGATGCCGGAGGTGACCTTGGCCCGCACCGTGTAGTTGCCGGCGAAGACCGACTGCGTGGTAACCCCGTCCTCCGCGACGTCGACGGCGTCGGTGATCAGGCCCGAGCCGGTCTTGACCGCCAGCCGGGCGCCGATCTCCTTGCCCTCGCCGCCGGAGACGATCAGCACCGCGGCCGGGGAGCTCTGCTCCACCAGCTGGGCCAGCACCTCGGCCTTGGGCGCCGAGAGGTAGCCCTTCACCTCGGCGTCGTCGACGACGTACACCTTCTCGGCGCCGTACTTCTTCAGCGTCTCGGTCGCCGCGGCCGCGGCGTCGGCCGGCGCGATCAGGACCGCGGACGGCTCACCGAGCCGGCGCGCGATCGTCAGCAGCTCCGTGGTCGGCTTGCTCACCTTGCCGTCGACGTGGTCGACGAGAACCAGTACCTCACTCATGAGTCAACCAACCCCTTCTCAGATGAACTTCTTCGAGGCGAGGAAGTCGACGAGCGCCTTGGCGCCGCTGCCGTCCTCGTCGGTGACGATCTCGCCGGCGGTGCGCGGCGGGCGTGCCGAGGTGTCCTCGACGACGGTGAGAGCCGCCGACAGGCCGACCTTCTCCGCCTCGACCCCGAGGTCGGAGAGCGACCAGGTCTCGACCGGCTTCTTCTTCGCCGCCATGATCCCCTTGAAGGAGGGGTAGCGGGCCTCGCCGGACTGGTCGGTGACGCTCAGCACCAGCGGGAGCGTGCCCTCGACGGTCTCGGTCGCGACGTCGCCGTCGCGGCGGATCCGGACGGTGTCGCCCTCGACGGTGATCTCCGAGCCGAGCAGCACGCCCGGGACTCCGAGGCGCTCGGCCAGCATCGCCGGCACCACGCCGCCCGCGCCGTCGGTGGAGGCCATGCCGCACACCACGAGGTCGTGGTCGATCTTCTTGATCGCCTCGGCCAGAACCAGCGACGTCGCGAGGTAGTCCGAGCCGGCGACGGCGTCGTCCACGACGTGCACGCCCTTGTCCGCGCCCATCTGCAGCGCCTTGCGCACGGCGTCGGTGGCCTGCTCGGGCCCGACGGTCAGCACGGTCACCGTGCTGTCGTCGCCGAGCTTGTCCTTGATCTGCAGCGACTGCTCGACGGCGTACTCGTCCAGCTCGGACAGCAGCCCGTCGACGCCGACGCGGTCGACGGTGTTGTCGGCCTCGAAGTGCCGGTCGGCAGTGGCATCAGGTACGTACTTCACACACACGACAATGTTCATAACGTTGTCGACCCGGTTTAGGGCCCCTCCTGTGCAGTCGGTTTGACCCGAGGTTACCCGCTGGTAGCCAGCGGTGAAACCTGGTCATCGGTGGATTGAGTCACACGGCGCAGCGGACCGGACGGGACTGGCGAGCCGTGTCGGGCGACGGCTCACGGGCGGATGACCCGGTCCAGGATCTTGCCGATCACCAGGTAGGCCACCGCGGCCAGACCCCAGTTGACCAGCGCGCTCTTGGTGGCCGCGTCCTTGCCGTCGAAGGTGAAGATGCCGTTGTCCCGGCTGAACGGCCCGTCGAGGGCATCGGCCCCGTCGAGCACGAACTTCACGATGCTGTTGTCCTGGTTGGCCTTCAGCGCCACCAGGAGCGCGCCGACGGCCAGGAACAGCGCGCACACCACGGCCACCAGCCACACCAACGAGGCCAGCTTGGTCCTGGCGGTGGACGTGGTGGCCTTGACCTTCGCCCTGGCCTCCGAGCCCCGGCGGCGTCTCGCCTCGGAGCCTGACGGGTCTGACGAAGCCGGGGCCACAGTCTCGCCGGCGGGCTTCTTCGTGTCGGTCACTCGCTGCTCCTTGTCCGAGGTTGTCAGCACATTAGCCGACCCGCCCCCGGCGGCCGACCAGGCGGCTGCGGGGAGCGGGCCGGGAGCGACGCACGCACGACGGGGACCTCCCTGTCGAGCCAGGAGGTCCCCGTGCGGGTGCGGTGGCGGCGGATCAGGACCGGGACAGCCAGCCCCGGCGCAGCAGCCGCAGCCCGATCATGACGAACGGTGTGAAGGCCACCAGGATCGCCACCGCGCTCAGGTGCGGCAGGTCCCACGGGATGAACATCATGCCGAGGACGCCGGCGACCAGCACCGCGATGGTCCACCAGCCGAGGACCCCGGCCCGGGCCAGGCCGGCCAGCAGCAGCACCGGGCCGAGCAGCGAGAGCATCTCGGTGCCGTCCCAGGGCCAGAGCAGCGAGGAGTCCTTGAACCCCGCGAAGACCTCGGCCGCCGTCGCCGCGGGCAGGTGGGTCACCGCCGAGGCGTTCCACCAGTCGCTGAGCAGCGTTCCCGAGACGTTGGTGAAGCCGAGCGCCGCGAGCAGCGACCCGACGACGGTGAGGCCGCGGCCCCGCGGCCCGCGCACCAGCGACGGCGCGGCCAGCAGGCCGAGGCCGATCAGCAGGTTGCCGTAGTGCAGGAGGAGCGCGGACACCTGCGTCATCGTGAGGTCCCGTCCGAGCGACCTCACGTAGTCGAGGTCACTGGTGCCGGATGCCGGCGGCGAGGTCCACATCCCGGCCGCCCAGAGCAGCGGACCGAGCACCAGCACGGCGCCGGCCGCGTAGGTCATCCAGGGCGTCCCGGCGGTCCGGTCCCCCGCGGTGGCGTGGACCCGGAGGCCGGTGGAGCTAGGAGTGTCGAGGGTCATGGTGAGTCCTTCGGTTCGGGGGCCGCCGTCTGCGGCCGGTGGTTCGGAGTCGATGCCGAGGACTCTCCCGGGGCGGCGGCTCGTCGGGCATCGGTCCCGGAGGACCGTCTCGTCTCCTCCGCCAGGAGGAGCTGCGGACGGCAGCCGGTCCTTCCCCGGAAGGATCACGCGGTGGCGCGGTCGCCACTACCTTGTCCAGCATGGTCGGTCCCCGCTGGCGCGACCCGCGCCTGTTCCCCCTGGCCGCGGGCCCGTTGATGTGCCTGCTCGGGCTGGTCGAGGGCAGCACGGACGCGGCGTACCGGCCGCACTTCGCGGTCCTGGCGCTCGTCGCCTTCTGGCTGCTGGCCGCCTTCGTCGTGCAGGCCCGGTTCCCCTGCGTGGGGGCCGTGCTCGTCGTCTGCTTCTACCCACTGTCACTGATCCTGGGCGCGCCGGGCCCCGGAGGCACCGGGCTGATCGCGGCGATGCTCGCGATGGGGTACGTCGGCTACGCCGCCCCGGCACGGAGGTCGCTGGTGGCGGTCACGGTCGCGGTCGCGGTGTTCGTGACGACCGACGTCGTGGTGCACGGACTGGCCTGGGACTCGGTGTTCTTCCCCGCGGTGTTCTACCCGGCGCGGTGGGCCGGCCGGCTGGTGCGGCGCGAGCGGGAGCGCAGCGCCGAGCTGATGGAGGTGACTTCGCTGCTCGAGGCGCAGCGGGAGCAGGCCGCGCACGCCGCCGCCGTCGAGGAGCGCACCCGGATCGCCCGGGAGGTGCACGACGCGGTCGCGCACTCGGTGAGCGTGATGACGCTGCAGACCGGCGGGCTGCGCCGACAGCTCGCACCGGTGCTGGCCGACCGCCCGCAGGAGTACGACGTGCTGCTCGGCCTCGAGCGGCTCGGCCGGCAGACCGTCGAGGAGCTGCGGTCCCTGGTCGGCATCCTGCGCGAGCCCGGAGACGACCAGCCGGCGGCCGCCGTGCCGTCGCTGGCCCGGGCCTCGGAGGTGGTGCAGGACGTCCGCGCAGCCGGGCTCGACGTGGACCTCGAGGTGACCGGCGAGCCGCGGGAGCTGCCCCGGGCGCTGGACGCGTCCGCCTACCGGATCCTGCAGGAGGCGCTCACCAACGTGCTCCGGCACGCGCCCGGCAGCCGGGCGCACGTGGTCCTCGACTACGGCCACGACGCGGTGGGGATCCGGGTGCGCGACGAGGGCGCGCCGGCCACGAACGGCGAGCGGCGCCGGCTCCCGCTCGGCGGCGGGGGGCACGGGCTGGTCGGCATGCGGGAGCGGGCGCAGGTCTTCGGCGGCACCCTGCGGACCCGGCAGACCGAGCAGGGCTTCGAGGTGCACGCGGTGCTGCCGACGAACAGGAGCTGGTCATGAGCATCCGGGTGGTGCTGGTCGACGACGAGGCGATGGTCCGCGTCGGACTCCGGATGGTGCTCTGCGCCGAACCCGACATCGAGGTCGTGGGCGAGGCGTCCGACGGCGCCTCCGCGGTGGACGTGGTCCGGGACACCGCGCCCGACGTGGTGCTGATGGACGTGCGGATGCCCCACGTCGACGGCATCGAGGGCTCCCGTCGGGTGCTGGAGGCCGTCCCCGGCACCCGGGTCGTCATCCTGACCACGTTCGACGAGGACGACTACGTCGAAGCCGCCCTGCGCTCCGGGGTGAGCGGCTTCCTGCTCAAGGTCGCGCCGCCGGAGCGCCTGGTCGAGGGCGTGCGCACGGTCGCGGCCGGCGGCGGCCTGCTCGACCCCGCGGTGACGGTGCGGGTGATCGAGCGGTTCGCGTCCTCGCCGCCGCTGCGGACCCGGCGCACCGAGGTGCTCCAGACGCTGACCGCGCGCGAGCGCGACGTCCTCGCCCTCATCGGACGCGGGCTGTCCAACGCCGAGATCGCCGCGGAGCTCTACCTCGGCGAGACGACGGTGAAGACCCACGTCTCCAGCGTGCTCGCCAAGCTGGGGGTGCGGGACCGGGTGCAGGCCGTGGTCGCGGCCTACGAGACCGGCCACGTCCGTCCCGGCGAGGCCTGACCCGTCAGCGGCCCCGGAACTCCGCCTTGCCCGGGCCGTTCTCCAGGAACGAGGTCATGCCGATGCTGCGGTCCTCGGTGGCGAAGAGCGCCGCGAACTGGATCCGCTCGATCTCCAGGCCGGTGGCGAGGTCGACCTCGAGGCCCTTGTCGATCGACTCCTTCGCCGCGCGCAGCGCGTAGGCCGCTGCACCGGTGAACTGGCGCGCCCAGGCCAGGGCCTCGGCGTACACCTGGTCGGCGGGGACCAGCCGGTCCACCAGACCGATCGCCAGCGCCTCGTCGGCCTTGACGAAGCGGCCGGTGAAGATCAGGTCCTTGGCCTTCGAGGGCCCGACCAGCCGGGTGAGCCGCTGGGTGCCGCCGGCGCCGGGGATGATCCCGAGCAGGATCTCCGGCTGACCCAGGGTGGCGTCGTCGGCGGCGATCCGGATGTCGGCGCACAGGGCGAGCTCGCAGCCCCCACCGAGGGCGTAGCCGGTGACCGCCGCCACGACCGGCTTCGGGATCGCGGCGACCGCGGAGAGCGCCGACTGCAGCCCGCCGGAGCGCTCGACCATGTCCGTGTAGGACATCGCCGCCATCTCCTTGATGTCCGCGCCGGCAGCGAAGACCCGCTCGCCGCCGTACACCACGACCGCGCGGACGTCGGCCCGCTCCGCCGCCTCGAGGGCGGCGGCCCGGATCTCCTCCTGCACCTGCACGTCGAGGGCGTTCATCTTCGGGCGATCGATGCGGATCGTTCCGACACCGTCCTCGACCTCGAGCCTCACGAACTCACCCATGCGGCACCTCTTCCTCATCCGTTCGGCCAGACTGCGGTACATCTGTTGGTCCGTGCACCCTAGTTGGTGCGACATCGGCCAGAATGGCGGCATGCACGACGACGGAGCGGCCACGGTCTGGCCCGGAGAGCACCAGCCGCTCGGGGCCACGTGGAGCGAGGAGAGCACCAACTTCGCCGTGTTCGCGCCCGAGGCGACCGCCGTGGACCTGTGCCTGTTCGAGGAGCACGACGGCACGCTCGTCGAGACCCGGCACCGGCTGACCGAGAAGACACTGGGCATCTGGCACGGCGCGATCCCGCACCTCCCCGTCGGTCAGCGCTACGGCTTCCGGGCCGACGGGCCGTGGGCGCCGGGACGTGGTCGGCGCTTCAACCCGGCGAAGCTGCTGCTGGACCCGTACGCCCGGGCGATCTCGGGCGAGGTGACGCACCACGACGCGCTCCACGCCCACGTCCGTCCGAACCGGCGCGACGACGCCGAGACCCGGTCGCAGAAGTTCCACACCCGCGACGAGCGGGACTCGGCGCCGTACGTCCCCCGCTCGGTGGTGGTGCACGACCCGTTCGACTGGGGCGACGACCGCTCCCCCAAGGTGCGGCTGACCGACACCGTCGTCTACGAGCTTCACGTGAAGGGCTTCACGAAGCTGCACGACCGGGTCCCCGAGCACCTGCGCGGGACGTACGCCGGCCTGGCGACCCCGCCCGTGGTCGACTACCTCAAGGACCTCGGGATCACCACCGTCGAGCTCCTCCCGGTGCACGAGATCGTCCCCGAGCGGCACGTCGCCCGGCTCGGCCTGACCAACTACTGGGGCTACAACTCGATCGGCTTCTTCGCCCCGCACCACGGCTACTCCGCGAGCGGCGACCGCGGCGGTCAGGTCACCGAGTTCAAGCAGATGGTCAAGGCGTTGCACGCCGCCGGCCTCGAGGTGATCCTCGACGTGGTCTACAACCACACCGCCGAGGGCGGCCCGGACGGGCCGACGCTGTGCTTCCGCGGGCTCGACGACTACGGCTACTACAAGCGCGTCCAGCCCGACCAGGACCCGTACTTCGACGTCACCGGCTGCGGCAACACCTTCGACACCACGTTCCCCGGCGCGCTGCGGCTGATCCTCGACTCGCTCCGCTACTGGGTCACCGAGATGCACGTCGACGGGTTCCGGTTCGACCTCACCCCGGCCCTGACCCGCGACCGGACCGCGATCGACCTGCGCGGCTCGTTCCTGTCCGCGGTCGCCCAGGACCCGGTGCTGCGGCACGTGAAGCTGATCGCCGAGCCGTGGGACGCGAGCATGGACGGCTACCAGGTGGGCCGGTTCCCGCCACCGTGGGTGGAGTGGAACGACCGCTACCGCGACACCGTGCGCGACTTCTGGCGCACCAGCTCGGGCGGCATCCGTGACCTCGCGTACCGGCTGTCGGGCTCCTCGGACCTGTACGCCGACGACGGCCGGTCGCCGTACGCCTCGGTCAACTTCGTCACCGCCCACGACGGCTTCACGATGCGCGACCTGGTCTCCTACGACCAGAAGCACAACGAGCCCAACGGCGAGCGGAACACCGACGGCGCCAACCACAACCGGTCCTGGAACTGCGGGGTGGAGGGCGAGACGGTCGATCCCGGCATCGTCGCGCTCCGGCACCGGCAGGCGGCCAACCTGATGGTGACGCTCTGCCTCTCCGCGGGCGTCCCGATGATCACCGCGGGTGACGAGCGGGGCCGCACCCAGCTGGGCAACAACAACGCCTACAGCCAGGACAACGAGACGTCGTGGGTGGACTGGCGCCCCGACGACGCCTGGCTGGACCTCTACGACATCACCAAGACCGCGCTGCGGCTGCGGCGCGAGCACCCCGCGCTGCGGCAACGGCACTTCCTGGAGGGTCGGCCCGCCGTGCCCGGCGGCCCCAAGGACCTGGCCTGGATCCACCCCGACGGTCGCGAGATGGCCGAGCAGGACTGGTACGACGAGGGCCTGCACACGCTCGGCATGTTCGTCTCCGGCGATCCGCTCCGGGCACCCGGGCCGCGCGGCGAGCGGCTCCGCGACGCGTCGTTCCTGATCTGGTTCCACGCGCCGCCCGAGCACGGCAAGGTCGTGGTGCCGGTCAACGACTGGCTGCAGGTCGGCGAGGTCGCGCTCTCCACCGACCCCTTCCACCCGACCGGCGAGAAGGTCGAGGCCGGCGACGTGCTGCGGGTCAGCGGCCGCTCGATGATCGTGCTGCGCCAGCTCTGACCCGCGACGTTCCGCGAGGTTCCGCGAGGTTCCGCGACGACGGAACCGGCCGCCCCCGCCACGGTCGTGGGCGGGGACGGCCGGTCAGCCGATCGGTCTCCGGTGTGTCAGGCGGAGGGGTAGGTCACGCAGCCGAGCTCCGCCGGCCCGGCGAGGTGCTCGTTGCGCGGCAGGATCCGCACCGTGTAGCCGAAGGTGCCCGAGGAGGTCAGCGGGACGCTGCCCTCGAAGCGGTGCCGGCCGGCCTCGTAGCTCTCGGTGAGCGTGAGCGACTCCGACGTGACGTCGACGAGCTCGTCGTCGCTGCCGGTGCGCCCGTGCACGACCTGGACCTCCACGTCGTCGGGCTCCAGGGAGCCGAGCGAGGCGAAGACCTTGAGCTCGAGGGTCTGCCCCATCTCCGGGGCGTCGGTGACGCCCTCGGACTCGACGTGGTCGATGCTCACGCCGGCCCACGCCCCCCGCACGCGCTGCTTCCACTCGGCGAGCTCCTGCGCGCCGGCGTAGTCGCCGTTGAGGGTCCGCGAGCTGGTGGCGGCCGGGGTGTAGAGCTTGTAGACGTAGTCGCGCACCATCCGGTCGGCGAGGACCTTGGGGCCGAGCGACTTCAGCGTGTGCCGCACCATCTCGATCCAGCGGTACGGCGTGCCCTCGTCGTCGTGGTCGTAGAAGCGCGGCGCGACCTCGTTCTCGATCAGGTCGTAGAGCGCGGTGGCCTCGATGTCGTCACGGCGGTCCGGGTCGTCGATGCCGTCGGCCGACGGGATCGCCCAGCCGTTGTTGCCGTCGTACCACTCGTCCCACCAGCCGTCGAGGATGGAGAGGTTCAGACCGCCGTTGAGCGCGGCCTTCATGCCCGAGGTGCCGCACGCCTCGTAGGGACGCAGCGGGTTGTTCAGCCACACGTCGCAGCCGGGGTAGAGCGGCTGCGCCATCGCGATGTCGTAGTTGGGCAGGAACACGATGCGGTGCCGGACCTCGGGGTCGTCGGCGAACCGGACGATCTCCTGGATCAGCTTCTTGCCGCCCTCGTCGGCCGGGTGCGCCTTGCCGGCGATGACCAGCTGCACCGGACGCTCGGGGTTCAGCAGGATGCGCTTGAGCCGGTCGGGGTCGCGCAGCATCAGCGTGAGCCGCTTGTACGACGGGACACGGCGCGCGAACCCGATCGTCAGCACGTCCGGGTCGAGCGCGGAGTCGATCCAGGTCAGCTCGGCCGGCGCCGCGCCGCGCTTGCGCCAGGACTTCGCCAGCCGCTTGCGGGCGTCGGCGACGAGGTGCTCGCGCAGGATCCGCTTGGTCGCCCAGATCTCCTTGCCGGACACCCGGTCGGCGACCTCGAAGACCTGCTCCGGGGAGTCGGCGTCGGGGTCGGGACCGGGCTTGATGCCCTGCGCACGGACCAGGTCGAAGATCTCGCGGGCCACCCAGGTCGGGGCGTGCACGCCGTTGGTGATCGAGATGATCGGCCGCTCGGTGCGGTCGAACTGCGGCCACAGGCCGCCGAACATGTCGCGGCTGACCTCACCGTGCAGCTGGGAGACGCCGTTGGCGCGCTGGGAGAGCCGGAAGCCCATCACGGCCATGTTGAAGACCGACGGGTCGCCGCCGGGGTAGTCCTCGGTCCCGAGGGCGAGGATCTTGTCGACGGGGACGCCCGGCTGGGCGTTCTCGCCGCCGAAGTACTGCGCGATCAGGTCGCGGGGGAACCGGTCGATGCCGGCCGGCACCGGGGTGTGCGTGGTGAAGACCGTCCCGGCGCGGGAGACCTCCAGGGCGGCGCCGAAGTCGAGGTTCTGCGTGCCCATGTCCTCGGTGAGCTCGCGGATCCGCTCGAGACCGAGGAAGCCGGCGTGGCCCTCGTTGGTGTGGAAGACCTCGGGCGCGGGGTGCCGGTGAGCCGGTTGAAGGCGCGGATGGCGCGCACGCCGCCGATGCCGAGCAGGAGCTCCTGACGGAGCCGGTGCTCGGTGTTGCCGCCGTAGAGCCGGTCGGTGACCTGCTGGATCTCGGGGCTGTTCTCCTCCACGTCGGAGTCGAGCAGCAGCAGCGGCACGCGGCCGACCTGGGCCACCCAGATCCGAGCGGTCAGCGAGGCGTCGCCGGGCAGGCCGATCTCGACCTTCGCGACGTTGCCGGCCTCGTCGCGCAGCAGCGAGATCGGCAGGCCGTCGGGGTCGAGGACGGGGTAGGTCTCCTGCTGCCAGCCGTCACGGGAGAGGAACTGGCGGAAGTAGCCGTGCCGGTAGAGCAGGCCCACGCCGATGATCGGGACGCCCTGGTCGCTGGCGGTCTTGAGGTGGTCGCCGGCGAGGATGCCGAGGCCGCCGGAGTACTGCGGGAGGACGGCGGTGATGCCGAACTCCGGGGAGAAGTAGGCGATGGCGCGGGGGGCGTCGGGCCCGGCGGCGCTCTGGTACCAGCGGTCGCCGGTGAGGTACTGCTCGAGGTCGGCGCGGGCGTGCCGCAGCCGCTCGAGGAAGCCCTCGTCACCGGCGAGCTCCTGCAGCCGGGAGGACTTGACCGCGCCGAGCAGCTTGACCGGGTCGTGACCGACGCGCTCCCACTGCTCGGGGTCGACCGAGGCGAAGACGTCCTGGGTCTCGGGGTGCCAGGACCAGCGAAGGTTCCCGGCCAGCTCGCCCAGCGGCACCAGCGCTTCGGGCAGGACAGGACGGACGGTGAATCGTCGGATTGCTCTCACCCGAGCACCGTAGCGGATTTCGACTTGAACGATCCAATGGTTCAGACAGATGACCGAAACGTGACCAACCGCGTAACCCGGACCACCTGCGGCCGTTGAAGGGGTGCTCCACGATCCCGAGCACCGGAACCCTCACCCGGAGGCACCTCTTGTCCCCTGCGCCCGCCGCTCCGCCACCCCTCCCGCAGACCCCGCCGCGCACCCGCACCCGGCGCCGGTCCGGCACCTCCGCCCGGCGCCGCGGTGCCGCCGGACTGCTCGCCACCGCGCTCGCCGTCAGCGTGGCCCAGCTGCCGCTGAGCAGCTTCGGCGCCGACCGCACCGGCCCCGCCGCCGCGGCCTCGCGCGGGTGGGGCGACTCCCCCGCCGGCCTCGGCGACCTCGACACCCGCGGTACGGCGGCGCCGACACTCACCCAGCGCCGCGCGGCAGCGGCCCTCGGCGCGACCGTGCGCTGGAACGCCTTCGGCACGCCGTCCTCGATCTTCTCCCCCTCCGGGAGCCTCGGCTCCACCGGCGGCGCCGACGCGGTCACGGCCGCCCGCGACTGGGTGCGGACCCACCGCTCGCTGCTCGGGCTGAGCTCGAGCCAGGTGGAGGGCCTGGAGCTGGTGAACAACCAGAAGCTCGCCGGCTCCCGCGCCCGGGCGGTGCTGCTGCGCCAGCGGTTCGGACAGCTGTCCCCGGCGCTGGCCAGCATGGTCACCGTCGGCGTGGCCGACGGCCGGATCGTCTACGTCTCCTCGTCCCTGACCCGGACCACCGGCACGCCTGCCGCGCCGGTGCTGAACGCCGAGCAAGCCTGGCTCACCGCGGCCACCAACGTCGGCGAGAGGCTGAGCCTCTCCGACATCACCAGGTCGGTCGACCCGGTCACGCGCGGGGACTGGACCCGGATGCGGGTCACCGGCCTGGCGCAGGAGCAGCTGGCCCGGCTGCGGGCGCTCGCCCTCGCCGACGGCACGGTGCGACCGGTCTTCGAGACCAACGTGGTCGACGTGCAGGGCGGCTCGGCCAAGGCCTACACGGTGATGGTGGACGCCGTCACCGGCGCGGTCCTGCACCGCGAGAACCAGGTGGAGCACTCCAGCGACGTACAACCCTTCAACGGGGAGATCACGGCGACGCAGTGCGGGCCGCGACACGAGTTCGAGCTCACCGACGCCAACACCCGGCAGATCGCGGTGGTCGCCTCCACCGTGAACCCGGCCAACGACATCACCATCAAGCTGTTCGGAGCGAACGGCGAGCCGCTCTCCTCCGCGGACCTCGGGACCAGCCCCGAGACGCTCACCTACGCCCCGGGCGGCACCCTGCCGAAGGGCGTCTACGCCACCCAGGTGTGTCCCTACGAGAGCCCCACCGTCCCGTTCACGGCCCCCGGCACCTACACCGCCGTGGTGACCACCTCGGACTCCACGGGTCCGCAGGCTCAGGTGCCGTACCCGCCGAAGTGGGCGTTCTTCACCGCGAACCCCTCGCTGGACTTCTCCACCGACACGGTCCCCGGCAACCGCAAGGTCGGCTGCTGGGAGGACCAGGTCGACGGGGCCCGGGTGCCGGGCTGCGACCTCGACCTCGTGAACCTGGCCGCGAAGGCACCCTGGGACTACAGCTTCGACTCCCAGACCCCCACCTTCACCACGATCGGCAACGCGGCGAACACCCACGAGGCCTGGGCCAGCCCGCTCACGCCGGGAGGCCTGTTCCAGGCGCCGGTGTCACCGACCCGGGAGTACACCCCGGCGTTCACGGACGCCTGGCAGAACAGCAGGTGCAACCCGGCCAACCTGGTCCCGGGAGGCAACGACATCGATGCCTCCGTGACACAGCTGTTCGCCTCCCACAACCGGATGCACGACTACTCCTACTTCCTCGGCTTCACCGAGCAGAACTACAACCTGCAGCAGAACAACCTGGGCGCGAACCCGGACCCGACCCGGGAGAACGACCCGGAGGTCGGCAACGCCCAGGCCGGCGGTGTCACCGGGGCCAGCCCAGCTTCCTCGGCCGGGACAACGCGAACCAGATCGCGCTGCAGGACGGCGTCCCCGGCATCACCAACCAGTACCTGTTCCAGCCGATCGCCGGGGCGTTCTACGCGCCGTGCACCGACGGCAGCTACGACATGAGCATCGTCGGCCACGAGTACACCCACGCGATCAGCAACCGCATGATCGGCGGACCCGACGAGGGGATCACCTCCGAGCAGGGCGGAGCCATGGGCGAGTCCTGGGGTGACCTGGTCGCCGGGGAGTACCTCTTCAGCCACCAGTACTCCAACGGCGCGAACCCGTGGGCGGTCGGCCCCTACGCCACCGGGAACAGGACCGAGGGCATCCGGGACTACCCGATCAACGCCAACCCGCTGACCTACGGCGACTACGGCTTCGACAGCACCGGGGTCGAGGTGCACGCCGACGGCGAGATCTGGAACGGCACCCAGTGGGACGTCCGGCAGGCCCTGGTGCGCAAGTGGGACCGGGCCTACCCCTCCGGCAACGACCGGCTGCAGCGGCGCTGCGCCGACGGGACCGCCACCAAGGCCCCGCTGGAGGCCAGCAAGTGCCCGGGCAACCGCCGCTGGGTGCAGCTGATGTTCGACGCCTTCCTGCTCCAGCAGGGCGCCACCAGCATGCTGGATGCCCGCGACGCCATGCTCGCCGCGGACCAGATGCGCTTCGCCGGGGTCGACCAGTTGGTGCTGTGGCAGGCGTTCGCGCGCCGCGGGATGGGCAGCGACGCCCGCACCGCCGGCGCCGATGACGGCCAGCCGGTGCCCGGCTACCGGGCCCCCGGGACCAAGTCGGCCACGGTGCGCTTCGCTCCGGTCCTGGTCGACGAGGCCGGCCGGACCGCTCGCGGCCGGATCTACCTCGGTCGCTGGGAGGCCAGGGCGACGCCGTCGGCCGACACCCTGCGGGGCACGCCGCTCGACGAGTCGCTGAAGATGGCTCCGGGCCGCTACGACGTGCTGTTCGCCGGGCAGGGCACCGGGCTCAAGCGGTTCACCCTCACGGTCAAGGCCGGCCAGCGGCTGACCAAGACACTGAGGCTGGAGAGCAACGTCGCCTCGGGCAGCAACGGGGCCCGGGTGGTCGGCTCGAGTGCCGGCAGCCTCAACGCCGGCTACCTCATCGACGACACCGAGGCGACGAGCTGGGCGGGCGTGAACGCCGAGCAGAGCGTCGACGCCGCGAACCCCTACGTCGTCATCGACCTGGCCGGCGGCAAGCACACGCTGCGCTCGGCCCGGGTGAGCGCGATGCTGCGGCCGGCCGCCGAGGCGGGCACCGACCCGCAGGACGACCCGGACTCGGGATCGCGGTTCACGGCGTTGCGCCGGTTCGCGATCGAGACCTGCGTGCAGGCACCGGGCACCGACTGCACGGGTCCGAGCGCGGTCTGGAAGCGGGTCTACGTGAGCCCGGCGTCGGCCTTCCCGGCGGTGCGGCCGCGGCCGGTGGCGCCGAAGCTGGCGCTGCGCACGTTCCCGCTGCCCGACGTACGCGCCTCCCACGTGCGGTTCGTCGCGCTCGAGAACCAGTGCACCGGCTTCGCCGGCTACGCCGGGGAGCTCGACAGCGACCCGTTCAACGCCACCGACTGCAAGGCTGCCTCCGACGCCGACCTGTCGGTGCGTGCCGCCGAGCTGGAGCTGTTCGACTGATCCATGCTGCGGAGGCCGTCCACCCCCTGCGGGAGGACGGCCTCCGAGGCACGTCCGGGGGCGGGTCCGGGCATGCTTGCGCGGCTTCGGGGGAACGCGCGAGGCCACCGTCACTCCCGCGGTCGGCACGTCGCGGGGAGCACACCGGATCGGTGAGATGCGCAGGTTTCCTGACCCGCCCGAGGCGGTACGTTGACCCCATGGTCGGACGAATCCCCGTCATGGACGTCACCCCTGTCATCGAAGGAGGTCGGTACGCCGCCAAGGCCGCTCTGGGCGAGCCCTTCACCGTCAGCGCGCTGGTCTTCCGCGAGGGCCACGACGCGCTCAACGCGGACGTGGTGCTCATCGACCCCCGGGGCAAGCGCCGGCCGCCGGTGCGGATGCACCCGCGACCCGAGGAGGTCGGTCGCTGGGAGGCGGACGTGGTCCCCGACGCGGTCGGGCCGTGGACCTTCGAGATCGAGTCGTGGAGCGACCCGGTCGCGACCTGGCGGCACAACGCCGAGATCAAGATCCCGGCCGGGATCGACGTCGAGCTGATGTTCACCGAGGGCGCGCTGCTGCTCGAGCGCGCCGTCGCGGAGCTCCCCCGGCGGGCGAAGGGGCGCTCGACGCTCAACGAGGCGCTCAAGGGCATCCGCGACACCCGGCGTCCCGACCCGGTGCGCTACGCCGCCGCGGTCTCCTCCGACGTCGACGAGGTGCTCGCCGCCTACCCGCTGCGTGACCTGGTGACCACCGCCGGGCCCTACCCGTTCTTCGCCGACCGCGCCCTCGCCCTGACCGGCAGCTGGTACGAGTTCTTCCCCCGCTCCGAGGGCGCCTACGTCGACGCCACCACCGGCAAGACCGTCTCCGGCACCTTCGCGACCGCGTCCGAGCGCCTCGACGCGGTGGCCGCGATGGGCTTCGACGTGATCTACCTCCCACCCGTCCACCCGATCGGCGAGGTCAACCGCAAAGGGCCGAACAACACCCTGGACCCGGGCCCGGACGACGTCGGGTCGCCCTGGGCGATCGGTTCCAAGGACGGCGGCCACGACGCGATCCACCCCGACCTGGGCACCTTCGAGGACTTCGACGCCTTCGTGGCGCGGGCCCGTGAGCTCGGCCTCGAGGTGGCGCTCGACCTGGCGTTGCAGGCCGCGCCCGACCACCCCTGGGTCACCTCGCACCCCGAGTGGTTCACGACCCGGGCCGACGGCACCATCGCCTACGCCGAGAACCCGCCGAAGAAGTACCAGGACATCTACCCGGTCAACTTCGACAACGACCCACAGGGCATCGCCAACGAGGTGCTCCGCATAGTCCGGCTCTGGATGAGCCACGGCGTGCGGATCTTCCGCGTCGACAACCCGCACACCAAGCCGGTGCAGTTCTGGGAGTGGCTGCTCGGGGAGATCCGCAAGAGCGACCCGGACGTCGTCTTCCTCTCCGAGGCCTTCACCAAGCCGCCGATGATGCGGGCGCTGGGCACCGTCGGGTTCCACCAGTCCTACACGTACTTCACCTGGCGCACCGCCAAGTGGGAGATCGAGGACTACTTCAACGAGCTGTCACACGAGAGCAGCGCGGTGCTGCGGCCGAACTTCTTCGTGAACACCCCCGACATCCTGCACGGCTTCCTGCAGTACGGCGGCCCGGCGGCGTTCAAGATCAGGGCCGCTCTGGCCGCGACCGGCTCCCCCAGCTGGGGGGTCTACGCCGGCTTCGAGCTCTACGAGCACGTCGCGGTGAAGCCCGGCAGCGAGGAGTACCTCGACTCCGAGAAGTACCAGATCCGGATCCGGGACTGGAAGGCCGCGGAGACGGAGGGCCGGACGCTGGCGCCGTACCTCACCCGGCTCAACGAGATCCGCCGCGAGCACCGAAGCCTGCAGCTGCTGCGCAACCTCACGGTGCACAGCAGCGACGACGACGCGGTCGTCGTCTACAGCAAGTCCGCGCCCGCCGTGGACGGCAACCGCGCCGACCCCGGCAGCCTCGAGGACATCGTGATCGTGGTCGTGAACGTCGACCCGCACGGCACCCGCGAGACGACCGTCAACCTCAACATGCCCGCCCTGGGCATGGACTGGCACGACCAGTTCTCAGTGCACGACGAGATCACCGGCCAGTCGTGGACCTGGGGCCAGCGCAACTACGTCCGTCTCGATCCCTACTACGAACCCGCTCACATCCTCACCGTCCGGAGGGCCATCCCCTGATGAGCGCCGAACAGCACGAGATGCCCCCGACCGCCGAGGGCCTCCCCGACCACCAGCCGGACTGGTTCAAGACCGCGGTCTTCTACGAAGTCCTGGTGCGCTCCTTCAAGGACAGCAACGGCGACGGCGTCGGCGACTTCAAGGGCCTGACCGAGAAGCTCGACTACCTGGAGTGGCTCGGCGTCGACTGCCTGTGGGTCCCGCCGTTCTTCACGTCGCCGCTGCGCGACGGCGGCTACGACGTCGCCGACTACGTCGACATCCTCCCCGAGGTCGGCACGGTGGACGACTTCCACCACTTCCTCGACGAGTCCCACGCCCGGGGCATCCGGGTGATCATCGACTTCGTCATGAACCACACCTCGGACCAGCACCCCTGGTTCCAGGCGAGCCGCTCGGACCCGGAGGGGCCCTACGGTGACTTCTACGTGTGGTCCGACACCGACGAGCTCTACGACGACGCCCGGATCATCTTCGTCGACACCGAGCCCTCCAACTGGACCTGGGACCCGGTGCGTCAGCAGTACTTCTGGCACCGCTTCTACAGCCACCAGCCAGACCTGAACTTCGACAACCCGAAGGTCCACCAGGCCATGTTCGAGGCGCTGTCGTTCTGGCTCGACATGGGCATCGACGGCTTCCGGCTCGACGCGGTCCCCTACCTCTACGAGCGCCCCGGCACCAACGGCGAGAACCTCAAGGAGACCCACGACTTCCTCAAGGACGTCCGCACCTACGTCGACGAGCACTACCCCGACCGGGTCCTGCTGGCCGAGGCGAACCAGTGGCCCTCGGACGTCGTCGACTACTTCGGCGACTTCGAGAAGGGCGGGGACGAGTGCCACATGTGCTTCCACTTCCCCGTCATGCCCCGCATCTTCATGGCGGTCCGCCGCGAGTCGCGCTTCCCGATCTCGGAGATCCTCGAGCAGACCCCGGCCATCCCCGACAACTGCCAGTGGGGCATCTTCCTGCGCAACCACGACGAGCTGACCCTCGAGATGGTGGCCGACGAGGACCGCGACTACATGTGGGGCGAGTACGCCAAGGACCCCCGCATGAAGGCCAACATCGGCATCCGCCGCCGGCTGGCGCCGCTGCTGGACAACGACATCAACCAGATGGAGCTGTTCACCGCGCTGCTGCTCTCGCTGCCGGGCTCGCCGGTGCTCTACTACGGCGACGAGATCGGGATGGGCGACAACATCTGGCTCGGCGACCGCGACGGCGTGCGCACCCCCATGCAGTGGACGGCCGACCGCAACGCGGGCTTCTCGGTGGCCACCCCCGGGCGGCTCGCCCTGCCGGTGATTCAGGACCCCGTCTTCGGGTACCAACGCGTCAATGTCGAGACCGAGCTGGAGAACGCCTCGTCGCTGCTGCACTGGACGCGGCGCATGATCCACGCCCGCCGCAAGCACGCGGCGTTCGGGCTGGGCAGCTTCAGCGACCTGGGCGGCTCGAACCCGAGCGTGCTCACCTACGTGCGCGAGTACGAAGCCCCGGACGGCACCGTCGACCGGGTGCTCTGCGTGCACAACCTGTCCCGCTTCCCGCAGCCGGTGGAGCTGGACCTGCGCCGCTTCGAGGGGGTGGCGCCGATCGAGCTGCTCGGCGGCGTCCGGTTCCCCGAGATCGGCGAGCTGCCCTACCTGCTCACCCTCGGCGCCTACGGCTTCTACTGGTTCCGGCTCCCGGCACCGGCCAGCGAGCGCTCGATCGGCGCGGTGCCACCGCTGCCGAACGACCCCACCCTCCAGGAGGGGAGCACCTCTTGATCAAGGCCTTCGAGCAGTTCATCGGCTCCGCACGCTGGTTCGGCGGCAAGGGACTCGCGTTCCAGGTCTCCGACGTGCGGCGGGTCGGCACCCTCGGCACCGCCGACGTGGACGGCACGCCGTACGTCGGGATCGAGCTGGTCACCGTCGACTACGACGAGGGCGGCGCCGAGACCTACCAGGTGCCGGTCGCCTACTACGCGGAGCCCCAGGAACGCCTCGAGCACGCGTTGATCGGCTCCTGGGACGACGAGAAGCTCGGCCCGGTGCACGCCTACGACGCGATGCACGACCGGGCCGTGACGCGGCTGTGGCTGCAGGCGTTCAACGTCGGCCACTCCCAGGACGGCCTGACCTTCCACCGGTTGACCGGCCACGAGCTCGACATGGACACGCACTCGACGCTGTTCTCCGGCGAGCAGAGCAACTCCTCGCTCGCCTTCGGCGACGACAGCCTGATGAAGGTGTTCCGCAAGGTCACCCCGGGTCGCAACCCGGACATCGAGATCCACGCCGCGCTCACCGAGGCCGGCAGCGAGCACGTCGCGGCGCTCTACGGCTGGCTCGAGCTCGACCCCACCGAGGAGACCGGTGGCGAGCCGGTCCAGCTGGCGATGCTGCAGCAGTTCCTGCGCACCGCCAGCGACGGCTGGGACCTGGCCCTGGCCAGCGTCCGCGACCTCTACGCCGAGGCCGACCTGCGCGCCGACGAGGTGGGCGGCGACTTCGGCGCGGAGTCCCGGCGGCTCGGGGTGGCCACCGCCGAGGTCCACGACGCGCTCGCCGCCGCGTTCCCCAGCCAGCAGTGGGGGCCCGCGGAGCTCTCCGCGCTCGCCGACGCGATGCGGTCCCGGCTCGACGCCGCGGTCGCCGCCGTCCCGGAGCTGGCGCCGTACGCCGACCCGCTGCGCACCATCTTCGACGCCGTCGAGCAGGTCACCTCGCGGGTCGTGGTGCAGCGCGTGCACGGCGACTTCCACCTCGGTCAGACGCTGCGCACCGCCCTGGGCTGGAAGATCGTGGACTTCGAGGGCGAGCCAGCGAAGCCGCTGGCCGACCGGATCGCCCCGGACTCCCCCTGGCGCGACGTGGCCGGCATGCTCCGCTCGTTCGACTACGCCGCCCACGCGGTGGAGGCCGACGTGGAGCCCGAGCTCAACGAGAACAGCCAGATCGCCTACCGGGCCCGGGAGTGGGCCAGCCGCAACCAGGACGAGTTCCTGGCCGGTTACACCGAGTTCAGCACCCGCACCCCGGACGGCACCGTGCTGCCCGACCAGCAGGTGCTCCTCGACGCCTACCAGGCGGACAAGGCGGTCTACGAGACGATCTACGAGGCCCGCAACCGGCCCGACTGGATCGGCATCCCGCTCGGCGCGATCAAGCGGCTGACCGCCCCCGCACCTCATGACCGAGCCGGCCGGACCGGCGCCGACGACGTACCCGAGGAGAACTCGTGACGAGCACCATCCGCCCGCTCGACCGCAGCATCCTGGACCAGGTCGTGTCCGGCCGGCACGGCGACCCGCACGCAGTGCTCGGTGCCCATCCGCACGGCGGCACCACGACGGTGCGGGTCTTCCGCCCGCTCGCGGAGTCCGTGGTGGTGGTGCACGACGGCAAGCGGGTCGACCTGACCCACGAGCACGAAGGCATCTGGGTCGGCGTGCTCGACGTGCCGGAGCCCCCGGACTACCGGCTGGCGGTCAGCTACGCCGGCGCGGAGCCCACGCTCGTCGACGACGCCTACCGCTACCTCCCGACGCTCGGCGAGATGGATCTGCACCTGATCAACGAGGGCCGCCACGAGCAGCTGTGGGACGTCCTCGGCGCGCACGTGCGCCACTACCAGTCCCCCACCGGCGACGTCACCGGCACCTCGTTCGCCGTGTGGGCGCCGCACGCCAAGGGCGTCCGGGTGAAGGGCGACTTCAACCACTGGGACGGCCGCGAGCACCCGATGCGCCAGATGGGCGTCTCCGGGGTCTGGGAGCTGTTCGTCCCCGACGTCGGCTCCGGCACGCGCTACAAGTTCCTGATCCTGGGCGCCGACGACGTGTGGCGCGAGAAGGCCGACCCGATGGCCTTCGCGGCCGAGGTGCCGCCGCTGACCTCCTCGATCGTCCACGAGCCCGGCTACGCCTGGAACGACGAGGCGTGGATGACCTCGCGCGCCGAGCGCAGCGACGCCCACGCCCAGCCGATGGCGATCTACGAGATGCACCTGGCGTCGTGGAAGAAGCACCACGGCGGCGGCATGTACTCCTACGCCGAGCTCGCCGACAACCTGGTCGACTACCTCGCCGACATGGGGTTCACCCACGTCGAGCTGATGCCGGTCATGCAGCACCCCTTCGGCGGCTCGTGGGGCTACCACGTCACGTCGTACTTCGCCGCCGACTCCCGCTTCGGCGACCCGGACGGGCTGCGGCTGCTCATCGACCGGCTCCACCAGGCCGGGATCGGCGTCATCCTGGACTGGGTGCCGGGCCACTTCGCCACCGACGAGTGGGCGCTGGCCCGCTTCGACGGGACCCCGCTCTACGAGGACCCGAACCCCCAGCGCGGCTGGCACAAGGAGTGGGGCTCCCACATCTTCAACTTCGGCCGCAAGGAGGTGCGCAACTTCCTCTACGCCAACGCGCTGTTCTGGCTGGAGGAGTTCCACGCCGACGGCCTGCGCGTCGACGGCGTGGCCTCGATGCTCTACCTCGACTACTCGCGCGACGAGGGCCAGTGGTCGCCCAACATCCACGGCGGCCGCGAGAACCTCGAGGCGGTGGAGTTCCTCCAGGAGATGAACGCCACCGTCTACAAGCGGGTCCCCGGTGCGGTGACCATCGCCGAGGAGTCCACCTCCTGGCCCGGCGTCACCCGGCCGACCCACCTCGGCGGCCTCGGCTTCGGGTTCAAGTGGAACATGGGCTGGATGCACGACAGCCTCGGCTACGTCGAGAACGACCCGGTGCACCGGCAGTACCACCACGGGCAGATGACCTTCTCGATGGTCTACGCCTACTCCGAGAACTACATCCTGCCGATCAGCCACGACGAGGTCGTGCACGGCAAGGGTTCGCTGCTGCGCAAGATGCCCGGCGACCGCTGGCAGCAGCTGGCGAACCTGCGTACGTACCTGGCCTACATGTGGGCGCACCCGGGCAAGCAGCTGCTGTTCATGGGCGCCGAGTTCGGCCAGGAGTCGGAGTGGGCCGAGGGCCGCGAGCTCGACTGGTGGCTGCTCGACCACAGCGAGCACCGCGGCGTGCAGAGCCTGGTGCGCGACCTGAACCGGATCTACCGCGACTCCCCGGCCCTGTTCACGCTGGACACCGAGGGCGCCGGCTTCGAGTGGATCGACGCCAACGACTCGAGCAACAACGTGTTCAGCTTCGTCCGGCGCGGCTCCGACGGCTCGGAGATGGTGTGCGTGGCGAACTTCTCCGCGGTCCCGCACCACGACTACACGCTGGGCCTGCCGGCCGCGGGCACCTGGGTGGAGGCGCTCAACACCGACGCCGACCTCTACGCCGGCTCCGGCGTGGGCAACCTGGGCGAGGTGCGCGCCGAGGCGAAGCAGTGGCACGGGATGCCGGCGTCGGCGACCGTGACGCTGCCCCCGCTGGGCACGCTCTGGCTCAGCCGGCGCGACTGAACCGCTTCCGGCGGCTGGCTAGGGTGATCGGGTGCCCGACTCCCTCCCCCCGCAGCCGACGCTGAGCGACGGTGTCGTCGTCCTGCGACCGTGGCGGGACGACGACATCGCCGAGGCGATCGCCGGGCACGACGAGGAGATCGCGCACTGGTTCGGCTTTCCGGTGGTGCAGCCGTCCTACGAGCAGCACCGGGCCGCCGTCGAGGACTGGCGCCGCTGGTACGCCGAGGGCCGCAGCCGGGTCAGCTTCGTGGTCGAGCACGACGGCCGCCTGGTGGGCAGCGTGGAGGTCCAGGACCGGGGCAACCGGACCGCCCGGCTCTCCTGGGTGCTCTACTCCGGGCACCGTGGTCAGGGCTTCGCCACCCGCGCGGTCCGGCTGCTGATCGGCTACGCCCTCGACGAGCTCGACATGCAGCGGGTCGAGGCCGAGGTCGAGCCCGGCAACGAGCGCTCGCTGCGGGTGGCGACCCGCGCGGGGATGCACCGCGAGGGCGTGAAGCGGGTCGCCCCGGGCACCGGGGACCGCCCCGAGACGACGGAGTACGTCGTCCTGGCGCGGCTGGCCTCGGACCCGCCGCTGAGCGACCCGACCGGTTTCCGGACCCTGCTGAACTCGTTCCTCCCGCGCAAGCGCGCGATCGCCCAGATGCTGCTGCGCGACCCCGAGGACCGGGTGCTGCTGTGCGAGCTGACCTACAAGCGGGACTGGGACCTGCCCGGCGGCGTGGTCGAGGTCGGCGAGTCCCCGCAGCTCGCCGCGGTCCGGGAGGTGGAGGAGGAGCTCGGCCTGAAGCTGCCGATCGGTCCTCTCGTGCTGACCGACTGGCTGCCGCCGTGGGGAGGCTGGGAGGACGCGCTGTGCCTGGTCTTCGACGGCGGCGTGCACGCTCCCGACGTCCTGCACGACGTGGTCAAGCAGGAGCGGGAGATCCGCTCGGCCCGGTTCTGCACCGTCGAGGAGGTCCGCGACCGGGCCACCGACTTCACCGCCCGCCGGGTCGAGGCGGCGTTGCGCAACCTCTCCGCGGACCCGGGCGGGACCCGGCCCTACACCGAGTCCGGCCGCTGACCCTCAGGCCGCCGGGCCGACGCTGCGCCGGCCGGCCCCGGGTCCGGCGGGCGCGGCCGGGTCCCGGGCCTGCCGGTAGCGCTCGACCACCAGGTCGACCAGGCGGGGGTCGGGCGGAAGGCCGGTCTCGAGCAGCGGGGCGGTGACCAGGTCGGCGCCGGCCTGGTGCAGCCGGCGCTGGAAGAAGCCGGCGGCCAGCAGGTAGGAGGCCAGCACGACCCGGCGGTCCGGCTCCCGCTCCCGCAGCCGGGCGACCGCCTCGGTCACCCGCGGCACCCGGGAGGCGCCGTAGGCGATGCGCACCCGACCACCCCGGGCGGCGGCGAGCTCGCGGGCGGCGGCCCGCACCGAGGAGGCCGCGCGGTCGTCGGAGGAGCCGGCGGCGGCGAGCAGCACCAGGTCGTCCGGTCCGGCGCCCACCGCGGCGAGCCGGTCCACCAGCAGCGAGGTGAGCCGCGGGTCGGGACCCAGCGCGTCGCTGACCCGCGCCTGCGGCCACGCCGCGACGGCCTCGGCGATGTCCACGTGCACGTGGAAGCCCGCGGCGAGCAGCAGCGGGACGACCACGACGTCCCCGCGGTGCCCGGTGACCACGTCGGCGACGTACGGCCCGTGCACGTCGACGTACGCCTCGCTGACGGGTACCTCGACCGCGGCCGCGACCGCGGTCACCAGGCCGGAGACGGCGGCGGTGCCGTCGGTGTCGGCGGTGCCGTGCGAGCAGGCCACCAGGGCGGGGTCCTTCACGCGCTCTCCTTCGTCGCCAGCAGGTAGCCGCGCTTGGTCACGGTCCGCACCAGCCTCCGCGACCCGCAGGCCTCACGCAAGCGGGCCACCGCGAGCTCTGCGGCGGGAGACCAGCAGTGCGCGGGGCGGGCCGGTCAGAACAGCGCGGAGGCGAGGTCGCGACGACCCTTGAGCACCCGCGGGTCGTCGTTGCCGACCGCCGCGAACAGGCCGAGCAGGTGGGTGCGCGCCCGGTCCCGGTCGTCGCCGGAGGTACGCCGGACCAGGTCCACCAGCCGGGCGAACGCGTCGTCGACGTGGCCGCCGGCCAGGTCCAGGTCGGCCACCAGGGTCTGGGCGTCCACGTCCTCGGGCTGGTCGGCCGCGGCCTGCCGGGCCTGCGCCAGGTCCGCGCCCTGGGTGCGCTGGAGCACCTTGGCCATCGCCAGACCGCCCGCGGCCTCGACGTCGGCGGGGTTCGCGTCGACGAGCTTCTGGTACTCCGCGACCGCGCCGTCGAGGTCCCCGGCGGCCAGCGCGTCCTGGGCGGGGGCGTAGCGCGGGTCGAGCAGCTCCTCGCCCTCCTCCTCGGCCATCGCCTGGGTGAGCGGCTGGTGCCGACCGGCGACCCCCTGGGTGGCGAGCTGCTGCATCACCTGGGTCAGCGCGGCACGCAGGTCGTCGATCGGCGCGACCTCCTGGAACAGCGGCATCGGACGGCCCTGGACCACCGCGACGACGTACGGCACGGTCGGGATCTGGACGGCCTGCGCGATCTGCGGGACCGCGTCGACGTCGACCCGGCCCAGGAGGTACTTGCCCTCGAACTCGTCGGCCAGGGTGGTCAGGTCGTCGGCGAGCTGGGCGCTGGCCGGCATCTGGGTGCGCGAGTAGAAGACCATCAGCACCAGCGCGTTCATCGACGCCTCGAGCACCTGCTGGAAGTTCTCCTCGGCGACCTCGACGGCGTAGGAGCCGGCGGGTCCCGCGCTGCCCGGGGCGGGAGACGCAGCACTGCCCGGCCGCGGTCCCGCTCCGGGGGCACCGCCCGCCGGACGCTTGAGGGCGGACAGGTCGACGGCGCCGGGACGCGAGAACGGTGTCGTGCTCATGAGGCCATTCTGACCGACGCACGGTCGGCGCCGACACGGGGCCGACTTGAGCGGCTCCAGCGCCGGACTAGGGTGGCTAAGTCCCCCCCTGTACCGATTCCGAGGAGCTCCATGACCGTCACCACCAGCAGCACTCCCGCCACCGACTCTCTCGCCGGCGCGTCCGGCGGCTACTCGATCGGCGGCGACCTGCCGGTGGTCCGGCTCGGCTACGGCACGATGCAGCTGACCGGTGACGGCGTCTGGGGCGAGCCGCGCGACCGCGACCAGGCGATCCGCGTGCTGCGACGCTCGGTCGAGCTCGGCATCACGTTCTTCGACACCGCCGACTCCTACGGTCCCGAGGTCGCGGAGCAGCTGCTGCGCGAGGCGCTGCACCCGTACGCCGACGACGTGGTGATCGCCACGAAGGCCGGACTCACCCGCCAGGGCCCGGGCATCTGGACGCCGGTCGGCCGGCCGGCGTACCTCCGCCAGCAGTGCGAGCTCAGCCTGCGCCGGCTCGGCCTGGAGCGGATCGACCTCTTCCAGCTGCACCGCATCGACCCCGACGTCCCGCTCGAGGACCAGGTCGGTGAGCTCAAGCAGCTGCAGGACGAGGGCAAGATCCGCCACATCGGCCTCTCCGAGGTCAGCGTGGAGCAGCTGCAGGAGGCGCAGAAGACCGCGACCATCGTCTCGGTGCAGAACCTGTTCAACCTCGCCAACCGCGACGCCGAGCCGCTGCTCGAGCACTGCGAGCGCAACGACATCGCGTTCATCCCGTGGTTCCCGCTGGCCACCGGCGAGCTGTCCAAGCACGACGGCCCGCTGGCCGAGGCCGCCGAGCGCCACGACGCCACCCCGTCGCAGCTGGCGCTGGCGTGGCTGCTGCGCCGTTCCCCGGTGATGCTGCCGATCCCCGGCACGTCGAGCGTGGACCACCTGGAGTCGAACACCGCGGCGGCGCGGATCGAGCTGACCGACGAGGAGTCTGCCGCCCTCTCCGCCGCCGTCTGAGAGCTCGGCACGGCCCCTGCACAGTCACCCCGTCGGCAGGGCGGACGCCCTCGACGGACCTAGTCGGACACCCATCAAGGAGGAGCGCCATGCGCTACACCAATCTCGGCTCCACCGGTCTCGAGGTCTCGGTGCTGACCCTGGGCTGCATGAGCTGGGGCGACCCGGCGCGTGGCGGGCATCCGTGGGTGCTCGACGAGGACGCCGGCCGGTCGGTGATCAAGGACGCGCTGGAGGCGGGCGTGACGGTCTTCGACACCGCGAACGTCTACTCCGGCGGCAGCAGCGAGGAGATCACCGGCCGGGCGCTGAACGACTTCGCCCGGCGCGAGGACGTCGTGCTGGCCACCAAGGTGCACGGCCGGATGCGGCCGGGTCCCAACGGCGCGGGTCTCTCGCGCGCGGCGATCATGACCGAGATCGACCACAGCCTGCGCCGGCTCGGCACCGACTACGTCGACCTCTACCAGATCCACCGGTGGGACCCGCACACCCCGATCGAGGAGACGATGGAGGCGCTGCACGACGTGGTGAAGGCCGGCAAGGCCCGCTACATCGGCGCCTCCTCGATGTACGCCTGGCAGTTCGCGAAGGCCCAGCACGCCGCCGACCTCGGGGGCTGGACGCGGTTCGTCTCGATGCAGAACCACTACAACCTGATCTATCGCGAGGAGGAGCGGGAGATGCTGCCGCTCTGCGAGGACATGGGCGTCGGGGTGCTGCCGTGGAGCCCGCTGGCACGAGGTCGCCTCACCCGGGAGTGGGACGCGACCACGGCCCGCACCGAGACCGACGAGTTCGGCTCCAGCCTCTACCGCGACGAGGACCGGGCGATCGTGGAGACGGTCGGCCGGGTCGCGGAGCGGCGCGAGGTGCCCCGGGCCCAGGTGGCGCTGGCCTGGTTGATGGCGCAGCCGGGCGTCACCTCACCGATCGTGGGCGTCACCAAGCCGCACCACCTGCACGACGCGGTGGCCGCGGTTGACCTCGAGCTCAGCGACGAGGAGCTCGAGGAGCTCGGCGCGGGCTACCTGCCGCACGCGGTCGCCGGGCACCGCTGACCCCTCGGCACGACAGCGGGCCCGCGCGTCGGAGACGGACATGCAAACAGTGCGCTGGCGAGGCCTGGCACAGGCGCATGGGGGACACCAATGCATGTCCGGTTACGACGCCCGCCGGGCCCGGCCCATCGTCTCGGCGTGGACGGCCGCCGCGGCCCTGTGGACAAGCGCGCGCACGTGGCGCCCGAACGCGTCAGGCTGACCGCCATGAACGTTGCCTCCCATCTCGTCCGGCTCGGTGGCGTCGCCTCGCGCGCGGACCTCATCGCTGAGACCTCGCGCGCTGACGTGGACCTGGCCCTCGCCGCGGGTGAGATCGTCCGGCTCTCGCGTGGCCGGTACGCCGCGCCGGTGGCGCACGATGCTCTTCGTGCCGCCGGCGGACTGTGCGGTGTGGTGTCGCACCGCAGCGCCGCGCTGCACTGGGGGTGGCAGGTCAAGCAGCCGCCGCCGCACCCCGACGTCACCGTGCCGAGGAGCCGTCGTCGACGTGCGCACTACGGCAGTGACGTCTGCCTGCACTGGGCAGACCTCGCGCCCGGCGACATCGACGGGTGGGTCACTTCTCGGCGCCGCACCCTGGTCGACTGCCTGCGCCTCCTCCCCTTCGACGAGGCGCTCACGATCGCCGACTCGGCGCTCAGGAACGGCAGCGTGACGCCCGCCGAGCTCCGGGCCATCGCGGCGGGGATGAGCGGGCGCGGTGCCCGACGAGCACGGCGAATCGCCGACGCCGCCTCGCCGCTGGCGGCCAACCCGTTCGAGTCGGTGCTCCGCGCGATCGGCCTCGACGTACCAGGGCTCGACCTGCGACCGCAGGTCGTCATCGCGGACAAGCAGGGTCGTGGACGGCCCGACCTCGTGGACGTGGAACGACGGCTCGTCGTCGAGGCCGAGTCGCACTCCTGGCACAGCCGCCGCGGCGCGCTCCGAAGGGACTGTCGCCGCTACACCAAGCTGGTGCTGCTCGACTGGAGGGTCCTGAGGTTCGCCTGGGAGGACGTGATGTTCCACCCCGACTACGTGCGCGAGTGCCTGGAGGCGTTCGTCGCGCTCGTAGACGGACCTACGAAGGTGCACGAGGCGAGGAAGAGCGCCGCCTGATCCGCGACGGTGCAGCCCTGTCTGCATGTCCGGCGACGCCTCGCCGGAGCAGACCGGCGACACGACCTGGTGGATGAAGCCGCGGGTCAGAATCTGGCCGGCTCGCGGTACTCGCCCCAGACCGCGCGCAGCGCGTCGCAGATCTCGCCGAGCGTGGCCTCGGCGCGGCAGGCGTCGAGCATCGCCGGGATCATGTTGTCGTCGCTGCCCGAGGCCGCCACCATCCGGGCGATGGCCTCGTCGACCGCGGCCTGGTCGCGTCCGGCCTTGCGGGTGGCCAGCTCGCGGACCTGATCGACCTCGACCTCGTGCGAGACCCGGAGGATCTCCAGGTCGTGGGTGATGGACTCGGCGTGGCAGTTGACGCCGACGATCTTCTTCTCACCCTTCTCCAGGGCGACCTGGTACTGGAAGGCGGCCTCGGCGATCTCCGACATGAACCAGCCCTCCTCGATGCCGCGCAGGATGCCCCGGGTCATCGGCCAGACGGCTCCGTCGGGTGTCCCGGTGCCCTGGCGCACGGCCTCGGCCAGCGCCTCGGTGTCGCGCGAGGTCATCGTGGACCCGCCCATCGCGAGGATCTTGTCGAAGATCGCGTAGGCCTCGGCCTCGATCTTGTCGGTGAGCGCCTCGACGTACCAGGAGCCGCCGAGCGGGTCGGCGACGTTGACGACGCCGGTCTCCTCCATGATCACCTGCTGGGTGCGCAGCGCGATCTCGGCGGCCTGCTCGCTGGGCAGCGCCAGCGTCTCGTCGAGCGCGTTGGTGTGCAGCGAGTTGGTGCCGCCGAGGACCGCGGCGAGCGCCTCGACGCCGGTGCGGACCACGTTGTTGTAGGGCTGCTGCGCGGTCAGCGAGACGCCGGCGGTCTGGGTGTGGAAGCGCAGCCACTGCGCCTTCTCGGTCTTGGCGCCGTAGACGTCGCGCAGCCAGGTCGCCCAGATCCGGCGGGCGGCGCGGAACTTGGCGATCTCCTCGAAGAAGTCCACGTGGCTGTCGAAGAAGAACGACAGGCCGGGGGCGAAGCTGTCGACGTCGAGGCCGCGCGAGAGGCCGAGCTCGACGTAGCCGAACCCGTCGGCGAGCGTGAACGCGAGCTCCTGCGCGGCGGTCGAGCCGGCCTCGCGGATGTGGTAGCCGGAGACCGAGAGCGGCTTGTACGCCGGGATCCTCTCGTCGCAGTACTCCATCAGGTCACCGATGAGGCGCAGGTGCGGCTCGGGTGCGAAGAGCCACTCCTTCTGCGCGATGTACTCCTTGAAGATGTCGGTCTGCAGGGTGCCGTTGAGCTTGCCGGTGTCGACGCCCGCTCGCTCGGCGGCGACGATCATCATGCAGAAGACGGGCACGGCGGGGCCGCTGATCGTCATCGAGGTGGTGACGTCGCCGAGGTCGATGCCGTCGAAGAGCGTCTCCATGTCGGCGGTCGAGTCGATCGCCACCCCGCAGTGGCCGACCTCGCCGAGCGCCTTCGGGTCGTCGCTGTCGCGGCCCATCAGCGTCGGCATGTCGAAGGCCACGCTCAGGCCGCCTCCGCCACGACCCAGGATCATCTTGTAGCGCTCGTTGGTCTGCTGGGCGTTGCCGAAGCCGGCGAACTGGCGGATCGTCCAGGCGCGACCGCGGTAGCCGGTCGGGTAGAGGCCGCGGGTGAACGGGAACTCCCCGGGCCACTCCGACCCGTCGGTGCCGTAGGCCGGCTCGACCTCCAGGCCCGACACGGTGGTGAAGTCCGCCTCGCGGACCCGCCCCTGCTCGAGGGAGCGGGCGTAGCGGTCCTCCCAGCGGCGGCGTGCGGACTCGGCGGGTGTGGCGTCCTGGGTCATGCCCCGATACTAGGACGTCCTACTATCTCCCGTCGAGCCGCGCGGTCGCAGAACACCATGGGATGTCGGACTTTTGACGCTCCCCATGGGCCACAGCCCCCGGGAAGCATCAGAACGCCGACATCCCGTGGTAATCCCGGGACGCGGGAGGCGCGGGTCAGAAGTCGCCGGCCTGCTCGCGCACCGGACGCAGCAGCTGGGAGAGCTCGTGCAGCTGGGCCGGGTCCAGGGCGGTCAGCGCGAACCGGGCGGCGACCAGGTCGGCGGTGGCGCGCTCGACCAGCTCACGGCCGGCGTCGGTGATCTCTGCCAGCACCGCGCGCCCGTCCTCGGGGTGGCGACGGCGTACGACGAGCCCGGCGGTCTCCAGCCGGTCGACGATCGAGGTCACCGAGGTGGCATGCACCTGCAGCCGCTCCCCCATCTTGCCCAGCGGCAGCGCGCCGGTCCGCGAGAACGTGAGCAGCACGAGCGCCTCGTAGCGGGCGAAGGTCAGCCCGTGCGGACGGAGCAGCTCGTCGAGCTCGGCGAGCACCAGCTGCTGGACCCGCATCAGTGACGTGACGGCGTGCATCTGCTCGACGGCACCCCAGCGCAGACCCCACTGCCGGGCGGCCTCGTCGATCGGGTCGAACGGCAGTTTCCTCCCCATGCTCGGACACCCTAGTGCCGACCGCGGCACCCGCTGCGGGCGCCCGTCACCGGTCCGCGGGCCGCTAGCTGAGGGCCGGCGCCGTCACCAGCACCCCGTCGGGACCGATCAGCGGCAGGATCTCCTCCGCGGCGACGGGCCGCGAGAAGAGGTAGCCCTGGCCCAGTGCGCAGCCGAGGTCACGCACCAGCGCCAGCTGGTCGCAGGTCTCGATCCCCTCGGCGATCGACTGGAGGTCCAGCGAGTCGGCCATGTGCATGACCGAGCGGACGATCTTCTGGGTGTGCGGGCTGTCCACGAGGTGGGAGATGAAGCTCCGGTCGATCTTCACGACGTCGGCGTCGAAGCGGTGCAGGTAGCGCAGCGAGGAGTAGCCGGTGCCGTAGTCGTCGACCGCCACCGAGACGCCGCCGGCCCGGAGGTCCTTGACCACCGCGACCGCGGTCTCGAAGTCCAGCGCCAGCGACTGCTCGGTCAGCTCGACGACGACCAGCTCGGGGTCGAGGTCGTGCTGCGCGATCAGCCGGAGCACCGCCGCGGCGAAGCCCGGCTCGTCGAGCTGGCGGCTGGAGACGTTGATGCCGACGGCGATCCGGTGGTCGGGCCGCTCCTGCTTCCACCGCGCGAGCTGCGCACAGGCCTCGCGCAGGACGTGCCAGCCGAGCACCTGGATCGAGCCACCCGCCTCGGCCATCGGGATGAACTGGTCCGGCGGCACCGCCCCGATGTCGGGCTGGTTCCACCGCAGCAGGCACTCGACGCCACGGACCCGCAGGTCGGCCAGGTCGACGATCGGCTGGTACACCACGGTGAACTGCTCCAGGTCGGGTTGGGCGATCTGCTCGCGCAGGTGCACCTGTTGGGCGGCCATGGCGCGCTCGTCGCCGTCGATGAGCACCATGCCGCCCTTGTCCCGGGCCTTCGCCTCGTAGAGCGCGATGTCGGCGTGGGAGAGCAGCGAGTGCGGCGTCTCGTCGCTCTCGCCGGCGAACACGGCGCCGATGCTGGCCCGCACCAGGAACGTCCGCCCGCCGGCCTGAACGGGCTTGCCGATCCGCTCGATCAGGCGCCGCGCGCGGTCCTGCACCTGGGCCCGGTCCCCGCGCATCAGCAGCGCGAACTCGTCGCCGCCGAGCCGGGCCACGGTCTCGTCGGCCCGGACCGCCCTGCGGAGCCGCCGGGCGATCACCTCGAGGACGAGGTCGCCGGACGCGTGGCCGTGCCGGTCGTTGATGACCTTGAAGTCGTCGAGGTCGATGAGCAGCAGCGCCGAGCGCCGCCGCTGCCCCTCGGCGAGCACCTCGGCGAGGCGGCGCATCAGCAGGGTCCGGTTCGGCAGCCCGGTCAGCGCGTCGTGCGACGCCTCGTGCGTGAGCCGGTCGGTGAGCCGGCGCTGCTCGCTGACGTCGTGCAGGGTGAGCACGGTGCCCTTCAGCGCCCGCTCGGCGAGCTGACCGACCACGGTCACCTCGAACCAGCCCCAGCTGCCGTCGGAGAGCTCGACGCGGCACTCCACGAAGCCGGTACGCCGACGGCCGAGCACCACCGGCTCCACGACCCCCATCACGGGCCCGAGGTCCTCGGGGTGCACGTGCGCGGCGAGCGCCTCGGCCGTGGTGACGCCCGACGGCCAGGAGCCGAGCGTGCTCTCGGCGGACGGGCTGCGGTACTCGATCGCGCCGCGGGTGTCGATGACCACGACCACGTCGGTCAGGTTGTGGACCACCTCGCGCCACCACTGCTCGCGGTGGCCGAGCTCGGCGGTACGTCGTGCGACGGCCTCGGACAGGTGCCTGGCCGAGGCGGTGTGGTCGGCGACCACGATGCACTGCCGACCGGTCGCGGCGATGGCCAGCGGCACCACCAGCCACAGCAACGGGCCGTGCGTCAGCGCCGGCTTCGCGACCACCGCCGAGACGGCGAGAGCGAGCGAGGCGTAGGGAAGCAGCTGCTGGAGCACCGACGGCGGGTCGGCGACGGCGACCGGCCCGGCGACCTCGCACTCCACCGGCGGGGACGCGGCGGCCACGGCGACCAGCGCGAAGCTGAGCAGCCACCCGAGGTCGACCAGCCCGCCGGGTGCGAACTGGTGGTGGAAGGTCCGGGTCACGTAGATGCTGTCGGTGAGGGTGAGCACCAGCCAGCCGGCGCCCAGGGGCCCCCACACGCGCCACTGGGTCCGCGGCACGACCATCAACCGGGTCAGCACGGCCGCCGCCACCGCCACGTCCGCGAGGGGGTAGGCCATCGCGACGGCGGTCGCGGCGTTCAGCGACGACGCCTCGACCAGCGGCTCGAGCACCCACACGGTGCTGGCCAGCAGCAGCGAGCAGGCGATCACCCCACCGTCCCAGGTGAGCCGCCAGTGCGACCAGACCACGCTCTGCGCGACCGGGAACCGGGAGGCGCCGATGATGACCGGCAGCGCGTAGCCGATGTAGCCGAGGTCCGCCGGCGAGGGCAGCGGCGGGGCCGACCCGACGCCGAGGTCGTAGGCGGCGAACGCCATCGAGCCCCCGGCCCACACGAGGCAGCCCACCGCCAACCACGCCCAGCCGGTGTGGGTCTGGCCGCGTCGGCGGTGGGCGGTCCAGCAGCGGTGGCCCGCCACCAGCGGGGCGACGACGAACACCAGGTCGCTGACCGCCGCCCTCAGCCGCGGGCCGCCGAGGCCGGCGTCGAGCCACAGCAGGTAGAGCGCGGTGAGGACCAGCGCCAGCTGCAGGGTGCGCAGCTGCGGCTGCGTCCGCCCGGCGGCTCCCCCGCGGGGGCGGCGCCGGCGGCGGGAGGACGGCTGCGCGGGGCGTGCCGGCGTGGCGCGGGCCCGGGCTCGTCGTCGACCGCGCGGTCGGCGTGCACGCCCCCGTCCGCGGAGACGAGGTCGGCCGGACCGTCGCTCCCCGCGGATCGCTGCACCGCAAGCCGCACCACGCGGATCCCCCTTCCACGCCTCCCAGCATTCCGCCCCAGTGTCGGTCCCCCCGGGACGCCCTGCAGCGGAATGTCCGAATTGCGCAGGCGCACCGGGACCGGCCGCTCCCCCGCTCCGGGAGGCTCAGCCCTGCTCGGCCCACCGCAGGCTCGAGGGCCGCCCGAGCCGGGTGGTCCGCCGGGACACGACGAAGGCGATGACCGTCGCCACCAGGAACAGGACCAGTCCGACGCCGGCGAGGATCGCCGGGTGCGAGGAGTACGCCGGCGACGGCTCGAACTCACCGGCGGTGCCGAGGCTCAGCGACGGCAGCACCAGCAGCACGGCGAGCAGCGCGGAGGCCACCCCGAGCACGACGGCGAGGCCGAGCATCACGACATACTCCAGCACCGAGGCCCGCAGCAGCGTGCGCTGCGAGACACCCACCACCCGCAGCGACGCCACCTCGTAGGAGCGCCAGCGCGACTGCAGCACCGCCGAGGCGAACACCCCGAACACGGCGAGCAGCAGCGTCGCCAGGCCGACGACCAGGAACAGCCGCAGGCCCAGGGTGAAGGCGTCGGTGCGCAGCTGCTGCAGCGTCGTGTCCATCACGCCGATCGGTCGCAGCGGGACCCCCTGGTCGCGAACCGCGTCCAGCACCGCCTCCGGTGTGCCCCGGGCGACCCAGAGCTGCGGCAGCACGACGGCGCCGGCCGGTGGCGCGAACTCCACCAGGGAGGTCTGCAGGTCGGCCATCGACCCCTCGGCGCCGAGTCCCGGGAGCGCCTGCGTGCGGGCGACGACCCGCATCGGCACCTTCTGGCCGTTGAGACCGACGCCCTGCACGACCGACCGGTCGTAGGAGAGCGCGAGGCCGCTCCCGGCGACGTGCGCGGTGGTCGGCGTCACCGAGCTCGTCACCACCACCGGCTGGACGTCCGGCGTCGTCGCCGGCGTGATCGCCGCGAACCCCGAGACCATCGTGGCCTCTCCGCCCGGACCGCGGGGCAGGCTGCCGAGGTGGACCTCCCAGTGCAGCCCGGCGGGTCCCGACGCCAGCACCACCGGCGGGTCGACCAGGGACACCGGGAAGGGCCGGGCCGGGCGCCAGGCCGCCGTGTCGTCGAGACCGAGCTCCAGAGGAGCGCCGTCGGCACTGATCCCGGTCAGGGTCAGCTCGCCGTCGGCGTCGAGCACCGAGGAGCTCGTCCCGGTGAGGATGACCTGCTGGAGCACGCAGCGGTGCCCGCAGTCGTAGACCTTGGTGGTCAGCGTCGCCGGGGCGGCCCCGTTGCGCAGCCCGCCGAGCGGGACCCGGCGCAGCTCGCCGACGTCGTTGAGGTACTGCACCTGCAGCACCGGCTTCGTGCGCGTGCCCGAGCGCAGGTGTACGTCGTCGACCGTGGCGCCGAGCGACCGGCCCCTGAAGGTGATCGGCGCGCCGGGGGCGGGGCGCAGCGAGCGGGCGATGCCGGCCAGCGACTCCGAGGACCAGGACGGGTCCCAGGCGGCGACCCGCACCAGCCGGGTGGAGTCGATGAGCAGCCGGCGACCGATCCCGTCCGCCCCGTTCTCCACGACCGCCGCCGCGAGGTAGCGGCCCTCGGGGTCGACCTGGCGGGTGACGCGCAGCAGCCGGTTCGCCGACACCTCGGTCTGGAAGGTCCGCGCCGCGCCGACCTCGGCCCGCGCCCGGCTGACCCGCCAGTCGTCGGAGACGGCCGTGGCGGTCGAGGCGAACGCGATGACCGAGACCGCCAGCAGCAGCGGGATCATCAGGTGGGCGAGGTCGCGCCGGCGGGCCAGCCGCCGCGAGGCCAGGTAGGCCGGCGTGCTGCTGCCTCCGGAGGTCCGCCGGAGCCAGCGCTCGCTGACCTGCCGCAGCAGCGCGGCGCCGGCGACGGCGACGGCCAGCGCGATCAGCAGCGGCGCGAGCAGCGCCAGCAGCTGGCTGGACTGGTCGGCGGAGGTGACCAGCTGGAGCACCGCCGCCACGGCGACGGCGACCACGGCGCTGCGCAGCACGAGGCCGACCCGGGACATCCCGCGCAGCGACAGCGACGCCTTCAGCGCCTGCCCGAGCGGCTCGCGGATCACGTCGAGGGCGGCAACCGCGGAGGCGACGAGAGCTGAGCCGACGACGGCCGCCAGCGCCCCCCAGGCGACCGGGTCGACGACCACCGGGATGCTCGGCACCAGCCAGAGCCGGGCGATGGCGTGGGTGGCCAGCACGGCCAGCGCCAGTGCCGGCAGCACCGCGAGCGCGACGACCAGGAACGGCTCGCCGACGGCGAACGCGAAGACCTGCGCCCGGGAGTGCCCGCGCAGCTTGGCCAGCGCGACGTGCGGGCGCCGGACCGCCGCACCGGCGGAGACCAGGGCGAAGAGGAGCAGGAGCGCGAGCACGACCAGCGGTGCCAGCGCCGCGATCATCACCCGCGACAGCAGCGTGTGCTCGGACCGGACACCGTCGAAGAGGCTGCGCAGCTCGAGCTGCTCGACCTCGCCGCCGGTGCTGGAGGCGATCAGCCGCTCCTGGAACCGGGTGGCGAGCGATTGCGCGGTGCCCATCGTGTCCAGGTCGACCGCGTGCGGGTCGATCGGCCGGTCGACGCCACCGCGGAAGGTCTGGGAGTCGAAGGCGGCCGGCGCGACCAGCAGCGCGGGGGTCGCCGGGCTCGCCTCGGACACGTCGCCCTTGCCCGGCGGGGCGACCAGGTTCTCCAGCCCGGTGAACCGGGACAGGTCGAACCAGGCGGGCGAGTCGGGGTCCGCCACCCGGTAGGTGCCGACGACCTCGAAGCTGCGGTCGGACTTCCGCTCCGCCTCGGTCCGGGTCTCCTGCCCGTCGACCTTCGTGGTCACGAGGTACTTGTCGGTGACGGTCAGGTCGATCCGGTCCCCGGGGGCGACGCCGAGCGCCGCGGCCATCCGCTCCTGGACCAGCGCCTGGTCGTGCCCGGTCGGGCAGCTGCCGGTGATCTCGGCCAGGTCGCACATGCCTTCGCGCCAGTACAACGGCACCTCGAAGACGAGCGGCCCGTGCTTCATCGTCGGGCCGCGGTCGCGCAGCCAGGCGGTCTCCTGCGGCCAGAACCGGTCGACGCCGTCCCGGTCCACCGCGGCGGACGCCTTCTCGACCAGCGAGGTCGGGTCCGGCGCGACGAAGCTCGCGGGGTCGTCGGCGGGCGGCTCGTCCTGCAGCGACGGCACCGAGTAGGAGAGGCCGGTGGTGTACGGCGCCCGCTCCCCCAGCCGCGTGTCCACCAGGTGCTCGGAGGCCGCACGGCCGTACATCGGACCCAGCACGGCCGCCCCGGCCGCCACCCAGATCACCAGCAGCGCCGCCGCGTTGAGCCCACGGCGGGCCCACAGCCCGACCAGCAGGACCTTCACTCCTGCGCTCCCGTCTCGTCGACGGCGCGCAGCAGCACGCCGTCCGGAGTCTGCTCGAACTGCACGAGGGTGCCCGCCGGGAACCGGTCCGCCAGGTCGTCGGGCAGGTGCACCGCACCGTCCTCGTCGACCACGCCGAAGTCGAAGCCGTGGCGGCCCTCGGAGCCGATCCGGCCGTTGCGGATGGTGATCGAGCGCGGCATCGCCGAGGCGACCTCCGGGTCGTGGGTCACCAGCACCACCGTGGTGCCGAACTCGCGGTTGACCAGGTGCAGCAGCGCCAGCATCGCGTCGCGGTCGTCGTGGGACAGCTGCGAGGTGGGCTCGTCGGCCAGCAGCAGGCCGGCCCCGGAGGAGACCGCCGCGGCGAACGCGATCCGCTGCTTCTCGCCCCCGGACATGGTGCCCAGCGGCCGTCCGGCCAGGTCGCGCATGCCGAGCCGGTCGAGCAGCTCGACCGCGGACGGCAGGCTGCGGCGTACGGCGGTGGGTAGGGCCCGGCGCGCGAACTCGATGTTCTCCACCGCGCCGGCGTAGGGGAGCAGGTTCCGCGAGGCGCCCTGCAGCAGCGAGGCGACGGTGCCCGAGCGCATCCGGCCGAGCTCGCCCTCGCTGACCCGCGAGACGTCGTGGCCGTCCACGATCACCTTGCCGGCCGAGGGACGCAGCACCCCGCCGAAGAGGCTCAGCAGCGTCGACTTCCCCGAGCCAGACGGACCGAGCAGCGCGACCTGCTCACCGGCCCGGATGTCGAGGTTGACCCCGCGCAGCGCGACGACGTCGTGGCCGCCGGCGGTGGTGTAGATCTGCACGACGTTGACGCAGCGCACCGCCACCCCGGTACGTCGGGCCACTGCGGTGCTCATGAGCCGGGCCTGCGGAACGGGTCGTGCTCGTGCCCGGGGATGACCTCGACCGGCACACCGGCGGGCAGGCCCTCGACCCGGCCGTCCACGAGGTGCAGCTCGTCGTCGCAGGCCGCGGCGACGTCGGGGTCGTGCGTGGCCACCACCACCACCGCCCCGCGGTCGGCCTCGGCCCGCAGCTCGGCGACCACCCGGTCCCGGTTGGTCTCGTCGAGCTCGCTGGTGGGCTCGTCGGCCAGCAGCACCTCGGGCTCCACGGCGAGCGCGCGGGAGACCGCGACGCGCTGGAGCTGGCCTCCGGACAGCTCGGAGATGAGCCGGTCGACCAGGTCACCGACGCCCAGCCGGTCCAGGGTGGCGGTCGACCGGCTGACCGCGTCCCGGGGCCCGACCCCGCGGGCGCGCAGCGCGACCGAGACGTTCTCCTCGGCGGTCAGGCTCGGCACCAGGCCGTAGGTCTGCAGCACCAGCGCCGTCCCCGCCCGCGGCTCACCGTGCCGCGTGCCGACCGGGCCGCCGGCGTACGACACCTGCCCGGAGTCCGGCCGCAGCAGGCCGCCCAGCACGCTGAGCAGCGTGGTCTTGCCCGATCCGGAGGAGCCGGTGACCGCGAGCATGCGGCCCGGCGACGCCGTCACCGACACCTCGTCGAGCAGGAGCCGGCCCGGTCCGACGACTCTCAGGTCCAGTCCGACCAGTGCGGCCGCCCCGTCCAACGGCGTCGTTCCCATGACTGCTGTGCTCTCCCCCGTCTCGTGCCGCCCCCGACGGACCGGCCGGCTGCCGCCGGGCCAGATCCGTCGGACGACTGTGGCGCCAGGAGTGCCGGGGCGCAACACCGTTTCCCGGGTCGTGGCGAAACCGTGATCTTGGCCGATGCGCTCAGTTGACGTTGCGCGGCCCGCGCAGGCCGGCGCGCTGCACGACCCGCTGGATCGTGAGGTCCCGCTCGTAGGGACGGGCGACGAACCGGATGTCGCGCAGTCCCTGCTCCTGCGCGGCGGACTCGAAGACGAAGTGGCCGTAGTCGACCAGGCGCCCGCTGAGCGGCTTCTCCACGGTGATGTCGAGGATCCGGCCGAGCGGCATCGTGGCCATCTTCTGCGACAGCACGCCACGCACCCGGAACACCCGCATGTTGGTGATCACGAACCGGTCCATGTGCTCGTTGAGCGCGCGCCAGCAGGCGTGCACGAGCACCACGAAGGCGGCGACCAGCGGCACCCAGGCCAGGTCGACCGGCGAGATCAGGAAGAGGTAGAGCAGCAACAGCGCCAGCAGGGCCTCGAGGCCGGGCACGAGGTAGACCACCCAGTGGTGGTGGACGTCGTCGACGATGACCTCGCCCTCGTCGCGGAGCAGGTGCGACCCGATCTTGGGGTCGAAGGTCCGGGCGAACCACCCCTGGCGCGTGGTCCGGCGCACCCGGACCGTCGTGGGCATACCCGTCCTACTTGAACAGCGCGCCGAAGAACTCGATGAGGCTCTCGAACGCCACGAAGAGTGCGTCCGCGGCGCCTCGCACCGCGCCGGCCGCCGCGGCCGGCTGGGTGACCATGTAGAACAGCACGAACAGGAGTGCGATGCCGATTCCCAGCTTGCGCATGCTTCTCTCCGTCCCGAGTGTCCGGGCGCGCCCGTGCACGCCTCGCCCGTCATCCTGGCAGAGCCGGGACGGCGCGCGTGGGAGGCACGCGGGGCGTGAGCATCGCGGTCGCCGGGTACGGCACGGCAGCCGCAGCCCCCGAGGAGAGAAGTAACCGTGACCCAGACCGATCACCAGGACGACCAGCAGCAGGACCAGCCGCGCCCGCAGCACCGGATGCCCGCGGACGTCGACCGCGCCACCGCCGAGGCGGTCGGGCGGCTCACCGAGGCGCTGGAGACCGTGGAGCGTGCCCGCGGGCACCTCTACACCTTCCACCAGCTCACCGGCACCGCCGACTTCCAGATCAGCGACGCCGCCGACCAGCTGCGCGAGGCCGGCCACACCGACCTCGCCGACGAGATCGAGCGGGACCTGGTCGGCCGCAACGTGCTCCCCGGGCGCTGGACGTTCCAGGTGATGGAGGACTACGACGACACCTACTGGTCGTTCTTCCGCGACCTCGAGCGGCGCACCCGCGAGGAGCTGACCCACGGCCGCCGGCACCTGTACGAAGCCTCGCTGAAGGAGGAACGCCGCACCCAGGGGCACCCCGACCACAGCGCGACCCCGGACTCCCCGGGCCGCGAGGCCAACGAGCGCTGAGCAGGGTTGACCGGCCGACCGACTGAGCCGGGCCAGTCCGGGCCGGGCCGGCTCAGTCGGTGTAGGCCTCGAGCAGCACGTCGGCCGCGGCGTAGGGGTCGGAGTCGCCCGACGCCACCTTCTCGGCGAGGTCGTCGAGCTCGGTGCGGGTGTGGACGTCGCTCCACCGCGCCCGCAGCGCGGTCACCGCGATCGCCTCGATCTCGTCGCGCGCCCGGCGCACCCGGCGGCGGGTCAGCTCGCCGCTGCGCTGCATCCAGGCCCGGTGCTCGTCGAGCTTCTCCACCACCTCGTCGACCCCCTGGCCGGTCTGGGCGACGGTCAGCACGATCGGCGGCCGCCAGGAGTCCTCGGTGCGGTCGGCGAGCGCCAGCATGTTGCGCAGGTCGCGACGGACCTGCTCGGCCCCGTCGCGGTCGGCCTTGTTGACGACGTACAGGTCGCCGATCTCGAGGATGCCGGCCTTCGCCGCCTGGATGCCGTCGCCCATGCCCGGTGCCAGCAGCACCATCGTGGTGTCGGCGAGCCCGGCGACCTCCACCTCGCTCTGCCCCACGCCGACGGTCTCGATCAGCACCACGTCGCAGCCGGCCGCGTCGAGCACCCGCAGCGCCTGCGGCGTCGACCAGGACAGCCCGCCGAGGTGGCCGCGGGAGGCCATCGAGCGGATGTACACGGACTTGTCGAGCGCGTGGTCCTGCATCCGCACCCGGTCGCCGAGCAGAGCCCCGCCGGAGAACGGCGAGGACGGATCCACCGCCAGGACGCCCACCCGCTTCCCGGCCGCGCGCAGCGACGTGACAAGCGCGTTGGTCGAGGTCGACTTCCCCACGCCCGGTGAGCCGGTGATGCCGACGATCTGGGCGTGCCCGGTGAACGGCGCGAGACCGGCCATCACCTCGCGCAGCAGCGGCGAGGCGTCCTCGACCAGCGAGATCAGCCGGGCGACCGCCCGCGCCTCGCCGTTGCGGGCCCGCTCGACCAGGTCGGGGACGGAGACCGCGCGGCGCCGCCCGCCCGGGGCGCTCACCCGATCCCCCGGACGGACCAGGCGGACCCGGCGGACCGGGCGGACCGGGCGGACGTCGCGCCGCGTCGGCCGGTCACGCCGGGACGTGCAGGATCAGCGCGTCACCCTGACCGCCGCCGCCGCACAGCGCGGCCGCACCGGTGCCGCCGCCGCGACGCTTGAGCTCCAGCGCGAGGTGCAGCGCGATCCGGGCGCCGGACATCCCCACCGGGTGGCCGAGCGCGATCGCGCCGCCGTTGACGTTCACCTTGTCCTCGTCGAGGCCCAGCTCGCGGGCGGAGACGATGCCGACCGCGGCGAAGGCCTCGTTGATCTCGACCAGGTCGAGGTCGGAGACCGAGATGCCCTCCTTCTCCACCGCCTTGCGGATCGCCGTGGACGGCTGGGTCTGCAAGGTGGAGTCGGGGCCGGCGACCTGGCCGGACGCCCCGATCTCGGCGAGCCACTCCAGGCCGAGCTCCTCGGCCTTGGCCTTGCTCATCACCACGACCGCGCAGGCGCCGTCGGAGATCTGGGAGGCCGACCCGGCGGTGATGGTGCCGTCCTTGCTGAACGCCGGACGCAGCCGGCCCAGCGACTCCACGGTGGTGTCGCCGCGGATGCCCTCGTCCTGGGAGACCACCACGGGGTCGCCCTTGCGCTGCGGGATCTCCACCGGGACGACCTCGTCGTCGAACACGCCGTTCTTCCACGCCTCGGCGGCGCGCTGGTGGGAGCGGGCAGCGAATGCGTCCTGCTCCTCGCGGGTGAGGCCGGCCGCGGCGGCGTTGCACTGCTCGGTGAGCGCGCCCATCGCCTGGTCGGTGAACTGGTCGTAGAGGGCGTCGTAGGCCATCGAGTCGACGATCGCGACGTCGCCGTACTTGTAGCCCTCGCGCGACTTCGGCAGCAGGTGCGGCGCGAGCGTCATCGACTCCATGCCGCCGGCGACGACGATCTCGTGCTCGCCGGCGCGGATCAGCTGGTCGGCCAGCGCGATCGCGTTGATGCCGGAGAGGCAGACCTTGTTGATGGTGATCGAGGGGACGGTCATCGGGATCCCGCCCTTGACCGCGGCCTGACGGGCGGTGATCTGACCGGCTCCGGCCTGGATCACCTGGCCCATGATCACGTACTCCACCTGGTCGCCGGTGACCCCGGCCTTCGCCAGGGCCGCCTTGATCGCGACTCCCCCGAGGTCGGCGGCGCTCTGGTCCTTCAGACCGCCGAGCAGCCGGCCGATGGGCGTGCGAGCCCCTGCGACGATGACGGATCCGGACATGACGCCTCCTATGACTGATGGGTGCCGCTCCACGCGGGTCACCGTTCGCCGCGCGCGACGGACGTTCGACGCACGTGGACGGCACGGCTCCTCACCGGACCATACCCACCGTCCTGGCCGGCGCGGGAGGGGCCGAGGGACCCTGCCGGTGTCGGACAGGTCACAGTCCGTGGCCGCCCGGCCGGCCGGCGTACGACGATGGCCGGATGAGCGTCCCCCCGCAGCCCGGTCAAGCCGGCCCCGCCCTGCCCGAGCACCTCTTCGTCTGCATCGACCACGTCGGGGTCGCCGTGCCCGACCTGGACCAGGCGATCGCGTTCTACCGCGACGCGTTCGGGATGCACGTGCAGCACGAGGAGACCAACGAGGAGCAGGGCGTCCGCGAGGCGATGGTCGCCGTGGGTGACTCCGGCTCGTGCATCCAGCTGCTCGCGCCGCTCGACGCGACCTCGCCGATCGCGAAGTTCCTGGACCGCTCCGGTCCGGGACTGCAGCAGCTGGCCTACCGGGTCACCGACGTCGACCAGGTCTCGGCGGTCCTGCGGGAGCGGGGCCTGCGGCTGCTCTACGACGTCCCGCGGCGGGGTACGGCGGGCAGCCGGATCAACTTCGTGCACCCGAAGGACGCCGGCGGCGTGCTCGTCGAGCTCGTCGAGCCGGCGCCCGCCGGGACCCACTGACCCGGCTCACGGCTGCTGGTAGGCCGCGTCCCGGGCGTCGGTGACCAGCATGTGCCCCGGCGCGTGCGTGATCGCCAGCGCCGGGCGCGACTCCGCGATGGCGGCCTGCGGCGTGACGCCGCACGCCCAGAACACCGGCACCTCGCCCGGCCGGACCTCCACCGGGTCGCCGTAGTCGGGTCGGCCCAGGTCCGCGATCCCCAGCGCTCCCGGGTCTCCCACGTGGACCGGGGCGCCGTGGACGGCCGGGTAGCGCGCCGTGATCCGCACCGCGTCGGCGACCCGGTCGGCGGGCACCGGCCGCATCGAGACCACCAGCGGCCCGGCCAGCGCGCCGGCCGACCGGCAGCGGCGGGAGGTGCGGTACATCGGCACGTTGACGCCCTGCTCGAGGTGGCGCACCGGCACGCCGTCCAGCACCAGCGCCGTCTCGAAGGTGAAGCTGCAGCCGATCAGGAAGGTCACCAGGTCCGGACGCCACCAGGACCGGGCGTCGGGGGTCTCCTCGACCAGCTCGCCGTCGACGAAGACGCGGTAGGCGGGCAGGTCGGTGCGGACGTCGCCGTCCAGGATCGGGCCGGAGACCTCGCCGGCGTCGAGCACGTCGAGGACCGGGCACGGCTTGGGGTTGCGCTGCGCGAACAGCAGCAGGTCATAGGCGAGCTCTCGCGGCACCGCGACCAGGTTGGCCTGGGCGTAGCCGCTCGCGAACCCGGCCGTCGGCGTCACCAGCCCCTCCCGGAAGAGCTGCCGCGCCGCGGCCGGGGACAGCCCGGCCGGGTCCTTCACGCCGGTCATGCCCGCACCCACCGGAACGAGACGGCCTGTCCGGGCCGCACCTGCGCGGCCCGGTCCACGTGGGCGTCCACCACGACCGCGACCACCGGGTAGCCGGCGGTGACCGGGTGGTCGGCCAGGAACAGCACCGGCTCCCCGCTCGGCGGCACCTGCACCGCACCGCGGCAGGCGCCCTCGCTGGGCAGCTGCCGGTCGGCGTCGAGGTGCGCGATCGCGCCGCCGCTGAGCCGCATGCCGATCCGGTTGCTGCGCTCCGAGGCCCGCCACCGGAGCGCCACCAGCTGCTCGACGTCCCGCACCCAGGCGTCGCGGGGGCCGCGCACCACGTCGAGGACGACCTCGTCGTCCAGGACCAGCGGCGGCAGGTGGTCCACGCTCGGGTACGTCGCCGGGGCCGGCCCGACCCGGAGCAGGTCGCCCTCCGCCAGCGGCGCGGGCCCGAGCCCGGCCATCACGTCGTGGCTGCGGGAGCCGAGGACGTCGGGGACGTCGAGGCCGCCGCGCACCGCGAGGTAGGAGCGCAGCCCCCGCGGCGGGGTGCCGAGACGGACGACCGCTCCGTCGCCGGCCGGGACGACCGCGTAGGGCCCGACCTCGCGGTCGTCGACGTGGACCGGGGTGGGGGCACCGGTGACGCACAGCCACACCGGACCGCCCACCACCTGCACCTCCAGCCCACCGAGGGTGACCTCGACGGCGGCCGCGCCCTCGGGGTTGGCCAGCGCTCGGTTGGCCTGGCACAGCGCGGCCCGGTCCGCGGCACCGGAGCGACCGACCCCGATCGCCGAGAGGCCGTGCCTGCCCAGGTCCTCCACGAGCGCCAGCGGGCCGGTGCGCCGGACCCGCAACGCCGGACCCGCGGCCCGCACGCGCGCCGGCCGGCCGGCCGACCGGGTGCTGTCTGCCTGACTCATCTGCTCTCCTCCTCGACGAACCGCACGACCGCGCCGGGACGCAGCAGCGCCGGCGGCTCCCGGTCCAGGTCCCACATCGGTGCGCTGGTGGTGCCGATCAGCTGCCAGCCGCCCGGCGACTCGCGCGGGTAGATCCCGGAGTAGCTGCCGGCCAGGCCGACGGCACCGGCCGGCACGCAGGTGCGGGCGCTGTCACGACGCGGCACCTCCAGCCGCGCGTCGCCACCGACGAGGTAGCCGAAGCCCGGGGCGAAGCCGCCGAAGGCGACCCGCCAGGCCGCGCCGGTGTGGGCTGCCACCACGTCGGCCTCGGTGAGGCCGGTCAGCCGGGCCACGTCGGCCAGGTCCGGGCCGTCGTAGCGCACCGGGATCTCGATCGAGTGGTCCTCGCCGGCGGGGCCGCCGTCGGCGGTGGCCTCCAGGTCGGCCAGAGCCTGACGCAGCGAGCCGGTCGACGTACCGGCGGCGGCGACGACCAGCACGGTCTCCGCGGCCGGGACCAGGTCGGCCACGCCGGGCAACGACCGGGCCCGGAGGGCGTCGACGTACCGCACGACCGCCTCGGTGCTGCCGAGCTCGACGAGCAGGGCGCGGTCGCCGTAGGCGAGCACCGACCGGGTCACAGCAGGCCCCTGGTGAAGGGGACCAGCTCGACGCCGGCCGCGAGCAGCCGTGCCCGCACCTGCTCGGCCATCTGCACCGCCCCCGGGGAGTCGCCGTGGACGCAGATCGACTCCGCGTCCACCTTGACCGTGGAGCCGTCCACCGCGGTGATCGTGCCCTCGACCACCATCTGCACCACCCGCCGCGCCACCTCCACCGGGTCGTGGAGCACCGCGCCCTCGAGCCGGCGGGAGACGAGGGTCCCCTCCGGGGTGTAGCCCCGGTCCGCGAACGCCTCGCGCACCGGGCGCAGCCCGGCCCGCTCCGCCTTCTGGAGCAGCAGCGAGCCCGGCAGCCCGAGCACCGGCAGGTCGGGGTCGTAGGCGCGCACCGCGTCCACGACCGCCTGCGCCTGCTCCTCGTGGTGCACGACGGCGTTGTAGAGCGCCCCGTGCGGCTTGACGTAGCGAACCCGCGTGCCGACCACCCGCGCCAGCCCCTCGAGCGCCCCGATCTGGAAGACGACGTCGTCGGCCAGCTCCACCGGGTCCATGTCGACGAAGCGCCGGCCGAACCCGGCGAGGTCGCGGTACCCCACCTGGGCGCCGACGATCACGTCCTGGGCCAGCGCCTCCGCACAGGTGCGGCGCAGCGTGCTGGCATCACCGGCGTGGGCGCCGCAGGCGACGTTGGCACTGGTCACCGCGGCGAGCACGGCCGCGTCGTCGCCCAGCTCCCAGCGGCCGTAGGACTCCCCGACGTCACTGTTCAGGTCGACGCTGATCACAGGTTCCCCAGCTGCAGCAGGGCGTTGTAGCCGAGGTACACGGTGAGCAGCCAGGTGAGGCCGCCGATCACCAGCAGCCAGGTCGGGTAGCGGTAGCCGCCGAGCAGGTCGCGACGGCGCCAGGCCACCCACAGCAGCATCCCGAAGCCGAGCGGCAGGATCAGGCCGTTGAAGGTGCCGGCGAAGATCAGCAGCGTCACGGGCGCCTGCTCGAGCAGCAGGAACACCCCGCCGGTCAGCACGATGAAGCCGACGGTCATCAGGCTGCGGGTGCGTTCGGGCGTGCGCGAGCTGGTCATGAACGACACCGAGGTGTACGCCGCGCCGATGACCGAGGTGATCGCCGCCGCCCACAGGATCACACCGAAGACCCGGAGGCCGACGTCGCCGGCGGCCGCCCGGAACGCCGACCCGGCCGGGTCGTCCGAGGCGAGTGCGGTCCCGCCGGCGACGACGCCGAGCACGGCCAGGAAGAGCAGCGCCCGCATCACCCCGGTGAGCACGACGCCGATCACGGAGCTGCGGGTGATCTCCCGGACGTGGTCCACGCCGGTCCGGCCGGAGTCCAGCAGCCGGTGGGCGCCGGCGTAGGTGATGTAGCCACCCACCGTGCCGCCGATGATCGTCGTCACCACCACGAAGTCGAAGCTCTCGGGCAGCACGGTGTTGCGCAGCGCCTCCCCCACCGGCGGCCCCGAGGTGACCGCGATGCCGACCGTGGCCGACATCATCACCAGACCCAGGAACAGCACGATCCGGTCGAGGGCCATGCCGGCCCGCTTGCTCAGGAAGATGCAGATGGCGATCGCGGCGGAGACCGCGCCGCCGATCTTCGGGTCCAGGCCGAGCATGGCGTTGGCACCGAGACCGGTGCCGGCGATGTTGCCGATGTTGAAGACCAGTCCACCGGCCACGACGAGAGCCGCCAGCGCGTAGCCGAGCCAGGGGAGCACGTGGTTGCCGAGCTCGTGGGCCCGCTGCCCGGAGACGCCGATGACGCGCCAGACGTTCATCTGGACCGCGACGTCGACGATCACCGAGATCACGATCGCCGCGGCGAAGGCGGCGCCGAGCTGAGCGGTGAACGTGGCGGTCTGGGTGATGAAGCCGGGACCGATCGCGCTGGTGGCCATCAAGAAGATGGCGCCTATGACGGCCGAGCGACCGGCCCGCCGGTCCGACGCCGCCGTGGGGCCTCCTGCCGGGGTGCCGCCCGCGGGGCCGGTGCCGACGTCACCGTGGACGCCGCTCCGGTCGGCCGCTGCAGCCACGGGTGCGGCCACTGGGGGTGCCGCCGGGCGGCCGGGCAGGTCTGGCTGGGTCATGGGGGTCTCCTCGCTCCCGAGCGCGACGTCCACCTGACCAGTCGGTCCGGCCCTCGGCCTGGAGCCCCCAGCAGGGGCCGAGTGTGTGCGTCGTCACATTGCTTCCCTGAACCGTAGGGGATTGTTGAACAATTCCGCAATACCCACGGTGAACGAATCCGTACACTGGTGCCATGACAGCGCAGCGTGCCGGCCGGTCCGACCTCACCGAGGTCCTCGGAGCGCTGGCCGAGCAGCGCCGCTCGCACCGCCTGGTGCTCAGCACCTCGGCCGACCGGGCCGCGCGCGTCGTCCGCGAGGAGGTCGTCGAGGGACGGCTCCGCTCCGGCACCCGCCTGCCCGAGGAGCAGCTCGCCTCGGCGCTGGGAGTCTCCCGCAACACGCTGCGTGAGGCGCTGAGCCAGCTGGTCGCGGAGCGGATCCTGGTCCGCGAGGCGCACCGGGGCGTGCTGGTGGCCGCCCCTCGGTCGGGGACGTGGCCGACGTCTACCGGGTGCGTCGGCTGCTCGAGCCCGCGGTGCTGCGCGAGTTCCCCACGTTCGGCGGCGCGGCGGCGCGGGTGCCGGCTCTCGGTGCTGCGGTGAGCGAGGGGCGCGCTGCCGCCGACCGCGACGACTGGGACGGCGTGGCCAGCGCGAACCAGCACTTCCACCGCGCGGTGGTGGCGCTGGCCGGCAGTCCCCGGCTCGACGCCACGATGGAGCTGCTGCTCGCGGAGATGCGGCTCTTCTTCCACCAGATGGACGGCGCCGAGGAGTTCCACCGCCCCTACCTGGAGGAGAACGCCCGGATCGCCGAGCACGTCGCGGCCGGGCGCGCGGCCGAGGCCGCCGAGCAGATGGCGAGCTACCTGTCCGCGGCCGAGCGGCAGCTGGTCACCGCCTTCGGCGCGAGCCCGGTGGCCTAGCCCCGTCCGCCGACCGGGGCCTGCTCGCCGCGGAGCCACCCGTCCGGGCCAGATACGTCACACCCTGCTGACACCTGTGGTTACTCCTGGGTAGATTCCGACTCACCGTCGTGGGCCGCTCCGCGACAGGTGAGACCAGGTGCCTCGGTGCAACCACAGGAGAACCCGTGAAGCAGATCCTCGACGCCATCCTCGCCGGTGACACCACCGCGGAGGAGTACGCCGCCCTCGAGCTCCCGGACCACTACCGCGCGGTCACCGTCCACAAGGACGAGACGGCGATGTTCGAGGGTCTGGAGAGCCGCGACAAGGACCCCCGCAAGTCGCTGCACGTGGAGGACGTGGCGCTGCCCGAGCTCGGTCCGGGCGAGGCCTTCATCGCGGTGATGGCCAGCGCGATCAACTACAACACGGTCTGGACCTCGATCTTCGAGCCGATGCCGACCTTCGGCTTCCTGGAGAAGTACGGCCGGATGTCACCGCTCTCCAAGCGGCACGACCTCCCCTACCACGTGGTCGGCTCGGACCTCTCCGGCGTGGTGCTCAAGACCGGGGCGGGGGTGCACTCCTGGAAGCCCGGCGACGAGGTCGTCGCCCACTGCCTCTCGGTGGAGCTCGAGAGCCCGGACGGCCACAACGACACGATGCTCGATCCCGAGCAGCGGATCTGGGGCTTCGAGACCAACTTCGGCGGGCTCGCCGACATCGCGCTGGTCAAGTCCAACCAGCTGATGCCCAAGCCGGCGCACCTCACCTGGGAGGAGGCCGCGGCGCCGGGCCTGGTGAACTCCACCGCCTACCGCCAGCTGGTCTCCCGCAACGGCGCCGGCATGAAGCAGGGCGACAACGTGCTGATCTGGGGGGCCAGCGGCGGGCTCGGGGGCTTCGCCACGCAGTACGCCCTCAACGGCGGCGCCGTGCCGGTCTGCGTGGTCAGCAACGAGGAGAAAGCGGACATCTGCCGCCGGATGGGCGCCGAGCTGATCATCAACCGCAGTGCGGAGGGCTTCCGGTTCTGGAAGGACGAGCACACCCAGGACCAGTCGGAGTGGCGGCGCTTCGGGGCCCGGATCCGCGAGCTGACCGGCGGTGAGGACGTCGACATCGTCTTCGAGCACCCCGGCCGCGAGACCTTCGGCGCCTCGGTGTTCGCCGCCCGCAAGGGGGGCACCATCGTCACCTGCGCCTCCACCAGCGGCTACATGCACCAGTACGACAACCGCTACCTGTGGATGAACCTCAAGCGGATCATCGGCTCCCACTTCGCCAACTACCGCGAGTCCTGGGAGGCCAACCGGCTGATCGCCAAGGGGATGATCCACCCGACGCTGTCCAAGGCCTACCCGCTCGAGCAGGTCGGCCAGGCGGCCCTCGACGTCCACCACAACCTCCACCAGGGCAAGGTCGGGGTGCTCTGCCTCGCCCCCGAGGAGGGTCTGGGCGTCCGCGACGTGGCGATGCGGGCCGCCCACCTCGACGAGATCAACCGCTTCCGGGGGATCTGACCGGCTCCCGGCACCTCGCGCTCGTCCACGGACCGCGGTCGGGAATGCCGCGACGGTCCGGGGGTACGGCGTCCCGGTGCGGCCCCCCGAGGCCGACCCACGACCGGGTCGCCGTCGAGGCTGCCCGCGGGACGGCCGCGACCCGCGGCAAGTCGTCCGGGGAGCCTCACGCCGATGGCCTTCGGTGTCCGACAGACTTAGGCTCGACGCGACCCACGAACACGACTTTGGAGTGATCCCAGCGATGACCGAGCGCCCCGGCCTGTCCATCTTCGACGACGACGGCGACACCGGAAGCAGCGCTGACGACGCGACCCAGGTGATCCCGGCCGTCGGCGCCCCTTCACCGGCCTCGTCCGGCACGTCGGCGCCCCGACCCACCGGTGGCACCGGCGCCACCGCCGCCCCTCCCGCGGCAGCCCCGCCGGCTGCCTCCCGTCCGGCCGGCTTCCCGGTGGTCCGCCGCGGCGGCTACGACCCGGCGGCCGTGGACCGGGCGGTGCAGTCGCTCGCCGGCGAGAAGGCCGGCCTGACCACCAGCCTCACCGAGGCCCGGGGCCGGATCGCCGCGCTCGAGCAGCGGATCGGCGAGCTCGAGACGACCGTGCGCGAGCACGAGAACCCGACGTACGCCGGTCTCGGCGGCCGCGCCAGCGAGATGCTCCGGCTCGCCGAGGAGCAGGCCGACGAGGTGCTCGGGCAGGCCCGCGCGCAGCGCGCGGAGATCCTGGAGCGGGCCGGCAAGGACGCCGAGTCGCTGCGCGCCCAGGCCGCCCGCGACGCCGAGGACATGCGGATGGTCCAGCTCAAGGAGCTCGACGAGGCCCGCACCCGGTCGGTCGCCGACGTGGAGCGCGAGCGCGAGCTCGCCAAGAGCGAGGCCGAGGACATCCTCGCCTCGGCCCGCCGCGAGGCCGACCAGCTGCGGCTCGCCGCCCAGCAGGAGACCAACACCGTGCGCACCGGCGCCAAGCGCGAGGCCGAGCAGGCCCGGGCGGCCGCGGACCGCGAGGTCCAGGAGGCCCGCCGGGCGCTCGCGGTGGAGAAGGAGCGGCTGACCCGCGAGGCGGCCGAGCACCACACCAGCGCCACCGCCGAGACCGAGCGGCTGGTCAAGGAGGCCGAGCAGCGGGCCACCGCGGCCGAGCAGCGCGCCCGCGAGGCCAACGAGCAGTCCTCCTCCGCCCGCCAGCAGGCACAGACCGAGGCGGAGCGGCTGCTCAGCCACGCTCGCCGGGAGGCCGAGCAGATCGTCGCCTCCGCCCAGACCCAGGCGCACACGTTCGTCGCGGCCGGCCAGGCCGACGCCGAGCGCGAGCTGCTCACCCTGCGCACCGAGGTCGACCGGCTCGCCAAGCGTCGCGACGCCATCGTCGCCCAGCTCGGGGCGCTGCGCGACGTGGTCGCCGGCTTCGGCGGCGACGAGCCGCCGCAGGCCCCCGCGGACAAGCCGGAGAGCGACACGCAGCAGTGAGCGGCTCGGTCCAGACCCCCGGTCGCGTCACCCGTGAAGCATCCGTCTCGGAGAAGGCCCGTGCCGCCGAGCCGGTGCGCGCCCTGCTGGTGCACCCGTTCCGGGTCGGCTTCTTCGCCGCCGCCGGCGTGCTGGTCGCCTACTGGCTCGGCACCCTGATCCTCGCGGTCAGCTCGATCATCATCCTGATCGTCGTCGCGGCCTTCCTCGCCGCGGGCCTCAACCCGCTGGTGGTCTGGCTGGGTCGGCGCGGCATGCGCCGTCCGTACGCCGTGCTCACGGTGACCCTGATGGTGCTGGCCGCGATCGCGCTGTTCCTCGTCGCGCTGGTGCCGGTGATCGTCGACCAGGTCAGCACGATGATCGACAACGCCCCCGGGTGGATCGAGTCGCTGCGGCACAACCACCTGTTCCGGCAGCTCGACACCCGCTACGACGTGCTGCAGCGGGCCCAGGACTACGTCACCCAGGGCGACTTCGGCTCCAAGGTGTTCGGCGGCGTGATCGGCTTCGGGATGGCCGTGCTCTCGCGGCTGGCGAACTCCTTCGTGGTCATCGTGCTGACGCTCTACTTCCTGGCATCGCTGCCCAAGATCACCCGAGCCGCCTACGGCCTGGCCCCGGCCAGCAGGCGGGAGCGGGTCACCGAGCTCGGCGACCGGATCGTCGCGAACGTCGGCTCCTACGTCTCCGGGGCGTTCCTGGTCGCCATGTGCGCGGGGATCAGCTCGCTGATCTTCCTGTTCGCTGCCGGTCTCAGCGAGTACGCCGTGGCCCTGGCCGCGGTCGTGACCATCCTCGACGTGATCCCGATGATCGGGGCCACGCTCGGCGCTGTGCTGGTGACCGCCATCGGCTTCGCCACCGACCCGACGACCGGCATCGCCTGCCTGATCTTCTACGTCGTCTACCAGCAGATCGAGAACTACGTGATCTACCCGCGGGTGATGTCCCGCTCGGTCGACATCCCGGGCTCGGTGATCGTGATCGCGGCCCTGCTCGGAGCCGGGCTGCTGGGCGTGATCGGGGCGCTGCTGGCGATCCCCACCGCCGCCGCGATCCTGCTCATCGTCCGCGAGGTCGTCGCGCCCAAGATGAACCGCCGCTGACCCGGCACGCCTGCGCACGTCGTGCGGTCCGCCCCGGGGCAGCCCCCGGGCCGGGCCGCACGCGTCATTCGGGGCGCGGCAGCTCCTTGAAGACCGCGGTGGTCCGGTCGGCGTAGCCGCTGGTGTCCGCGGTCGTCATCGGACCGTCCCACTCCCGCGGCAGGGGTACGTCGACGTCGGGGGCGACGCGGGCGACGATCTGGTCCAGCACGGTCTCGGCGTCGCCTACCCACAGGTGCTTGGCCCCCTCGACCGCGACCACCTCGGCCTGCGGCACGACCGCGAACCGCTCCCGGGCCTCCGGCGGCTGCAGGTAGTCGTCGTGCTCGGGCACCAGCGCGGTCAGCGGCCGGCCGGACTCCGCCCAGGCCGCGAGGTGCTCGGGCCGGCTGTAGCGCAACGGCGGCGAGAGCAGGATCGCCCCGGCGACCGCCGGGTCCTGGGCGTGCATGAGCGCCAGGTCGGTGCCGAACGACCAGCCCACCACCCAGATGTTCGGCAGGTCGTGGAACTCGGCGTACTCCAGGGCCGCGGCCACGTCGAAGCGCTCGGCGTCGGCGTAGTCGAAGCTCCCCTCAGAGGTGCCCTGCTCGCTCGACGTGCCCCGGGTGTTGAAGCGGAGCACGGCCAGCCCGGCCAGCGCCGGCAACCGGAAGCCGGCCTTGCGGAAGATGTGGCTGTCCATCATCCCGCCGTGGGTCGGCAGCGGGTGGAGGCACACGAGGGTGCCGACCGGGTCGCGGTCCACGGGCAGCGCGAGCTCCCCGACCAGCGCGAGGCCGTCAGCGGTGTGCAGGGTGATCGCCTCGCGGCGCGCGGGCAGGACCGAGTTCGCACGGATGGGGGCCATGGCGCCATTGTCGCGCAACGCCCGACCGCTCCGGCCGCCGCCCGCACCCGACGCGGGTGGTCAGTCGGGACGGCGGTCGCGGACCCGGGCGAAGGCCTCGACCAGCTCGGGCAGCAACGCGTCGGCGATCACGGCGTAGCCGGCGCTCGAGGGATGGAACCGGTCCCCGGAGAAGAGCGCGAGGTCGGCGGCGAACCCGGCCGCGGTCTCGCCGTGCAGGTCGGCGACGCGACCGCCGGCAGAGTGGACCGCCTCGACCTGCAGGCCGCGGAAGAGCCTGCTGCCCGCCGCCGCCAGGTCGCGCAGCTCCGGCGGCACGTGCGGCACCAGGCTCAGGTCGGGTGCCGGTGCCACCACCACCTCGGCCTCGAGCTCGCGCAGCCGTCGCACCGCCTCCCCGAGCGCGCGGGCCGCCAGGTCCGGCGCGACCCGGTGGGTCAGGTCGTTGGCGCCGATCACCACCAGCGCCACCTGGGGGCGCCAGCCGAGGGCTGCGGGCAGCTGCCGAGCCAGGTCCGCGCTACGCGCGCCGCGCACGGCGAACACCCGGCTGGTGACCTCGAAGCCGCGCTGCGCCAGCGCCGAGGTGAGCCGCGGCGCGAGCGCGTCCCCGGGCCGGGACGCTCCCTGCCCGTGCGCGATCGAGTCGCCGAGCAGGGCAAGTCGCATCGTCATACCCCTGTGGTACCCCATGCCTGGTAGCCACACCGTCGCCGGCGCGTCAGGCACGCGGCCCCGTCGGCTCGCGGCGGTCGGGGGCGCCGCCACGGCACGATCAACGCCGCCGGTTGCGTGCGGACCAGCAGGCGCCGTGCCAGTGCCGGCGCTCGTCGAGGCCGGTGGCGTCGCGGGCGAACGAGGCCGGCAGGACCGGCCACGCGACCACGTGCGGCGTCGCCGGCCGGATCGGCTGCCGGCACCCGGGGCAGGTGTAGGTCTTGCGGGTGGCCGCACCGGTCACCCGTCTGACGACGTACTCCTCGCCGCCGAAGTCCTCGATCCGGTCCTGGAGTCCGGGCACGGCTCAGCGCACGCTGTGGTCGCGGAAGCCCCGCCCGGACTTGCGTCCGAGGTAGCCCGCGGTCACCAGGTGCTCGAGCAGCGGCGCGGGGGCGAAGCCCGGCTCCCGGAACTCGAGGTAGAGCTCGCGCTCGATGGCCAGCGACACGTCGTTGCCGACCACGTCGAGCAGCTCGAAGGGGCCCATCGGCAGCGCGCAGCCGTACTTCATCGCCGTGTCGATGTCGTCGGCGGTGGCGTAGTGCGCCTCGAGCATCTTGACCGCGTCGTTGAGGTAGGGGAACAGCAGCGCGTTGACGATGAAGCCGGCCCGGTCGCCGCAGGAGACCGCCACCTTGCCGATCCGGCCGCACAGCGCGCGGGCGGTCTCGGCGACCGCGTCGGAGGTGCTGACCGTGCTGACCACCTCGACCAGCTTCATCACCGGAGCCGGGTTGAAGAAGTGCAGCCCCACGACGTCCTGCGGCCGTGAGGTCACCCGCGCCAGGGAGATCACCGGCAGCGACGACGTGGTCGTGGCCAGGATCGCCCCCGGCCGGCAGATCTCGTCGAGGTTCTCGAAGAGCACGGTCTTGATCTTGAGGTCCTCGGCGATCGCCTCGACGACGAGGTCGACCCGGGCGAGGTCGTCGAGCGACGTGGTCCCGGTCAGCCGGCCGAGCACCTCCTCGCGGGCGGACTCCTCGAGCTTGCCGCGCTGGATCGCCTTGTCCAGCGACTTCTCGATCGCGGCGCGCACCCCCTCGACCTTGTCAGCGGTCCGGCCCACGTAGGTGACCGGGTAGCCGGCCTTGGCGAACACCTCGACGATGCCGGTGGCCATCGTGCCGGTGCCGACCACGCCGACCGTCGCGATGTCGTGGCGCAGCTGCGGCTGGTCGGCCTCGGAGGGCGTGAGCGCGTCCTCGACGACGATCGGGCTGTCGGGCGCCTCGTAGGTGTAGAACCCACGGCCGGTCTTGCGGCCGAGCAGGCCGGCGGCGACCATCTGCTTGAGGATCGGCGCCGGCGCGTGCAGGCGGTCCCGACCCTGCTTGTACATCGTGTCCAGGATCTCGTACGCCGTGTCCAGACCGATCAGGTCCAGCAGCGCCAGCGGGCCCATCGGGTAGCCGCAGCCGAAGCGCATCGCGGCGTCGATGTCCTCGCGGGAGGCGTACTTCGCCTCGTACATCGCGACCGCGTGGTTGAGGTAGCCGAACAGCAGCGCGTTCGCGATGAAACCGGCCTTGTCGCCGCAGATCACCGGCGTCTTGTTCAGCGACCGGGCGAGCCCGGCGACGTCCTCGAGGACGTCGGGCTCGGTGACGACGGTCCGGACGATCTCGACGAGGTTCTGCACCGGGGCCGGGTTGAAGAAGTGCACCCCGATGACCCGGCCCGGGCTGGAGGTGGAGGTGGAGATCTCGGTGACCGAGAGCGACGAGGTGTTGGTGGCCAGCACGGTCTCGGGGCCCACCACCGCGTCGAGGCGGCGGAACAGCTCCTGCTTGACCGGCAGCTGCTCGACGATCGCCTCGACCACCAGGTCGCAGCCCTTCACATCCTCGAGCGAGGTGGTGAAGGTGATGTGCCCGACCAGCGTCGCCTGGTCCTCCGGGGAGAGCTTGCCGCGCTTCACGGCGCGGTCGGTCGAGTGCTGGACGTGCTGGCGGCCGCGCTCGAGGGACTCCTCACCCACCTCGACGCCGACGACGTCGTAGCCGTTGCGGGCGAACACCTCGGCGATGCCCGCCCCCATCGTGCCCAGTCCCACTACGCCGATGGTGCGGAAGTCACGCCCGTTGCTGGTCATGGGCGCATTCTGGCACGCGCCCCGGCACCGGTGCCGTGACCCATTTCACCCGGGGCCCGAGCACCACGGGCCGGCCGCCGGTGCTCACGCTCCGGCCGGGGGCGCCACCCCGCCGGGCGCCGGCGACGACGCAGGTAGATTGCTGCCCGACTCCCCCGCTCCCCACCCGAGGTGACCCCCGTGAGACTGGTCGTGGCCCGCTGCCAGGTCGACTACGCCGGCCGGCTGACCGCCCATCTGCCGATGGCCAACCGGGTCATCATGGTCAAGAACGACGGCTCCGTGCTGGTGCACTCCGACGGCGGCTCGTACAAGCCGCTGAACTGGATGTCGCCGCCGTGCAAGGTCGCCGAGGCCACCAACGACGACGGCGTGGTGGAGTGGACGGTCACCGGCAAGGACGGGGACACCCTCCGGATCGTGCTCGAGCAGATCCACGACGACTCCTTCCACGAGCTCGGCGTGGACCCCGGGCTGCAGAAGGACGGCGTCGAGAAGCACCTCCAGGAGCTGCTCGCCGAGCACCCGGCCAGCCTCGCGGAGGGGCTGACGCTGGTCCGACGGGAGTTCCCCACCGCGATCGGCCCGGTGGACCTGATGTGCCGCGACGCGGCCGGCCGGTCCGTGGCGGTCGAGATCAAGCGTCGCGGCGAGATCGACGGGGTGGAGCAGCTGACCCGCTACCTCGAGCTGCTCAACCGCGACCCCCAGCTGCGTCCGGTGCGCGGCATCTTCGCCGCGCAGGAGATCAAGCCCCAGGCCCGCGTGCTGGCCACCGACCGCGGCATCGCCTGTGCCGTGGTCGACTACGACGCGCTGCGCGGCATCGACGACCCCAGCCAGCGGCTGTTCTGAGCGGCCGCACGCCTGGTCGGTGAGCGGTCAGGCCGGCTGTGCCCCCGGCACCCCGTCCTCGATCACGAACGAGGCGCGCGTCCGGACCGGCGCACCCGGCGCGGTCACGACGTCGACGACCCGGTAGTCGGCCGTCCAGCCCGACGCGGTGACCACGTTGCGGACGTAGCCGCGGTTGCGGTTGATGAACTTGATGTGCGGGTTCTCCGCCAGCTGAACCGCGTCGGAGGGGTTCTGGTCGCGGCCGTCGCCGCCGGAGGTGACCGACGTGCCCACCAGCTCGGTGGCGACGGTGGCGGAGTCGGGGTCGTCGAAGTCGGCCTTGACGTCGCAGACGTAGCTGGCGTGCACGTCGCCGGTGAGCACGACCGGGTTGGACGTGCCCACCGCGACCAGGTGGTCGCGAAGGCCGTCGCGGTCGGCCACGTAGTTGTCCCAGGCATCGTTGCTGAGGCTCAACGCGTCCCCCGAGGCGAAGTCGCGCTGGGAGAAGAACACCTGCTGGGCCAGCACGTTCCAGCGAGCGGTGCGCCCGGCCACCGCGGCCTGCAGCCACGACTCCTGCTGGTCGCCCAGGATCGTCCGCGTCGGGTCGAGCCGTTGGCTCTGCGGCGCCTGGTCACTGCGGTACTGCCGGGTGTCGAGCAGGTGCAGGTCGACGAGGTCGCCGAACGTGAGCCGGCGGTAGAGCTGCATGTCGATGCCCCGCGGCAGGGAGGTCCGTCGCAGCGGCATGTGCTCGTAGTAGGCCTGGAAGGCGGCCGCCCGGCGGGCCAGGAAGGCCTCCCGGGACTGCCGGGCCGGGTCCTGGGGCACCTCGTCGGCCCAGTTGTTGTCGATCTCGTGGTCGTCCAGGACGACCGCCCAGGGAAACGCCGCGTGCGCGGCCTGCAAATCGGGGTCGCCGCGGTACTGCGCGTGCCGGTTGCGGTACTCCACCAGGGTGATCGGCTCGCCGTTCCCCTCGTGCGGCCGCAGGTCCCGGGGGTCCGGCCGGCCCTCGTAGATGTAGTCGCCGAGCTGCACGACCAGGTCGAGGTCCTCCTCGGCCAGGTGGCGGTGAGCGGTGAAGTAGCCGGCCGGGTAGCTCTGGCAGGAGGTGAAGGCGAACGCGAAGCTCGCGAGCGCGGCTCCCGGCGCGGGTGCGGTGCGTGTACGGCCGACGGGGCTCAGCTCGGCGCCCACCCGGAAACGGTAGAAGTACTCACGCCCGGGCCTCAGACCGTCGACCTCGGCGTGGACGGAGTGGCCGAGCTCCGGCCTGGAGACCTCGGCCCCGCTCGCCACGACGTCACGGAACCGTTCGTCGGTCGCGACCTGCCAGGCCACGGGGACCGGCCGGGCCGGCATGCCGCCACCGGCCAGCGGATCGGGCGCCAGCCGGGTCCAGAGCACCACGCCTCCCGGCGTCGGGTCGCCGGAGGCGACGCCCAGGGTGAACGGGTCGCGGATCCGGCCCGCCGGCCGGGCCGCCGCCGAGGCCGGCGTGAAGAAGCCGAACGCGGTCGCGCCGACCGCGGCAGCTCCCCCTCCCAGCAGCGTTCGGCGGGTGAGTGCGGACGACGGGTCGGTCTGGGCATCACGCGGCTGGGACATCTGACCTCCGAGAGAAGTGGGTTCCTCCTCATTCGTCCAGAGTCAGGTGAACCAACGGCCCCGCTGGTGGTGAACGGCGGTCGAGCAGCGGATGACCTGTCCCGTCGGGTCGGGTCAGAGCCCGGCCCGCTCCTTGAGGTCGTCGAAGACCTCGTCGAGCTTGTTCCACAACGACAGGTGCCCCTCGTCGTCGTACAGGTGCGCCCGCGCGCCCGGCACGTGGGCGGCGAGCCACTGCCCGTGCTCGAACGGCACCATGCGGTCCTGGCCGCCCTGCCAGATCGAGACGGGCACCGTGATGTCCTGCAGGTCGAAGCCCCAGTGCTGGGTGAAGGCCAGGTCGTCGTCGGCCCAGCCGTCGGTGCCGTTCGCACAGCCGTGCGTGAACGAGGCCAGCATCCGGCCCGCCACCTCGCCGGTCGCGTAGGCCTTGTCCACCGGCGAGACCAGTCCGCCCAGTGCCTCGGCGACCTCCTCCGGTGTCACCCCGGTCAGCTTCGCGGCCTCCCGCTTCAGCAGCGGCGCCAGTGCCTCCCGCCCCGCGAGCGCGGCGCCGAACTCCTCGACGTTCTCCGGCCCCATGCCGGCGAGGAAGTCCAGCTCGCCACCGGTGTCGTAGGGCGCGACGCCGGCGCCGGTCGCGGCGGCGCGGCAGCGCTCGGGCAGCAGCGCGGCACAGGCCAACGAGTGCGGCCCGCCGCCCGACCAGCCCAGCGAGAGGAACTCCGTGCGGTCCAGGGAGTCCAGCAGCGCCGCGACGTCGGCCGCGACGCTGGCGACGGTGCGCCCCTCGTCGGGACTCGAGCCTCCGTAGCCGGCCCGCGAGCACATCACCAGCGCCAGCCCGCGCGCGGCGGCCGCCTCGGAGGCGCGGGGGAACGGCACGGCAGAGCCGGGAGTGCCGTGGTGCAGCACCAGCGGGACGCCGTCGGGGTCGCCCTCGACGAGGTACTCCAGCTGTCGGCCGTCGGGCAGCGTGACGGTGCGGTAGGCGTTGTCCATGATGTCCCCCTCGTCGTGTTCGGGCTGTGCGTTGCTCGGGCAGCCTAACCCCGACGAGCACACCGCCCGCTGGTCGGCTCAGCGGCCGGCGACGACCGCGGCCACCTCGTCCGCACACCCCCAGGACAGCGTGACGCCGGCTCCCCCGTGCCCGTAGCAGTGCACCACCAGGGACGCGCCGCGCCGCTCCACGTCGAGGCGCACCTGCGGTCGGGCCGGCCGCAGCCCGACCCGGTGTCCGCGCACCTCGGCCCGGCGCAGCGCGGGCACCAGCTCGCTCGCCCGCTCCAGGATCCGCCGGGCCACCTCGGGACGCGGCTGCCGGTCCCAGTCGCCCTCCTCGTCAGTGCCACCGACCACGATGTCGTGGGAGCGCGGCACCACGTAGACCGGCCCCGACCCGTCGAGCCACCACCGGTCCAGACCCACCTGCTCGACGTACACCACCTGCCCGCGAACCGGTTGCACCGAGGGGTCGCCCGCAAGCAACCGGGCGCCGAGGCCGCTGGCGTCGACGACCACCTCCGGCCCGTCCGGACCGCCCGGCAGCGCGCTGAGCGCCATCCGGGTGACGGTGCCGCCCAGCGACTCCACGCGCCTGCGCAGCCAGGGCAGGTACACCGGCATCTCGACGACCGGCGCCTCGAAGCTCCACGCGTCGACGTACGGCGCCGGCATCGTGGTCACCCGGGTGAGCGCGGGGACGGCCGTCACCCACCACGGATCGGCGGTGCGCACCCGGTGCACCTCGGTGCCGTGCCGCATCACCACTCCGGTGGCCTCGTCGCCGGCGAGCCGCTCGAGCTCCTTGTAGGACGCGGCGGACCAGGCCGTCACCTGCTCGAAGGGGTAGGCCCGGTAGGGGTACCAGAGCGCTGCCGCGACCGCCGAGGTGGTCTCCAGCGGAAGGTCCCGGGCGAGCACGTCGACGCGGTGGCCCTGCTCGAGCAGCCGCACCGCGCACGAGAGCCCGACGACCCCAGCCCCGATCACGATCACGCGCGCCATGGCCCCGAGTCTGCCCGACCGGGCACCGTCCGCGCAGCGCAGCCGCCGGAACGGGGCTCAGGACCGGATCGGGCTCATCAGGGCGACGAACACGCGCCGGTTCGCGCCGGTCTGCTGCACCGACACGGTGAGCTCCACGTCCACCTCCCTGCCGTCCCGGTGCAGCGCGGGTACGGCGACGGAACGATCCAGCAGCGGCGCGCGGCCGACCAGCAGGTGCAGCGTGAAGCCGGCGACGTGGGCCTGCCGGAACCGTCCGGGGATGATGCTGACCAGACGCCGACCGACCAGCTCGCCGTAGTCGTAGCCGAGCAGCTCCAGGGCGGCTGGGCTGGCCGCGAGGATCCGGTTGGTGTCGTCGGCGGCGATCATCGCCGCACCGGCCGCCTCCACCTCGGTGGTGTCCCAGGGAGGTGCCGGCAGGCTGGCGGGCCCCGGGTCGACGGCGAACGACCAGGCCTGCGGTGGCAGGCCGTCCGCCTGGTCGCGGACCTGGCGGCACACCCAGCGCCGGAACTGCTGCACCTCGGGTTGCGTCGGCGGCGCCAGCACCCGGCCGTCGCGGTGCAGCGCGAGAGCCCGGTCCATCGCCTCGTCCAGCACGAGGAAGTGGGCCACCGAGTCGGTCGGCACTTCGAGCCGGACCTCGTCGGCGGAGACGAGCGGCTCGGTCGCACCGGCCATCAGCCGGGCCGGGTCCATGTCCACGTCCGCGGCGGGGACCTGCTCCTCGAGCAGGGCGACCGCGTCCGTGGCGTCGGCATGGACCTGGATGGCGTCGAGGTCACCGGTGCCGGCGAGGTCGTCGAGGCTGTCGAGGGAGGCCAGCAGGCACTCGCGCAGCAGCGCCTCGGCGTGCTCGCGCCAGGCCTCGTGCAGCAGCAGCGGCATCCGGAGCAGCCGGACGGTCACCCCGTCGTGCTCGCTCCCGGGGGCGACCCGGACGGCCAGCGGGTCGGACGAGGTCCAGGACGGTTCGGCGCGCGCCGCCGTACCGCCGTCCGCGGAGAGCAGGCACCACACGGTCTTGCCGGTGGCGTGATGCTCCACGCCCCAGCTGTCGACGAGCTGCTCGATCAGCATGAGTCCCCGACCGGTGCCGGCGGTGGGGGCGTATCGGCGCGGCATCGGCAGGTGCTGGCTGCCGTCGGCGATCTCGACGCGGACCCGGTCGCCGACGATCCGGCCGACCACGACGATCGGAGTGCCGGCGTGCAGCATGGCGTTGGTGACCAGCTCGCTGACCACCACCGCGACGTTGTCGACCAGCTCCTCGACCACGGCCCCCCGGAGCAGGTCACGGAAGAGACGCCGCGCCTCGGAGACGCTGGAGGGCAGCGGTGGCAGGGTGCGCTCGAACGACTCCGCACGCGCGGAGGAGCACGTCGTTGCGCCCACGTCCAGTGGCCCCACATTCTGCTTTGGTCGGCCGACCCCGCCCTCGGCCTGAGGACCCCGACCCACGGCCCGAACAACGGCGTAGAGCGGGAACTTCCTTTTCTCCTCCCCGGAGGGATCGGAAACATCGGTGGACCGGTCCCTGGACACCTCGCCCGACGCGTCCTGCGGCGGCTTCGGTGAGAGGGGGGGTCAGTCGAGCCCGTGCGCGGACCGGATGGTGGCGACGATGCCGGCCATGATCTCGGTCAGCCCGAAGTCCTTGGGGGTGAACACAGCCGCGACGCCGAGCTCCTTGAGTCGGGCCGCGTCGGCAGGCGGGATGATGCCGCCGACGATCACCGGCAGGTCGTCGAGGCCGTGCGCGCGCAGCCCGTCGAGCACGGCCGGCACCAGCTCCATGTGCGACCCGGAGAGGATCGAGAGCCCGACGCAGTGCACGTCCTCGGCCACCGCAGCGGCGACGATCTGCTCGGGGGTGAGCCGGATCCCCTGGTAGACCACCTCGAAGCCGGCGTCCCGCGCCCGGACGGCGACCTGCTCGGCCCCGTTGGAGTGTCCGTCGAGCCCGGGCTTGCCGACCAGCAGCCGCAGGCGGCCGCCGATCTCCTCCCCGGTACGGCGGACGTCCTGCCGGACGCGGGTCAGGTCGGCACCGGCCTCGGCCACGCCGATCGCGCCCGAGACGCCGGTGGGGGCACGGAACTCGCCGAACACCCCGCGCAGCGCACCCGCCCACTCCCCCGTGGTGGCGCCGGCGCGGGCGGCGGCCAACGTGGCCTCCATCAGGTTGGCGTCGCCCTTCGCGTCGGCGACCAGCCGGGCCAGGGCGGCGTCGACCGCCGCCTGGTCGCGCTGTTCCCGCCAGGCTCGCAGGCCAGCCAGCGCGGACGCCTCTGCCTCGGGGTCGGCGGTCTGGACGGCGGTCTCCAGGTCGGCGGTCAGCGGCGACGGCTCGGTGGTCTCGAAGGCGTTCACGCCGACCACCTTCTCCGCGCCGGACTCGATCCGGGCCCGCCGGGCCGCGTGCGAGGAGACCAGGGCCTGCTTCATGTAGCCCGACTCCACGGCGGCGATCGCGCCACCCATCGCCTGCACCCGGTCGATCTCCTCCCGCGCTCCGGCGACGAGCTCGGCGACCTTCGCCTCGATGACGTGGGAGCCGTCGAAGATGTCCTCGTGCTCGAGGAGGTCGGACTCGAAGGCCAGCACCTGCTGGAGCCGCAGCGACCACTGCTGGTCCCAGGGCCGGGGCAGGCCCAGCGCCTCGTTCCAGGCGGGCAGCTGCAGCGCCCGCGCCCGCGCGTTCTTCGACAAGGTGACGCCCAGCATCTCGAGCACGATGCGCTGGACGTTGTTCTCCGGCTGCGCCTCGGTCAGCCCCAGCGAGTTCACCTGCACCCCGAAGCGGAAGCGGCGCAGCTTCTCGTCCTCGACGCCGTAGCGCTCCCGGGTGATCTCGTCCCAGAGCCGGACGAAGGCCCTCATCTTGCAGGTCTCCTCGACGAACCGGACGCCGGCGTTGACGAAGAACGACATCCGGCCGACCACCGTCGGGAAGTCCTCGGGTTTCACCTGGCCCGAGCCGCGCACCGCGTCCAGGACGGCGATCGCGGTGGTCAGCGCGTAGGCCAGCTCCTGCGTGGGGGTCGCCCCCGCCTCCTGCAGGTGGTAGCTGCAGATGTTGATCGGGTTCCACTTCGGGATGTGGTTGACGGTGTAGGCGATCAGGTCGCTGGTCAGCCGCATCGAGTGCTCGGGCGGGAACACGTACGTGCCCCGGGAGAGGTACTCCTTGATGATGTCGTTCTGGGTGGTGCCGGCCAGCTGGCCGTGCACCTGCGCCAGCTGCTCCTCGCCCAGGGTGCCGCCGTCGGCGACCTGCTCCTCGGCCACCACCTGGTAGAGCGCGAGCAGCCACATGGCGGTCGCGTTGATCGTCATCGAGGTGTTCATCGCGGTCAGCGGGATGTCCTCGAACAGCCGTCGCATCTCACCGAGGTGCGGGACCGGGACCCCCACCTTGCCGACCTCCCCGCGTGCCAGCGGGGAGTCCGGGTCGTAGCCGGTCTGGGTGGGCAGGTCGAAGGCGACCGAGAGCCCGGTCTGCCCTTTGGCGAGGTTGCGGCGGTAGAGCAGGTTCGACTCCGTCGCCGAGCTGTGCCCGGCGTAGGTCCGCATCACCCACGGCCGGTCCTTCACGTGGGGCGCGTCGGCGGCGACGGGGCCGGGCTGCTGGCTCATGCAGGGAGCGTACGGCGGCCCGAACCCGTCGGTAACCTGCTTGTGAACTGTGCCACTCTGCCAAGTAGGTCACACCGGACCGATCACCCGCTCGGCCGGCTCGGCCGGGGCTCCGGTGACCTTCGCCCCTCCAGCGACCCGCGCCGCGCTGCCTAGCGTGAGAGCGATGCTTCAGACCAGGAGACCCCGATGACGCACGCCGCCGGGTCAGCCGCCGCCCCTGCCGGCGCGCGTCGTGTCGGCTACGGCGTCGGAGCCCTGGTCAATGCGGTCCTGCTCGTCCTCGTCAACCTGTGGCCGGGTTGGGACGCCGTCCCGTTCCTCACCGCGGACACCGAACGGGTGGTCGGCTTCGTCAACGCCTCGATCCTGGCCGGGCTGCTGACGAACCTGGTCTACCTGCTCCGCGACCCGGCCTGGCTCAAGAGCTTCGGCACCATGCTGACCACCGGTGTCGGGCTGGCCGCGATCGTGGCGATGTGGCGGGTGTTCCCGTTCGACTTCGACGGCTCCTCCACCTGGGAGCTGGTCACCAGGATCCTGCTCGGGATCGCCGCGGTCGGCAGCGCCATCGGCTTCGTGGTGGCGCTGATCGGCCTCAGGCGGTCTCCGCCGAGGCCTCGACCTGCAGCAGGCTCCGCATCCGGGTGAAGGCGATCACCCGCCGCAGTGCCGGGCTGCAGCCGCGCAGCAGCAGCATGCGGCCCTCGCGCTCGAGCAGCTTGCTGGTCGCGGCCAGCATGGTCAGCCCGGTCACGTCGACGGAGTCCACGTGGGAGAGGTCGACCACCACGTCGAGATGCTGCTCGAGTGTCTGGTGCAGCAGGTCGCGAACCTGCGCCGTGGAACGGCCGTCGAGCCGTCCGAAGAGTGCGATCGTGTCACCGCGGACCGTCACGTCCATAGTCTCCACCTCAGCCTGGCGGTCCCCCGACGACCACCGTGTACCCACTATGACGCGGATCACAGCCGAAAGGTTGCAGCCGCGCCGAAACTCGCCGGTCTCGTAACCAACTCGCAACCCGCGGGCTCAGTCGGCGGGCTCCTGGAGCGGCACCCGGGACACCCGGGCACCGAGGCCGGCGAGGGTCTCGGCGAACCGTGGGTACCCCCGGTCGATGTGGTGGGCGTCCGCGACGGTCGTGGTGCCCTGCGCGGCCAGACCGGCGAGCACCAGCGCCGCACCGGCCCGGATGTCGTGGGCGACCACGGGCGCGCCGGAGAGGACCGTCGTGCCCCGGACCACGGCGTGGTGCCCGTCGGTGCGCAGGTCCGCCCCGAGCCGGGCCAGCTCCTGGGCGAACATGAACCGGGCCTCGAAGACGTTCTCGGTGATCATCGCCGTGCCACCGCTGACCGCGGCGAGCGCCATCGCGAACGGCTGCAGGTCCGTCGGGAAGCCGGGGTAGGGCAGCGTCACGACGTCGAAGGAGGTGAGCCGCTTGTCGACGCAGACCCGGAAGCCGTGCTCGTCGGCGTCCACGTGGCCGCCGGCCGCGACCAGCTTGTCGAGCACGATGTCGAGGTGCCGGGCCCGGCCGCCGACCACTGTGAGGTCGCCGCCGGCGAGGGCGACGGCGAAGGCCCAGGTGCCGGCGACGATGCGGTCGCTCACGGTCGTGTGCTCCACGGGCGACAGCGCGGTGACGCCTTCGATGGTGAGCGTCGAGGTGCCGACCCCGTCGATCAGGGCGCCCATGGCCTGCAGCATCTGGCACAGGTCGATGATCTCCGGCTCGCGTGCCACGTTGTCGATGACCGTCGTGCCGTGCGCCAGCACCGCGGCCATCAGCAGGTTCTCGGTCGCCCCGACGCTGGGGAAGTCGAGCCAGAGGTTGCCTCCGCGGAGCCCCGCCCCGGCGTCGGCGACGACGTACCCGTGCTCGACCCCGACCGTCGCACCGAGCTCGCGGAGCCCGGTCATGTGCATGTCCAGCCCGCGCGAGCCGATGTTGTCGCCGCCGGGCAGCGCGACCCGTGCCCGGCCGCACCGGGTGACCAACGGTCCGAGGACGGTGATCGAGGCGCGCAACCGGCGGACCAGGTCGTACGGCGCCTCGTGGCCGAGCTGCTCGGGCACGTCGACGATGACCGTCCCCGACGATCCCGGCGCACCGTCGGGGTGCTCGACGGTGACGGTGCAGCCGAGCTCCTCCAGCAACCGTCCCATCACGTGCACGTCGAGGATGTCGGGCACGTTCGTGAGGGTGCTGCGTCCGGCGGCCAGCAGCGTGGCGGCCATCAGCTTCAGGGCGCTGTTCTTGGCTCCGCCGACGTGGACGGAGCCGTGCAGGGGAGCTGTGTGCGGACCGTCGGAGACGACCTGGAAGCCTTCCATCGAGGACGATCGTAGACGTGGACGACGTCGGGGCAGCCCGCCGACCACGGCCGTCCCGCCGGGTCGGGTGCCGGGGCCTAGGCTGAGGGCATGGTCAACCTCACCCGCATCTACACCCGCACCGGCGATGCCGGCGAGACCCGCCTGGGCGACATGAGCGTGACGACGAAGAACGACCTGCGGCTGCATGCCTACGCCGACGTCGACGAGGCGAACGCCCAGATCGGTGCGGCGGTGGCCCTGGGTGGGCTCGACGAGGACGTGGTCAAGGTCCTGACGACGGTCCAGAACGACCTCTTCGACGTCGGTGCCGACTTCTGCACCCCGGTCGTGGAGAACCCGGAGTTCCCGCCGCTGCGGATCGAGGAGGCGTACGTCGACCGGCTGGAGGCCTGGTGCGACGCCTACAACGAGAACCTGCCGAACCTCCGCTCGTTCATCCTCAGCGGCGGCACGCCGGGGGCGGCCCTGCTGCACGTGGCCCGCACGGTGGTGCGACGTGCGGAGCGGGCGGCGTGGGCGGCGTACGAGCAGCACGGCGAGACCATGAACGTCGCCGCGATCAAGTACCTCAACCGGCTCTCGGACCTGCTGTTCATCCTCGCCCGGCACGCCAACCGGGAGGCCGGCGACGTGCTCTGGACCCCCGGCGGGGAGCGCTGAGAGCGAGCGCAGCGAGCGGGTCGGCGCGAGCCGCCCGTCAGCACCGCGGGGAGCGGTGAGAGCGAGCGCAGCGAGCGGGTCAGCGCGAGCCGGCACGAGTGGCGGGAACCGAACGCGCGAGGGCGACGTCCTAGTGGCGTGACCTCTCTTCTGAACGGCCTGCTGCGAGTCGCATGTGTCTGCGTGATGACGGTGGCGGCTGCCGCAGTCGGCGGCTGTTCGTCTGACACCGGGGAGCCGACGGCGGCCGTCGACTGCTCAGCACAGCTCCGGGCGGACGGCATCGTCTACACCTCGCACGGGTACTCCGACCGTCAGGCCCGCAAGCACGCGTCGGCGGAGGAGGCCGAGTGTCAGGACGTCGGCTCGGAGGCTGCCGGTCCGGTCTTCCCCGCGTCCCCGCACACGGTCACGACGTGGACGTTCAGTGGCTACCCACCGACGAAGGTCCTGGGAGTCCGGTCCGACCAGGACTCCTTCGCGGTCTTCGTCGCCGACTCGGTGGCGTCGAAGGAGCGCGAGGCGATCTACGAGGACCTCGCCGCAGGTGCGCCCTAGCCGCAGCGGCTGCTGCCACCGCGGCGAGTCCTGCCCGGTGGCCGGGAACGGCGCGGACCGGTGACCGGCGACACACGTGGCGCCCTCACTTGTTGAACGAGAAGAGTCGCCTGTCAGGCTCCAGCGGCTCCGGATCGCCGAGGAAACGCTGGACCCCCACCGAGTAGGTCCCGTGCTGCGGAGCGACGAAGTGCTCCTCCGCGAAGTGGTGCTCGACGAACCAGGCACGGATCTGCGGGGTGAGGTCAGGGGCCCGACGGTGCCGCGTCCAGATCACGCGGGCCCCGGTCTTGCAGAGCTGCGCGGCAGCAGCGACGGTGCGCTGCACGTCCTCGTCGGCCACGTTGCCGAAGATCCCGCAGAGCAGGACCAGGTCGGCCGGGACGGCCCCGGCGTACGCAGTCGTGATTCCCGCGTCGGTGCACCGCACCTCGATGTCCGCCGGGCCGAGCGCATGGACGGTCTCAGCAGCACGCCGGGCGATCCCGGGGTCGGCCTCGAGCAGGGTCGCGCGGACCCGCCGGCGGTCCGCTCTCCCCTGGAGCACCCCGAGAAGGTCACGGCCGTCCCCGGCGCACGCGCTCACCACGGTGACCTCCCCCGGCCGCGCATCGAGCCACTCGCTGATGTGCTGCTGCACCACCCGGAGCCGCTCGGAGAGCAGGGAGTCCGGGTCCTCGTAGGCGTCGTGCCACGACTCCCAGTCCGTCAGCGGTGCCACGCTCCATCCCATCACAGTGGCGCTGGGTCCACCAGGGACCGCGCGCGCGTCGTGTCCGCCACAGAGCCCGCAGGTCAGGGCATCCAGACGGCGTGGTCGTGCGCGAAGACGACGCGTCGGGGATCGAACTCGAGGAGTCGCTCCATCCACGAGCTCGGGAGCGGGAGGGGTGGCTCGTGCCCGAGCCGGGTGGCGCGGGCCGCCATGACGTCGGCCGACCACTGGGAGGCGATGTCGTGGGCCTGCCCCGCCAGCACGAGGGAGCCGTCCTCGCACTCGAGGACGATCGACTGGTGGCCGGCCACGTGCCCCGGCGTCGGGATCACATGGACGCCGGGCGCAACCTCGGCCTCGCCGTCGAGCAGCTCGTAGCGCGCGCCGGGGAAGTCGACGAGGGCAGGAACCGTGTACTCACCGGTGTGCGCGGTCTCCAGCTCGCGACGCTGGCAGAGCAGGGGCCGACCGGGGAACGCCGGGTTGCCGCCGATGTGGTCGAAGTGCAGGTGACAGTTGACGACCAGGTCGATCGCCTCCACCGTCAGACCGACCCGGCGCAGCGCTTCGTGGATCTGGACCCGTCGGGGGCGGTACCAGCGCTCCGTCTCCTGGTCGGTCTCTCCCAGACCGGTGTCGAGCAGCAGCATCCCGGCCGGCGTCCGGGCGACGTACCCGAGCACGGTCTCGACCCTGTAGTCGGCCGTGCCGGTCTCTTCCGGGGGGCGGACGAACGACCCCAGCTCGATCCTCGCGACGTCCTCGACCCGCATGAGGCCAACGTAGGGTCAGCGGGGAGTGAAGTGAACACCTGGCCGGCGGCCGGAAGGGCTCGGCTCAGCGCTGGCGGTTGCGCTGCCCCGGTGGGGCCGCCTCGAGCCAGGCCAGGAAGCCGGTCAGCGCCTCGGGGCTCATGGCCACCTCGACGAGCCCCTTAGGGGTCTTGCAGGAGACCACCACGTGGCCGGAGTACAACGAGTACGCCTCGACCCCACCCGGGTCGCGACGGCCGACGTAGGACAGGTCGGCGCGCCTGAAGACCTTCTTGGGCCGCGGGGAGACCGAGAACACCCGGAACCACTCGAGGTCGCCACCGGAGTAGCGACCCACGCCGAGAATCCATCCGCGTCCGGCCCTTCCGGACCGGACGCGGACGCTGAACTCGAAGGTGCCGCCGTTCCGAGAGATCCACCGACGGCGGATGACCAGCCAGAGCCCGTAGCCGAAGACGAGCAGCAGGACGAGCCCGGCGGAGTCGACCAGCCACTGCCACCACGCCATCTATCGCCCCTCGGGTCCGAATGGCCCGGTCATGACCTGGTCATGGTCTGTGTGATCCGACTCCTCAGGACGCCTTCTCGGCGGCCCGGATCCGGGCCTCCGCCCACGCGGCCTGGGCACGCTCCTCGGGCTCGTTGAGCAGCTCGCCCGCCTGCTTGGCGCGGTCGAGGTCGGCGCGGGCCCGCTCGAGGTCGATGTCGTGGGACATCTCGGCGTGCTCGGACAGGATCGAGATCCGGTTGTTGGCCACGGACAGGAAGCCCGCGTCCACGGCGGCGATCCAGGTCTCGCCGTCCGCGGTGGTGACGTCGACGATCCCGTCCACCATCGTGGAGAGCATCGGGGCGTGGTTCGGCAGGATGCCGACGTCGCCCTCGGTCGTGCGAGCGATGACCATCGAGGCCTCGCCCGACCACACGAGGCGGTCGGCCGCCACCAGCTCCACCTGCATCACGGAGTCGCTCATGCGCATTCCTCTCTGGGTCCCGGCGCGCCCCGGCGCGACCCACCCGGGGGTGGGACGGCGCCGTGGGCGTGCCGGGAGCGGGTCACAGGCTCTTCTGGATCTCGGACCACTTGCGCTCGACGTCGTCGAGCCCACCGCACATGAAGAACGCCTGCTCGGCGACGTGGTCGAAGTCGCCGTCGGCGATCTTGGTGAACCCCTCGATGGTGTCCTCGATCGACACCGTCGAACCCTCGATGCCGGTGAACTGCTTGGCGACGTAGGTGTTCTGCGAGAGGAACCGCTGGATCCGACGGGCCCGGGAGACGATGACCTTGTCCTCCTCGGAGAGCTCGTCCACACCGAGGATCGCGATGATGTCCTGCAGCTCCTTGTTGCGCTGGAGAATCTGCTTGATCCGGACCGCGGTGTTGTAGTGAGCCTCGCCGATGTAGCGCGGGTCGAGGATCCGCGAGGTCGACGTCAGCGGGTCCACCGCGGGGTAGATGCCGAGCGAGGCGATCTCGCGCGACAGCTCCGTGGTGGCGTCCAGGTGCGCGAACGTCGTGGCCGGGGCGGGGTCGGTGTAGTCGTCAGCCGGCACGTAGATCGCCTGCATCGAGGTGATCGAGTGACCGCGCGTGGAGGTGATGCGCTCCTGGAGCACACCCATCTCGTCGGCGAGGTTGGGCTGGTAGCCCACCGCGGACGGCATCCGGCCGAGCAGCGTCGACACCTCGGAACCGGCCTGGGTGAAGCGGAAGATGTTGTCGATGAACAACAGCACGTCCTGCTTCTGCACGTCGCGGAAGTACTCCGCCATCGTCAGCGCGGACAGCGCGACGCGCAGCCGGGTGCCCGGCGGCTCGTCCATCTGGCCGAACACGAGGGCGGTCTGGCCGATGACGCCGGCCTCCTCCATCTCGACGATCAGGTCGTTGCCCTCACGGGTGCGCTCCCCCACGCCGGCGAACACGGACACGCCGCCGTGGTCCTTCGCGACGCGGGCGATCATCTCCTGGATCAGCACGGTCTTGCCGACGCCGGCGCCGCCGAAGAGGCCGATCTTGCCGCCCTCGACGTACGGCGTCAGCAGGTCGATGACCTTGATGCCGGTCTGGAACATCTGGGTCTTCGACTCGAGCTGGTCGAACGCCGGCGACTTGCGGTGGATGCCCCACCGCTCGTTGACCTCGTAGGTCTCGCCCTCGGTGAGGTTCAGGCAGTCCCCGGTGGCGTTGAAGACGTGACCCAGGGTGATGTCACCCACGGGGACCGTGATCGGGCCGCCGGTGTCCTGCACCGGCGCGCCGCGGACCAGGCCGTCGGTCGGCTTCAGCGAGATGGCGCGGACCATGCCGTCGCCGATGTGCTGGGCGACCTCGAGCGGCAGGGTGAAGCTCTCACCGCTCAGCTCGACGTTCACCTCGAGCTTGTTGTAGATCTCGGGCATGTTGTCGACGGGGAACTCGATGTCGACGACGGGGCCGATCACGCGTGCGATGCGACCCACCCCACCGGCGGACTGGTCCGCGCGGTTCTCGGTAACAGTGGCAGTCATTTGTGTTCACTCACTCCCGGCAGTCGCATCGGCGAGCGCGTTCACGCCACCGACGATCTCGCTGATTTCCTGTGTGATTCCGGCCTGGCGGGCCTGGTTGGCCAACCGTGTGTACTTCTTGATGAGCTCATCGGCGTTGTCCGTCGCCGCCTTCATCGCCCGTTGGCGGGCGGCCAGCTCGGAGGCGGCCGCCTGCAGCATGGCGAAGTAGATCCGGCTCTGGACGTAGCGCGGCAGCAGCGAGTCGAGCACCTCGGCGGCGCTGGGCTCGAACTCGTAGAGCGGCAGCACCTCCTCCTTCGAGACCGGCGCCTCCCCCTCGACGATCTCCAGCGGCAGCAGCCGGGTCGCGGTGGGCTCCTGGGTCAGCATCGACCGGAACCGCGTGTAGACCACGTGGACCTCGTCGACCTCGCCGGCACCGTCGCGCAGCTCGATCTCCGGGTTGTCCTCCCCGGCGAGAAACGCCTCGATCAGCGCCTCGCCGATCTCCCGGGCCAGGTCGTAGGTCGGCTGGTCGGAGGCTCCGCTCCAGGACGCCGCGACCGGACGGTTGCGGAACCTGAAGTAGGCCTGACCCTTGCGTCCGGCGATGTAGGAGTCGACCTCCTTGCCCTCGCCGCGGAGCTTCTCCGCGAGTCGGTCGGCCTCCCTGAGCACGCTGGAGGAGTAGGCCCCCGCAAGCCCGCGGTCGCTGGTGATCACCAGGATCGCGGCGCGCTTGGGGTTCTCCGGCTCGGTGGTGAGGGCGTGCTCCACGTTGGAGTACGTCGCCACCGCCGAGACCGCGCGGGTCAGCTCACGGGCGTACGGCGCTGCCGCCTGGGCCCGCTGCTGCGCCTTGATGATCCGGGAGGCAGCGATGAGCTCCATGGCGCGCGTGATCTTCTTCATCGACGTGACGGACTTGGTCCGTGCACGTAGCTCACGCACTGAGGTTGCCATTGGGTCAGCCCCGCTTCTGCTTGACGATCTGCTCCTGCTCGACCTCGTCGGCCGGCAGCGCCTCGACCTCTTCGCGGCCCGGCTTGATCGACTGCCCCTCGGAGGTCTCGAACTGGTCGAGGAAGGAGTCGTAGGCCTTCTCCAGCGCCTCCGCGGTGTCGTCGGTGAAGTCGTTGGTCTCCGCGATGGTGGACATGATGCCGCTGTGCTCGCGCTTGAGGTAGTCGAGGAACTCGCTCTCGAAGCGCAGCACGTCCTCCACCGGGACACGGTCGAGCCGACCGGTGGTCCCGGTCCACAGCGACGCGGTCATCTCGTTGACCGGGTACGGGGAGTACTGCGGCTGCTTGAGCAGCGCCATCAGCCGCGCACCACGGTCGAGCTGCTGGCGCGAGGCCGCGTCGAGGTCCGAGGCGAACATCGCGAAGGCCTCCATCGCGCGGAACTGCGCGAGGTCGACCTTGAGCGAGCCGGTGACCTTCTTGACCGCCTTGGTCATGGCGGCGCCACCCACGCGGGACACCGAGACACCCACGTCGATCGCCGGCCGCTGGTTGGCGGCGAACAGGTCCGACTGCAGGAAGATCTGGCCGTCGGTGATCGAGATGACGTTGGTCGGGATGTACGCCGACACGTCGTTTGCCTTCGTCTCGACCATCGGCAGGCCGGTCATCGAGCCGGCGCCGAGCTCGTCGGAGAGCTTGGCGCAACGCTCCAGCAGCCGGCTGTGCAGGTAGAACACGTCACCGGGGTAGGCCTCGCGGCCCGGCGGCCGGCGCAGCAGCAGCGACACGGCGCGGTAGGCCTCGGCCTGCTTGGTCAGGTCGTCGAAGACGATCAGGACGTGCTTGCCGTCGTACATCCAGTGCTGACCGATGGCCGAGCCGGTGTAGGGGGCGAGGTACTTGAAGCCGGCGGAGTCCGAGGCGGGCGAGGCCACGATGGTGGTGTACTCCAGCGCGCCGGCCTCTTCGAGCGCGCCCCGCACGGAGGCGATGGTCGAGCCCTTCTGGCCGATGGCGACGTAGATGCAGCGCACCTGCTTCGTGGGGTCGCCGGACTCCCAGTTCTGCTTCTGGTTGATGATCGTGTCGATCGCGATCGTGCTCTTGCCCGTCGCGCGGTCGCCGATGATCAGCTGACGCTGACCGCGACCGATCGGGGTCATCGCGTCGATCGCCTTGATGCCGGTGGCGAGCGGCTCGTGCACGGACTTGCGCGACATCACACCGGGCGCCTGCAGCTCCAGGGCACGACGACCGTCGGTCTGGATCTCGCCGAGACCGTCGATCGGGGTGCCGAGCGGGTCGACCACGCGGCCGAGGTAGCCCTCGCCGACCGGCACCGAGAGGATCTCCCCGGTGCGACGCACCGCCTGACCCTCCTCGATCTTCTCGAAGTCACCCAGCACGACGACGCCGATCTCGCGGGTGTCGAGGTTCAGGGCGATGCCGAGAGTCCCGTCCTCGAACTCGAGCAGCTCGTTGGCCATGACGGACGGCAGCCCGGTGACACGGGCGATGCCGTCACCGGCCTCTGCCACGGTGCCGACCTCTTCGCGGCTGGCGGTCTCCGGCTTGTAGTCGGACACGAAGCGCTGCAGCGCGTCCCGGATCTCGTCCGGACGGATCGAAAGCTCCGTCATGTTCTTCCCTGCTCTCTTGGATTCGGTGCTCTGTTGCTGGGCGGTGTGGCTGGGGGCCTCAGCCGGCGAGCCGGCGGCGGGCCTCGTCGAGGCGGCTGGACACGGTCCCGTCGATGACGTCGTCACCGATCTCGACACTCATGCCGCCGACGACCCGGGGGTCGACCACGACGTTGAGGTGCACGGGCTTGCCGTACTGGCGTGCCAACGCACCCTGGAGACGCTGCTCGTCCGCGGCGGGAAGCTCGCGTGCCACCCGGACGGTGGCGACGAGCCGGTTGCGGTGCTGGGCGGCGACCTTCTGGTACTCCTCGAGGGCGACCGCCACCGTGCGGTGGAAGCCGGCGACCGACTGCTCCGCCAGCCGCATGGTCGCGGCGGTGACGCGGCCCTCGAGCAGGCCGTGCAGCAGCGTCCGCTTGTCCTCCGCCGAACGGGCCGGGTCGGAGAGAGCGTCGCGCAGCTCGGGGTTCTGCGAGACCAGCCGGGAGAACCCGAAGAGCTCGTCCTCGAGCGCGTCGGCCTGGCCGGCGTCGTCGGCCCCGCGCACCACGGCGATCACCCCGAGCTTCTCGAGGGCGTCGCCGAGGTCCCGGCTGCCTGCCCAGCGCCGACCCGCGGCTTGCGCCACGAGGTCGAGCGACGCCGGGGCGAGCTGCGAGCCGAAGACCTGTCGGACCAGGTCCGACTTGGCTGCGGGAGCGATCGAGACGTCGGTGGCGATCCGGCGCAGGCCGGCCTCCCGACGCAGGATCGCGGCGACCCCGAGGAGGTCGTCGGCGAGCCGGGTGGCGTCCGCGCCGGCGTCGACCGTGGCCTCGAGGGCCTCGGTCAGCGTCGCCACGGACTCCGCGGAAGCGCCACGCATCACAGGGCCCCGTTCGGGCTCTGGGACGCCTGCTCCGCCTCGAGCTCGGCGAGGAAGCGCTCCACGACCCGGCTCTGGCGAGCCTCGTCGTCGAGCGACTCACCGACGATGCGTCCGGCCAGCGAGGTGGCGAGCGAACCCACCTCGGTGCGCAGCGAGGTCACGGCCTGCTGACGCTCCGCCTCGATCTGGCTGTGCGCGTGCTCGACGATGCGGGCTGCCTCGGCCTGGGCCTGCTCCCGCATCTCGGCGATGATCGTCGCGCCCTGCTCCCGCGCATCCTCACGGATGCGCGCGGCTTCGTGCCGGGCGTCGCCGAGCTGCTTCTCGAGCTCGGCGAGCCGGGCGTCGGCCTCGGCCTGCTTCGTCTCGGCCGCGCTGAGACCGCCCTCGATGGCGGCGGTCCGGTCGGCGAAGGTCTTCTCGAAGTTGGGTACGACCCACTTCTTGACCGCGAGGTAGAGCAGACCGAAGACGACCAGGGACAGCACGATCTCGATCGGGTGCGGGATCAGCGGGTTGAGCTTCTCCTCCGCCGCAAGGGTGATCACGTCCATGGACTCAGGTCCTTTGTCAGGTCAGTCAGGTCAGAGGACGAACGCGAGGGCGATACCGATGATCGCGAGCGCCTCGGCGAGCGCGAAGCCCAGGATGGCGATCGACTGCAGGCGGCTCTGGGCCTCCGGCTGACGAGCGACGCCGTTGATGTAGGCGGCGAAGATCAGTCCGATACCGACACCCGGACCGATCGCGGCGAGGCCGTAGCCGATCATGTTCAGGTTGCCGTTGAGATCACCAGTCATGGCGATGGTTCCTTTCGGTTATTTCTCTTTGGAAAGTCTCAGTGCTCGTCAGCGAGAGCACCGGAGATGTACATGGCGTTGAGCAGGACGAACACGTAGGCCTGCAGGAACTGCACCAGCAGCTCCAGGAACGCGATCGCGATGAAGAGCAGCCAGGCGAGCAGCCCGACGGGCCTGACCGCACCGGCCGCTTCGAAGAGGAGGTACTCGCCGCCGAGGGCGAACAGGATCAGCAGCAGGTGGCCGGCGAGCATGTTGGCGAACAGACGCAGGGCCAGCGTGACCGGCCGCACCACGATGTTCGACATGAACTCGAGAGGCACCAGCAGGAGCAGCATCGGGCCCTTGATCCCGGCCGGCACGGTCTGCAGCTTGAGGTAGCCGACGAAACCGTGCTTGTTGATGCCGGCGACGTTGTAGATCACCCAGCTCAGCGCCGCCAGCCCGTAGACCATGCCGGCCCGCGAGAACGTCGGGAACTGGATGAACGGGATCGTGGCGAAGAGGTTGTTGAGCAGGATGAAGAAGAAGAGGGCGAACAGGTAGGGCACGAACCGCATGAAGTCGCGGCTGCCGATGATGTCGCGGGCCATCGAGTTGCGGACGAAGCCGTACATCGCCTCGCCGGCGAACTGCAGCCGGTTCGGCACCATCGCCCGCTTGGCCGAGGCGGCGCGGAAGACCACGAACATCAGCACGGCGGCCAGGACGAGCTGCAGCATCGGCTTGGTGACGCCGGCGTACATCGACTGCCCGAGGAACTCGAAGGTGTTGTCCGGGCCGATCGGGGGCAGGTTGAAGTCGCCGGGCCCCGGGGGCGTGAACCCCTCGGCGCGAACCGACGTCGTCCCGACAAAACTCACGGCGTCTCCTGTGTCATCTGCATCAGATCTCGTGGTGCTCGTTCACGTGGGGGTCCTGCTGGTGCTGGCCTGCCTGGTGCTGGTGACGCTCCTGCCGGCCGGACGATCCTCGCCCCGGACGAGCCTGGTCTGCGAGAGCCCACGGCCGGTTGAAGCGCGCGAACGTCATGTAGATCCCCAGGCCGGCACCGAACAGGATCCCGACGACCACCACGAAGGAGGTGCCCAGCCACCGGTCCGCTAGCCATCCGAGGACGCCATACATCAGCACCCCCGAGACGAGATAGCCGAACGCGTGCCAGGGGTCGCCCTGCGGCGTGTCCTGGGAAGCGTCGCCGCCGGAGGGTGAGGAGGGCAGTCGCGGTGACATCGCGCTCCGGACAATAGCAGCCGGGGCCGGTCATCGCGCACTCGCCCGGGTCGGTCCCGAGACGCCCCCGGGGCCTCGTCCGGGACGGCTCTCCCGGCTGCTCGCAGAGCTCGGACCGGGGGTCTCGGGGAGGTCGTAGACAGGGATCCGCGCGCGGGTGCTGGCGAGCACCTGGGCGGCGAGCCAGCCGATCGTGGCGGCGATCACCGTGCCGCCGAGCCAGCGGCCGTCGACGCTGCCCTCGAGCGCGCCCGAGCGGCTCAGGGCCACGAAGGTGAGGCCGACGAGGACCACCTTGAGCGTGTAGGTCATCAGCGCCACCAGCAGCGACATCGCCGGGGCCAGACCGGCCACCACGTCGAGCACCAGCGCGCCGAGGCCGAAGAACAGCGCCACCATCGCGGCCCCGATGAGGGCGCCCACGAGAGCCGGGGCACCGCCCAGGACACCGCCGGCGACGGCGGCCACGAGGCCGATCAGGAAGGTGACCGACAGGGCCCGGCGCACCACAGGACCGATGCTGCCGGGACGTTTCCCGGAGCCGGAGATCCGCGGGGCGGTCGTCATGTCGGCGGCCGTTCTGTGGGTCTGACGGGCGGTGGTCGGAGGCCCCATGGCTGTGGGCCAGGCTCCTCCGATGTGCTTGTGAAAACTAGCACAAAGTCCGGGTGGGCTGGAAATCCGGTTCAGGAGTGCTGGTGCGGGGCCTGCACGCGCGGGACCAGGAAGGTCAGGGCCACGGTCAGCGCCACCCAGACCGTCAGGATCAGGGTCGTGACCCGGCCGGCGTAGAGGCTGGCCAGGACTCCCCCGAAGGCGATCAGCCCGGCCCACAGCCACATGATCAGCACCGCGCGCCGGTGGGAGTGCCCGATCTCCAGCAGGCGGTGGTGCAGGTGCTGCTTGTCGGCCGCGAAGGGCGAGCGCCCGGCGCGCGTGCGTCGGATCACCGCGAGCACCAGGTCCGCGAACGGGACGATCAGGATCGAGATCGGAAGGATGATCGGCAGCAGGGTGGGCAGCAGGCTCGCCTCGGAGCCACCGGCGCCCCGGGTCATGTCGACGGTGGCGAACTGTCCGGTGAGGGTGAGCGCGGAGCCGGAGAGCACCAGCCCGATCAGCATCGAGCCCGAGTCGCCCATGAAGAGCCGTGCCGGGAAGAAGTTGTGCGGCAGGAAGCCGGCGCAGGCCCCGCCGAGCGCGGCGCACAGCAGCGCCGCCGTGATCGCCAGGGTCTCGCCGTTGGCGTCGGCCAGCTTGTAGGAGAACAGGAAGAAGGCCACGGCGCCGATGCCGACCACGCCGGCGGCCAGCCCGTCGAGGCCGTCGACGAAGTTCACCGCGTTGATGGTGGCCACCACCACGATCACGCTCACCAGCTGGCCCTGCACCGGGTCCGCGCTGAACTGGCCCCCGCCGGGGAGCTGGAAGGAGTAGTAGTAGACGTCGAAGGCGACCAGCACGCCGGCGACCAGCAGCTGGCCGCCGAGCTTGGTCAGCGCATCCAGCTCCACGAGGTCGTCGAGCACCCCCAGCAGGCAGATCAGCGCCCCCGCGAAGAGCACCACGGCCGCGTCGCGGAACACCTGCTCGTGGCTGGGGTCGGAGAGGAACGGCAGCCGCGCCGCGACGAGGTACGCCGCCACCAGGCCACCCAGCATCGCGATCCCGCCGAAGTACGGGATCGGCACCGCGTGCACGTCGCGGTCCCGGACCTTCGCCACCGCTCCGGTGCGGAGCGCGATCTCGCGGGCGAACACGCCCAGCAGGTAGGTGACCGCGGCGGCGACGAGGAAGACGGTGAGGTACTCACGCACCGGTGTGGACCATCTCGCTACCCCTCGTCCAGGATCTCGGTGCCGAACCGCTCGACGATCTCGTTCAGCCGCTCCAGCGGCACCCCGCCGGAGCGGAGCAGCCGTCCGGTCGCGCCGGTGACGTCGACGATGGTCGACGGCGTCTCCCCCGCCGACCTGCCGGCGTCCACGATGACCGAGATGCTCTCCCCGAGCATCGACTCGGCGGCATCGGCGTCGGTGGCCGGCGGCAGCCCGCTGCGGTTCGCGCTGCTGACCGCCAGCGGGCCGGTGCGCGCCAGCAGCTCGAGGGCCACCTCGTGGTCGGGCATCCGCACCGCCACGGTCCCGCGGGTGTCGCCGAGGTCCCACTGCAGCGACGGCTGCTGGGTGCAGACCAGCGTCAGCGGGCCCGGCCAGAGCTCCTCGACCAGGGCGCGGGCGTAGGCCGGGACGCCGACGGTGAGCGCGTCCAGGGTGGTCGCCGCGGAGACCAGCACCGGCGGCGGCATGCTGCGGCCGCGGCCCTTGGCCTCCAGCAGCCGCTTCACCGCCTCCGGCGAGAACGCGTCGGCCCCGACGCCGTACACCGTGTCGGTGGGCAGCACGACCAGCTCGCCTCGCTGGACCGCCAGGGCGGCCGCGGCGATGCCCGCCTCCCGCTCCTCGGGCTCGGTGGTGCGGTAGCGCTGCGTCAACGCAGGGGCCCTCCCGTCGGTGCTCAAGAACCCGGCTCGGCTGGACGCGACGGAGCCGCCGGGGACTCTCATCGTGATGGGGTCATCGTGCCAGGCGGGCGGTCAGGTAGCGCGCACGCCCTGCCAGATCCTGGTGGTCGCGTACGTCGGCCCAGCGGCCGGTCGATCCGAAGACCGCGGGCGCGAGCTCGCCCTGCAGGTCGGCGTGCTCGGCGCCGACGTGTCCCCCGGTGCGCAGCAGCCGGGCGGCGACCTGCTCGAGCACCCGCATGGCGACCAGCCCGTCCTCGCCCGAGAACAGCGCCAGCTCCGGATCGTGGTCGCGCGCCTCCGGCTCGACCGACTCGTAGGCCTCGAGCGGGATGTAGGGCGGGTTGCAGAGGACCACGTCGACCGTGCCGTCCAGGTCGGGGAAGGCGTCGGCCATGTCGCCCTGGCGCAGGTCGACGCCGCTGCCGGCGAGGTTCCGCTCGGCCCAGGCCAGTGCGTCCTCGCTCAGCTCGACCGCGTGCACGTGCGCGTCGGGCACCTCGGTGGCCACTGCCAGGGCGATCGCCCCGGACCCGGTGCACAGGTCCACCACCCGCGGCGTCCGGCCGGCGGCGAGGAGCTCGCGGGCCCGGTCGATCCCCCACCCGGCCAGCAGCTCGGTCTCGGGCCGGGGCGTGAACACCCCGGGGCCGACCGCCAGCTCGACGTAGCGGAAGGCCGCGGTGCCGACCAGGTGCTGCAACGGCTCGCGGGCCGCTCGCCGGGCCACCAGCGCGGCGTACTCCCGCTGGCGGCCCTGGTCCACGTCCGCGACCAGCGCGAGGCGCGAGCGGCTGGTGCCCAGCACGTGGGCGAGCAGCTCCGCGGCGTCGTGCTCCGGGCTCGCCACCCCGGCGGCCGCGAGTGTCCGCGCCGCCGTCCGCACCAGCGTGCGCGGGTCCGCGGCCGCGCTCACGAGCCGTCCGCGGGGTCGAGCGCCTCCAGCCGGGAGGCGAGGTCGGCCTGCACGCAGGAGTCGACCACCGGCTCGAGCTCGCCGTCGAGCACCTGGTCGAGGTTGTAGGACTTGTAACCGGTGCGGTGGTCGGAGATCCGGTTCTCGGGGAAGTTGTAGGTCCGGATCCGCTCCGAGCGGTCGACCGTGCGCACCTGCGAGCGGCGCGCGTCGGAGGCCTCCGCGGCGGCCGTCTCCTGCGCCGCCTGCAGCAGCCGGGCCCGCAGGATCCGCATCGCCTGCTCGCGGTTCTGCAGCTGGCTCTTCTCGTTCTGGCAGCTGGCCACGATCCCGGTCGGCAGGTGCGTGATCCGCACCGCGGAGTCGGTGGTGTTGACCGACTGCCCGCCCGGCCCCGAGGAGCGGAAGACGTCGACGCGCAGGTCGTTCTCGTCGATGCTGACGTCGACCTGCTCGGCCTCGGGCATCACGAGCACGCCGGCTGCCGAGGTGTGCACCCGGCCCTGGGACTCGGTCACGGGGACCCGCTGCACGCGGTGCACGCCGCCCTCGAACTTCAGCAGGGCGTAGGGCGCCTCGCCCGGCTCGGAGGTGCCCTTGGCCTTCACCGCGACGGTGACCGACTTGTAGCCGCCGAGGTCGGACTCGGTGGCGTCGAGCTGCTCGGTCTTCCAGCCGCGGCGCTCGGCGTAGCGGGTGTACATCCGCAGCAGGTCGCCGGCGAACAGCGCCGACTCCTCGCCCCCCTCACCGGACTTGATCTCCAGCAGCGCGTCCTTGGCGTCGGCGGCGTCGCGCGGCACCAGCAGGTGCCGCAGCCGCTCCTCGGCCGCGGCGCGCCGGTCCGCGAGCGCCTCAGCCTCCGCGGCGAAGGAGTGGTCCTCGGCGGCGAGCTCGCGGGCGGCCTCGATGTCCTCGACCAGGTGCCGCCAGTCGTCGTACGCGCGCACGATCGCGGAGAGCTCCGCGTAGCGCTGGTTGAGCCGCTTCGCCAGGCCCTGGTCGGCGTGGATCGACGGGTCGGCCAGCCGCTGCTCGATCTCCTGGTGCTCGGCGAGCAGACCGGTGACTGCCTCGAACATCGGCTTTCCTCCTCGTGGGGTGGTGCTGCGGACGTCGTACGAGCCGGAGGCACGGGGCCCCGTCGGGCACGACGTCCAGGGGGCGGACCCGCAGACGCACGAAGCGCCGGCCTCCGCATCGGGTGCGGGGGCCGGCGCTTCCAGGGCGCTACTTCTTGGCAGCGTCCTTCTTGGCGTAGCGCGCCTCGAAGCGGGCGACGCGGCCGCCGGTGTCGAGGATCTTCTGCTTGCCGGTGTAGAACGGGTGGCACTTCGCGCACACGTCGGCGTGGATCGAGCCACTCGGCGAGGTGCTGCGCGTCATGAACGTGTTGCCACAGGTGCAGGTGACCTGGGTGTCCACGTAGGTCGGGTGGATGTCCTTCTTCATGGTGTCCTCTCGCGGTGCAGTCGCCGGGTCGTCCGTCGCTCTGCTGCGAGGACGTGAACCGGAACCAGCCATACAGTGTGCCAAACAACGCGTGCCCGGCGCGAATTCCCCGTTTTCCTCCCCCGGTACGGCGGCCGCCGCCGCACCGGCGGGATCGGTCCTCGCGGGGTCGGTCGGGTCAGTCGAGGTGGTGCACGGACGGGTCGCGCCGCACGACCAGCACCATCAGCAGCGCGGCCAGCCCGGTCACGCCGGCCATCGTCGCGCCCATCGGGACCGCGCTCGTGCCACCGAACAGGCCGACCAGCGGCGCCACCATGGCCCCGATCCCGAACTGCACCGAGCCCAGCAGCGCCGATGCGGTGCCGGCGGACTCCCCGTGCCGGGTCAGCGCCAGCGCGGGTGTGTTGGGCATCGCCAGCCCGGCCGCGCCGAGCACCAGCCCGAGCGGCACCAGCACGCCGACCAGACCCCCGGCCCCGCTGGCACCGGTGACGACCACGCCAAGCGCGGCCGCCAGCGACATGAAGATCGCGAAGGTCAGCACGTTGGCGGTCCCGAACCGGCCGATCAGCGTCGGGTTCAACTGCGACAGCACGGTGAGGGCCAGCGAGTTGAGGCCGAAGACGAGCCCGAAGCTGCGCTCGTCGAGCCCGTAGCCGTCCTGGAGCACGAACGAGGCGCTGCCGACGTAGGCGAAGATCGAGGCGAACATCAGCCCGCCGATCAGCACCAGCGCCACGAAGGTCCGGTCCCGGAACAGTGACCGGTAGGTGCGCAGCGTCGAGCGCACCCCGGGGGCGCTGCGGCGCTCGGGCGGGAGCGTCTCGCGCAGCCCGAAGAACGCGACCGCGCTCAGCAGCAGCGCGGCGCCGGCGAGGACGACGAAGATCCCCCGCCAGTCGGTGACCGCGAGGACGAAGCCGCCGAGCGTCGGCGCCAGGATCGGGGCCAGCCCGATCACCAGCATCAGCCGCGACATGGTCCGCGCCACCGCCGAGCCGGTGAACAGGTCACGGACCGTGGCCAGCGCCACCACCGAGATCGCGGCACCGGCGAAGCCCTGGAGCACCCGCACGACGCTGAGCACCGCCACGGTCGGCGCGATCGCGCACAGCAGCGAGGCGAGCAGGTGCACGGCGAGCCCGGCCAGCAGCGGCCTGCGCCGACCGAAGACGTCGGACAGCGGCCCGATGACCAGCTGCCCGACGGCCAGCCCGGCGAGCATGCCGGTCAGGGTGAGCTGGACCGCCGAGGTCGAGGCGGACAGGTCCGTCGCGATGTCGGGGAAGGCCGGGAGGTACATGTCGATCGAGAGCGGCCCCAGCGCGATCAGCAGCCCGAGGACCACGATCAGCTGCACGTGCCGGCCCCGGGTGAGCGGCTCCGGACGCCCGGGGGCCCCGCCCGCCGTCGCGCGGGAATCGGGTGCGGCCGCCACCTCGGTGGCCGCCGCGGCACCCGCGAGGGTCGGGGTCGGGTCCCCGGTCGTGGCCTCGGGGGTGCGGAGCTGGGTCATGGGTGGCTTCAAGTCGTTGAGGGGTGCAACTATTCCCGGCAGGCGTGTCGTAGCGACGTGTCCGGCGTCTCACCGCATCACGCTGCCCGCTCGCGGTCCTGCTCCCGACGGTGTCGGGCGCAACCGACGGGTCGTCCCGGCGGCTCCTGCTGCCGGAACGACCCGCCGGGTCGACGTACTCCCCCGGCCCGGGCCGCGGACGGCTCGGGCGCGGCCGGGCGGTCAGTCGCCGTTGTTGCCGGCCATCGGCGTCGTCTTCTGGACCTGCATGAGGAACTCGATGTTGCTGTGGGTCTTCTTCAGGCGCTCGAGGAGCAGCTCCAGCGCCTGCTGCCCGTCGAGGCCGGAGAGCACCCGGCGGAGCTTCCAGACGATGGCGAGCTCCTCCTTGCTCATCAGGAGCTCCTCGCGGCGGGTGCCGGACTGCACGGCGTCGATCGCGGGGAAGAGCCGCTTGTCGGCGAAGTCGCGGCGCAGCCGGATCTCCATGTTGCCGGTGCCCTTGAACTCCTCGAAGATCACCTCGTCCATCTTCGAGCCGCTCTCGATCAGCGCGGTGGCCATGATCGTCAACGAGCCGCCGTCCTCGATGTTGCGGGCGGCGCCGAAGAAGCGCTTGGGCGGGTACAACGCGGCCGAGTCGACGCCGCCGGAGAGGATCCGGCCGCTCGCGGGAGCCGCGAGGTTGTAGGCCCGTCCGAGCCGGGTGATGCCGTCGAGGAGCACGACCACGTCGTGACCGAGCTCGACGAGCCGCTTGGCCCGCTCGATCGCCAGCTCGGCCACGGCGGTGTGGTCGCTGGCCGGCCGGTCGAAGGTCGAGGAGATCACCTCGCCCTTGACCGAGCGCTGGAAGTCCGTGACCTCCTCGGGACGCTCGTCGACGAGGACGACCATCAGGTGGCACTCGGGGTTGTTGGTGGTGATCGAGTTGGCGATCGACTGCATGATCATCGTCTTGCCGGCCTTGGACGGCGACACGATGAGCCCGCGCTGGCCCTTGCCGATCGGGGCCGCGATGTCGATGACGCGGCCGATCAGGTTCGTCGACTCGGTCTCCAGGCGCAGCCGCTCGGAGGGGTAGAGCGGGGTCAGCTTCTGGAACTCCACGCGGCCCTTCGCGGCCTCGGGGTCCGCGCCGTTGACCGTGTCGATGCGCACCAGCGGGTTGAACTTCTCCTTGCGCTCACCCTCGCGCGGGGAGCGCACCATGCCGGTGATCGCGTCGCCGCGACGCAGCCCCAGCTTGCGGACCATCGACAGGGAGACGTAGACGTCGTCGGAGCCCGGCAGGTAGCCGCTCGTGCGGACGAAGGCGTAGTTGTCCAGCACGTCGAGGATGCCGGCCACCGGCACCAGCACGTCGTCCTCGAGGATCTGGGTGTCCGGCTCGCGGCTGCCCCGGTTGCTCCGGTCCCCGCGATCGCTGCGGTCGCTGCGCACCCCGGGACCCTGGTCGCGGGTGTCGGTGCGGTCACGGCCGCGGCGGCGCCGGTTGCGGCGACTGGTCCCGTCGTCGTTGCGGTCCCCGCGCGGCTCGTGACGGTTGTCGCCGCGACCCTGGTCGCCGCGGTCCTCGGTCCGGTCGCCACGGTCGCCACGGTTGTCGCGGGTGTCGGTCCGGTCCCCACGGTTGTCGGTCCGGTCGCCACGGTTGTCGCCGCGACCCTGGTCGCCCCGGTCGCCACGGCTGTCGGTCCGCTCGCCACGGTTGTCGCGGGTGTCGGTCCGGTCCCCACGGTTGTCGGTCCGCTCGCCACGGGTGTCGGCCCGGTCACCGCGCTCGCCACGGGCGTCGGCCCGGTCGCCGCGGTTGTCGCGGGTGTCGGCCCGGTCGCCACGGTCGTCGGTTCGCTCGCCCGGCTGGACGTCCGCCCGGCTCTCGCTCCGGTCGGTCCGCTCGGTGCGGGTGCTGGTCCGTGCGCCGCGCTGCTCCCCACGGCTGTCGCCCTGGTCGCCGCGGTCCTGCGGCTGCTGGTCGGTCGAGCCGCCCGCGTCCTCACCGGTGCGCTCGCCGGCGGTGCGCTCGGCGCGCCCGCGGCGGCTCCTGGCAGGTGCCTCGGCGACCGGGGACGAGCCGTCGGCCTCGGGCTGCTGGCCTGCGGACCGGCGGCCGGCGGAGGGGCCGCTGCTCTGGTCACCGGACGGCCCCGACGGGGCAGCGGACTGGCCGCCGGACTGGGCCGCCTTGATGGCATCGATGAGCTGGCTCTTGCGCATGCCGCCCGCGCCCTTGATGCCCAGACCACCCGCCATCTGCTTGAGCTCCGGCAGCAGCATGCCGCTGAGCCCGGCGGCGCGCTTCCTGCTCGGTGCTGACTCAGGGGGGGTTGCGGTCGTTTCCGTCACGTGAGGTCCTTCCCACGTCCAGGCTGTCGGAGGTGGTTCCCCCGGTCAGCCTTCATATGAGTGTGGTTGTCCGATCGCGGTGCCGGACGAGTCGGCACGTCGTACCGAAGTCGCCCTGGGGCAAGTGCGAAAGAGGAGTGCGCGTGGTGTGGATCGAGAGAAGCGGATCGATGGGACCTGATCGGCGTGACCGCTCGATCACCGGCGCACCTGCACCCTAGCACTAGTCCCGCGGCCGACGTGGCATACCGCACAACGCCTCGACGAGCCCGGATCTTCCCCGTGCCGACCCCTCGCGCTCAGCGTTCGACGCGGGCGCCGTCGGTCTCCAACGACAGCGTCCAGGCCCGCCAACCGGCCGGCGCACGCGCCGCCACGGCAGCCGCGCCCCCGAGGTCGGTGAGCACCAGCACGCTGGGACCGGCACCGGAGACGACCGCCGCCAACCCCTCGGCACGCAGCGTCCGCACCAGGTCCAGCGACGCCGGCATCGCGGGCTCGCGGTAGTCCTGGTGGAGCCGGTCGACGGTCGCCGCCAGCAGCAGCTCGGGCTGCCGGCTCAGCGCCGCCACCAGCAGCGCCGCCCGCCCGGCGTTCGCCGCCGCGTCGGCGTGCGGCACGACCGCGGGGAGCAGGGCACGGGCCACCGTGGTCTCCACCGGGTCCGGCGGCACCAGCGCCACGGCGCAGACGCGGGGGTCCAGCGCCACGGACACGGCGTGGAACCGGCCGGCCTCGGCGTAGGCGATGGTGAAGCCGCCGTAGAAGGCGGGCGCGACGTTGTCGGGGTGGCCCTCCAGGTCGGCCGCGAGCGCGAAGACCGCGTCGTCGTCCATGAGCAGCGAGCCGCCCGCCACCAGCCCGCGGGCCAGGCAGACCCCGGCCACGATCGCCGCCGAGGACGAGCCGAGGCCGCGCCCGTGCGGGATCACGTTCTCGCAGGTCAGCCGGAGCGCGGGGGTCTCGCACCCCATGTGCTCGAACGCCGCCTGCATCGAGCGGTGCACCAGGTGGGTGCTGTCGCGCGGCACCGTGGTCGCGCCCTCACCGGTGACCAGCACCTCGTCCGGGCCGTCGACGACCTGGGCGGTGACCCGGTCGCGCAGCGACAGCGCCACGCCGAGCGCGTCGTAGCCCGGTCCCAGGTTCGCGCTCGTGGCCGGGACCGTCGCGGTCACCGGCCCGGTGAGCAGCGTCGGCATCAGCGCAGCCCGGCAGCCTCGGCGGCCGCCTCCACGTCCGGGTCGACGACGGTGTCGACGAGCTCGGTGAACGTGGACAGCGCGGTGTCGATGTCCTTCAGCCCGTGACCGGTCACGGTGACCACGACCTGCTGGCCGGCGTACGTCGTTCCGGCCGCCACCTCCTGGAGCAGGCCGGCCACCCCGGCCGCGGAGGCCGGCTCGACGAAGACGCCCTCGTGCGCCGCCAGCGCGCGCTGCGCGTCGAGGATCTCCCGGTCGGTGACCGCCCGGAAGCTGCCGCCGGACTCACGCTGGGCGGCGACCGCGAGGTGCCACGACGCCGGGTTGCCGATCCGGATCGCCGAGGCCACCGTCTCCGGGTCGCGCACCGGCTCGCCGCCCACCAGGGGCGCGGCGCCGGCCGCCTGCCAGCCGAGCATCCGGGGGCAGCGGGTGGTCTGCCCGACGTGCCGGGACTCGACGTAGCCCTTCCAGTAGGCGGAGACGTTGCCCGCGTTGCCGACCGGCAGCACGTGCACGTCCGGGGCGTCGCCGAGGAAGTCCACGATCTCGAACGCCGCGGTCTTCTGCCCCTCGAGGCGCATCGGGTTCACCGAGTTCACCAGCGCCACCGGGTACCGCTCGGCCAGCTCGCGGGAGATCCGCAGGCAGTCGTCGAAGTTGCCGCGCACCATCACCACCTGCGCGCCGTGCACGATCGCCTGCGCCAGCTTGCCCGCCGCGATCTTGCCCTGCGGGACCAGCACCAGCGGCTTGATCCCGGCACGGGCGGCGTAGGCCGCCATCGAGGCCGAGGTGTTGCCGGTCGAGGCGCACACCACCGCCTCCGCGCCCTCGCCGACCGCGACCGAGAGCGCGACGGTCATGCCGCGGTCCTTGAACGAGCCGGTCGGGTTGTCGCCCTCCACCTTGAGCCAGACGTCGCCGCCGGTCAGGCGCGAGAGCCACGGGCTGTCCACGAGCGGGGTGCCGCCCTCGCGCAGGGTGATCGTCGGGGTCCCGGCCGGCAGGTCCAGCCGGTCGCGGTACTCCTCGATCACGCCGCGCCACTGGTGCCGGGGCGCCGGTGCCGGCCCGGCCGCCGGCACGGGGCCGTGGGACGAGCTCACGACTCCTCCCCCTCGACCCGCATCACCGAGGAGATGTCGCGGACGAAGTCCTTGGTGCGGAGCGCGGCGACGGTGGCGCTCAGCGCCTCGTCGGTGGCCCGGTGCGAGACCACCACGAGCTGGGCGTCGTCGCCGTGGCCCTCCTGGCGCACGGTGCGGATCGAGACCCCGTGCTCGGCGAAGGTCTGCGCGACGGCGGCCAGCACACCGGTGCGGTCGTCGACGTCGATGGCCACGTGGTAGCGCGTCACGGTCTGCCCCATCGGCAGCACGTCGAGGGCGGCGTACGCCGACTCCCCCGCGCCGCGGACGTCGGCCAGCCGGTTGCGCGCCACCGTCACGACGTCGCCCAGCACCGCGCTCGCGGTCGGGGCGCCGCCCGCACCCGGCCCGTAGAACATCAGCTGACCGGCGGCCTCGCTCTCGACGAACACCGCGTTGTAGGCCTCGCGGACGCTGGCCAGCGGGTGCGTGCGCGGGATCATCGCCGGGTGGACCCGGGCCGCCACGGCCGGCCCGTCGCGCCCCTCCCCCAGCTCGCAGATCGCCAGCAGCTTCACCACGGCACCCATCTCCCGGGCCGAGGCGACGTCGCTCGCGCTGACCTCCGCGATGCCCTCGCGGTAGACGTCGCTGGCGGTGACGCGGGTGTGGAAGGCCAGGCTGGCCAGGATCGCCGCCTTGGCGGCCGCGTCGTAGCCCTCGACGTCGGCGGTGGGGTCGGCCTCGGCGTACCCGAGCTCCTGGGCCTCCTCGAGCGCCTCGGCGAAGCCGGTGCCCGAGCTGTCCATCTTGTCGAGGATGAAGTTGGTGGTGCCGTTGACGATGCCCATCACCCGGCGGACCCGGTCGCCGGCGAGCGACTCGCGCAGCGGCCGCAGGATCGGGATGGCGCCGGCGACGGAGGCCTCGAAGTAGAGGTCGCGCCCGGCCTTCTCCGCGGCGGCGAAAAGCGTGCTGCCGTCCTCGGCGAGCAGCGCCTTGTTCGCGGTCACCACGGAGGCGCCGTTCTCGAGGGCGCTGAGGATCAGCGCGCGCGCCGGCTCGATCCCGCCGATCACCTCGACCACCAGGTCGAGGTCCCCGCGCGCCACGAGAGCGGCGGCGTCGGTGGTGAGCAGCTCGGCGGGCACCTGGTAGCCGCCGAGGTCACGGTGCAGCTCGGGACGGCGGACGGCGACACCGACCAGCTCGATCGGCGCCCCCACCCGGGCGGTCAGGTCGTCGGCCTGCTCGTGCAGCAGGCGCACCACCTGGCTGCCCACCGATCCGCAGCCCAGCAGAGCGAGCCTCAGAGGCCTGGTCACCGTCCGGGTCCTTCCGTCGTCGTCGGAGCGCCGGTCGCTGCGCTTCCGTGGCTCATCATGGGCCATCTGCCGCGACCGCGCAGGCCCAGGGGGAGCCGTCCGCAGCCTGAGACGTCAGCCGACATCGGTGGCGAGCAGGTCGTCCTCGGTCTCGCGCCGCACGACCACCCGCGCCAACCCGGCGGCGACCGCGACCACCGGCGGGCGTAGCGCGTGGTTGTAGTTGCTGGCCATCGAGCGGCAGTAGGCGCCGGTGCCGGGCACCGCCAGCAGGTCACCCGCGGCGAGGTCGCCGGGCACGAACTCGTCCTTGACCACGATGTCCCCGGCCTCGCAGTGCTTGCCGACGACCCGGCCGAGCACCGGGACCGCCCCGGTCCGGCGCGAGGCCAGCGTGCAGCTGTAGTCGGCGTCGTAGAGGGCGGTGCGGATGTTGTCGCTCATGCCGCCGTCGACCGAGACGTAGGTGCGCACGGCACCGGCGTCCAGCCCGACCTGCTTGACGGTGCCGACCTCGTAGACGGTGCACATCGAGGGCCCGACGATCGCCCGGCCCGGCTCCACCGAGAGCCGCGGCACCGGCACCTCGAAGGCGCGGCACTCGTGCTCGACGATCTTGGTCAGCTCGGTCGCCAGCTGGGCGGGGTCGGCCGGGTCGTCCTGGGTGGTGTAGGCGATGCCGAACCCGCCGCCGAGATCCATCTCGGGCATCTGCACACCGAGCTCGTCGGAGACCCGGGCGTGCAGCGCCAG